>CAYMUP010000006.1:0-40797 GCA_964393815.1 uncultured Candidatus Saccharibacteria bacterium | reverse complement strand
TGGCGCTGAGCCGGGTGCGGAGCATGGACGGCGTTTATTTACGCGGTGTGAACCGCATGGCTCTCGTCATGCACCCGATTATCCACGAGTTTGACGAGCATTTAAGGAACGCGTCTGAAATCCTAGGTGAAAAAACACCTGATTTTACAGAGGAGGCGAACCAAAATGAAGTGAAATCTGTCGTTGACACTGAACTACTTTTGCAGTTAAAAAAATGGCGAACCACTCAGGCTGCCAAGCAGAAAATCCCGCCCTACATGGTCGCCCACGACACACTTCTTGAGGAGATAGCGACGCGCAAGCCACAGACTGAACAGGCGCTCTTAGGTGTCAAAGGTATGGGCAAAATGAAGCTAGAAAAATATGGGTCAGAGCTTCTTACTATGCTGCAAGCTAAAAAGTAGAGTCGTCTTGTGCGGGTGAGCCCTTAACTCTTATGGGTTAACTCTGTATACTAATGGGTATGAGCGAACAGCAAAAACAGGGTGGGGGCAAAAAACCGTGGTATAGGCGGCGCGGGAAGCCTGCTGCCAAACCAGCGCAGAAGATGGAACCGCCAAAACCCAAAGGTAATTACGCGTTTATTGATAGCCAAAACTTGAACCTTGGGGTGCAAAAAATGGGCTGGAAGATGGATTGGCACAAGCTGCGGCTGTGGCTGGCCGAAAAGCACGGCGTGACACACGCCTACATGTTTATCGGCTATATGCAGGAAAACGAAGCCTTGTATGAGCAAATGTATGCACACGGTTTTTTGGTGGTTTTGAAACCTACCCTAGAGATTAAAAGCCCTAGCCAAAATGGCGCGAAAGACGCCCCTACGACTTCGTCTAACGCCGCCAAAAAGGCGAAACCAGGTGAAAAACCATCTGAAAAAACAGGGGTCGAGGAGAAATCCCTGGTGAAAGGCAATATTGACGCCGACCTGGTGCTCTACGCCATGAAAGAACTGCCAAATTACGATAAAGCGGTCATCATCAGTGGTGACGGCGATTTCTTCAGCCTCGTCGAATATCTTGCAAACGGCAAAAAGCTGGCTAAAGTCTTTACCCCCAACCGGCGTTATTCGACGCTACTTAAAGACTTTGAGCCCTACATCGAAGACATAAACACTCACCGCCGTGAGCTAGCCTACCGAGACTTTCGGAGAGCCAAGAGCCGAAGTTCAAAATAATAAACCTTAACTCTCGCAGAATTATAGGATAGATAGGGAGGAGAGATATGAAAATAACGAGATTTGGACACTCTTGTGTACTGGTTGATACAAATCTATCTGGTAGGAAGGTCGCGCTTTTTGACCCAGGGGTTTGGAGTCAGGTACCAGTGGAACTTCTCGATCAGCTCGACGAGATTTATATAACGCATGAACACGCTGACCACTGTGATGTTGAGGCGCTACTCAAACTCCGCGCAAATTTCCAAATGTACATATAATCAGTACACCTGAGGTGGCCGCAGAACTCAATAAGCACGGTGTTACTGCTTCTGATCTACCAACAAGCAGTAGCCGCTTTTTTGGCTCTCCACACGAAGAAATTGCGCCTTTTGGCGGCAAGCCTCCTGAACAGATTGGTGTGCACTATTTAGAGATGTTTAGTCATCCTGGCGATAGTGTCAGCTTCCACGAGACCTGCCCTGTACTGGCGCTGCCGATGACTGGACCGTGGGGGACGACCAGAGATGCGCTCGCGAAGGCACTAGAGCTAAAGCCAAAGTTTGTTTTGCCGATCCATGATTGGTTTTGGCAAGATGAAGCCCGTGCGTGGACATACCGTCGCATGAAAGAGGTGCTCGGTGAGCACGGCGTAGAGTTTGTAGCACTTAACCCTGGCGAAAACTACGAAATTAACGACAGCCTCGTAGACTCTACTACTTTCGCGCCCAAGCTCAGTATTGATTAGAGTAGGCGTCAGCATATAACTGGCCATACACGCAAATCGCTTGGGCTATTTGCACGCACACGTGAGATTTTTTTGGTTTCTTTAGACTACCATAGGGTAGTATTTGAAAGAAAAACATATACTTGACAAAATAGTTATGTTTTGCTACAATGGTTGTTAGGACGTACAAAAAATGTCAAAAAAACACAAAAAACAAAAAATTCAGCATTTACATCTTCACCTTGGGCTATACCTAGCGGTGGCGACACTTTTAGTCACTATTGCAAAGAGCAGCAGTGAACTGATAAAAGTGGCGTATGCCATGCCTGTGCATTATGAAGGTGTCCACACGCTGCAACTCCGCGAGGCGGAAACGCTTCATGGCCATGCCATCACCGCGATCGCTCGCCGCACCGCTGTCACCGGGGTGTAATTTCAGAGAAGAGAGGGATATGCTTGCCCTAGCTTTGCGGCTGGACTCCCAGTCAAGCTAAATGATGACGACACATAAACTGGTTGCCTTCATTCCGAATTTGTTTCGGATTCTATGCTTTATGGAGGGCCTACGCTCATTCTAAACCCATAGATCATGGGAATAAATTATAGAATGTAGCTGTGCGTGAGTTTGATATGAGTTAGCCCGTGTTACGGGCATCTAGTTTCAATATCGTAGGGACAAGAGTGCGAGGATGGGGGCCGAGTTATCCCCAGGATATGTGGAAAAGTGGTGTAAATAGCACCACCTTTTTCATAAAATGTGTATTGATGTGGGTGAAAGTGGGTAGTAAACTGTTCGCAGTGGGTAAACGTAGGTAGCCCATCAAAATAGGCATCCTACCGTCTCAAATGCTTTTAACAGCTCCAAACGAGATGCTCGCAAACAAAAACCATCAACAAAAGGGTTACTTAACAAACAAGCCATGACACAGGTGGACTACTTCCAGCGGAAACTCGATGACAAGCGACGGTTAACCATACCGACCGAGCTTCGAGACACCTTCGCGAGTGGGGCAGTCATAACCCGTGGATTTGGCACCTACCTGCACCTGTACCCGAAAGGGGTCTGGGACAATTTGGTGGAACCGCGGCTCGAAGGAGATATCCTAGACGAGCGAACGGCCGACCTAAATGTGCAATTCCGAATGGGGAAGGTAGAACAGTCACTGGACGGCAAACAGGGGCGAATCACGCTAGAACAGCATTTGCTGGATTATGCGGGGATTACCAAAGAGGTCGCCGCTGTGTCTGTCGGAAAATATTGGCGTTTAATGGCGGTCGAATAGAGCATAGTGGCCTATTTGATATTTAAAAAAAGCCCTTTAACAATCCGGCGAAGTAAGCAAAAGTAATTGATCAGGTAACATTGATCGTTACTGTAACGAATACACCGAAATCGACTTTTTCTAGTCACAGGCTGGAAAGAGCAGCCCGAGCAAAAATGACATTCTTGCCCGGCGCGTCGAGAAAACCATGTAAAGGGTTATCTTGAGATTTAGGATCACCTATTCGGCAATCAGCAAGTGGACACACGAAGGCACCACTATAAAAAAGCCTTGGTTCTTTCCACTTAAAACACCTCCCAAAACTCCACCTCACATAAGTCTCTCAACTTAAAAAAACGTTTTAAAGGAAGTCGGAAGTACAAGATTTTTAATAAAAAGTCTCGTTTAACAAACTTCTATACATACGGCCTTTAAAACACCCTCCGCTCGGTAAAACTCGTGTAGCGGGGGAAATAAAAACAAAAACTACGTACACAAAACAAAAAGCTGGTTGCTGAATAGGTGATACATAAAATGCTGTGTGATGTCTCCCTGCGAAGAGACGTTGACAGCGAAGACAAACAAAAATCACCAAATAAAAACAAAAGAAGGTACCCTTTGCTTTTTCAAGAAAAAAGTTCGTCGGCGCGCCATGCGAGACGAGTTGATGGACTTTAAGTTAAGAAGCAGGAACGGATACCGCAAAAAAACAAAAAACGTGCGTATGCACTCAAAAATCACAACACAACATGTACCAGTACTGCTAGACGCAGTGCTTGAGCATATGCAGCCAAAGAAAAGCGAGTCATATCTCGATGTCACGGCTGGATACGGCGGGCACGCATCGGCGGTGCTTGAGCGAACGCGTGCACCTGGTCAAGCGGTTTTAGTGGACCGCGACGATACGGCGATTGCGGCGCTTCAACACTTTGAGCACGACGGTGCTCAGCTCATGCATGCCGATTTTTTGTCGGCAAGTCAGGAACTCGCTCAGGCTGGGCGGCAGTTTGACTTGGTACTAGCGGATATCGGGGTGTCTTCAGTGCATCTTGACGACGCTGAACGTGGTTTTAGTTTTCGAGCGGAAGGACCGCTAGATATGCGCATGGATAAACGGTCAAAAGTAACGGCTGCAACCATTGTCAATGATATGGACGAGCCAGAGCTCGCGAGTTTACTTCGTCGTTACGGTGAAGAGATCCAAGCTCGCAAAATTGCGCGTGCAATTGTGTCTGCTCGTCCGATGGCGACGACAACGCAGCTTGCCGATGTGATTGCCAGTGTGCTGCCTCGAAGGGGCAGGGTACATCCAGCAACAAAGAGCTTTCAGGCGCTTCGCATTGCCGTAAACGATGAGCTAGGACAGTTAGAGGCTGCTCTCGACTATTGGCTCAAGCTCCTTGCGCCTGGTGGGCGATTAGGCGTCATTACCTTTCATAGCCTAGAAGACCGTATTGTTAAACAAGCGTTCGCTCGGGTCAGTGGCGAACGATACGATGCCGACTACAGACAGTTGACCAAAAAACCCGTCACTGCCAGTGACGCTGAAATTGCTTCCAATCCGCGTGCTCGAAGTGCTAAGCTTCGGGTCGTAGCAAAAATAAACAAACAAGAAAGGAACGACCAATATGCCAATTCGCGTAAAAAGTAGTTCCCGTGCGTACAAAGTCCGCGTTAAAGTGGGCTAGCAAACGCTAGATTCTCTCTGTGGTCGACGTATATGCTCGGCCACAGAGAGCAAAAACAAACATCAAACTAAAAACATAAGAAGAGCTTATGACGTATTCAAGTACGGTTGCGTTTGGCCGCCAGCAGGTAGCGATGCGCAATCAAAATTCGGTCAGTTTTCGTCCGAGAGACAAGCGGCTTGGCCCAGTCAGCAACAGCGTTGTGCTGATTGTCCTGGCATGCTTGCTTGGGCTACTGTATCTAACACAAGTAACAAAAACCAATGCCTACGGCTACACAATAAATAACCTTGAGCAGGAAAAAACATCATTGCAGAGTAAGCACGATGATCTTGCGGTTGCCTCTGCACGCCTTCGCGCCCTCGACCGAGTACGCGTAAGTGCCGAAGCAAAAGCTATGACTTCTGTAGCGCCAGTCGCAAGCGTACGCTAGGGCGCGTACTTCCTGTATACTTAGACTTCGATTATGCAAAACGGTGATGGCATAGAAGAATCTTCCATAACCCGAGCGCGCTTGTGGTACGCGGCGCTACTGGTAATCTTCGGCGTATTTACGGTACGTCTTTTTTATCTACAAGTCATTCGTTATGACCATTTTAAGACTGCAGCACGGAATGATCAGGTGCACGAGTATGAAGTTATGCCAGAGAGGGGAACAATTTATGCAGTGCAAAGCGACGGCGAGACATTGCCGCTTGTAACAAACCAGCGGTTGTTTACTCTGTATGGCGACCCGACCATCGTCAAAGATGCGGCAAAAGTAGCTCGGAAGTTAGCGCCAATTGTCGGAGGCAATGAAACAGAGATTAAAGAGCTGCTTACCCTAAAAAACAAAAAGTACGTCGTGCTCGCGAAGCGACTTTCAAAAGCCCAGAGCAAGCAAGTTTTATCATATAAATTTCCTGGCATTGGCACGCAAGAGCGAAATTATCGTACCTACCCGCAGGGCACCATGGCGGCACAGCTACTTGGGTTTGTTGACGAGGAGGGTAAGGGGAAGTACGGTCTGGAACAAGCCATGAACAAAACGCTGACAGGTACGACAGGCTGGCTCAAAAGCGTGACAGATGTAAATGGTGTGCCACTGGCAGCAAGTGATGATAATTTGTCTCGAAAGCCCGTGCCAGGCCGTGATTTAACATTGACGATAAATGTCGGCATGCAGGCGCAACTCGAGGATATAATTAAACGGACACAGGAAAAGTTTAGGTCGAAAACAGTTAGCGCGGTAGTGCTTGAAACACAAACCGGAGCGATTAAAGCGATGGCAAACTATCCGACATATGATCCGGCTCAGTTCCAAAAAGTGCAAGATGGCAATGTGTTCCAAAACGCAGTTGTGACTAATGCTATCGAACCTGGATCCATCACGAAGGTCCTGACTGTGGCTGCTGGGATAGATACGGGTGCAATCACCAAAAACAGTGGCTACTCGGATCCAGGTAAATGGACTATTGATGGAGCCAAGGTGCTGAATGTGGCCGAAGGCATGGGCAGTGGACCGCAGAGCGTTCAGAGTTTGCTTGATAAGTCGCTAAACACAGGTGCAACCTGGGTGCTCATGCAGATGGGTGGCGGCCGGCTCAATGATTCTGGGCGGGGGAAACTCTATGATTACTTTGTGAATCACTACCAGCTTAGCAAGCAGACAGGGGTAGAGCAGGGGTATGAGAGCACTGGCTATGTACCTGAGGCAGCAGATAATGGCGCCGGAATTAATCTTACCTATGCAAACATGTCATTTGGTCAGGCTTATAACGCCACGGCGCTGCAGATGGGGTCGGCGCTGAGTGCAATCGTAAATGGTGGCACCTACTATCAACCCTATCTTGTTGCCTCACAAACAGACACCGCTGGAAAGCAAACCAAGACAGAGCCAGCAGTGGTAAAAAGTGGAGTTGTGTCGGCGCAGACAAGCAAGGACATGGTGGAGCTACTGGACTACGTGACAGCATCGCACGTTCGAGCAGGGTTCAAATATATGGATTTTGGCTCTCAGTATAGCGTGGGTGGCAAAACGGGAACAGCAGAGATTGCAAAAACGGGCGGTGGCTATCAAACAGATAACTTTAACGGTACATTCATGGGCTATGTGGGCGGTGATAAACCGCAGTATACAATTGTCGTCTATAACATTGAACCGCACGGCTATAGTGGTTATGCAGGCGCTCAGACTGGCCAACCGCTTTTTGCGGAAATTGCCCACATGCTCATAAATAATTATGACGTGGAGCCAAAGAAGTAAAAGTTTTTAAATAGTATCACGTAAGCGTATACTTAAGACCAAGAATTGAAGCAGAAAGAGAAAGAAAAAAATGGATATTATACAAGTAACGTTACAGGGCAGTGAACTCCTTCGGGTAGTGCTCCTCGGCGTCTGTGGTTTTTTGCTCAGTACGATTTTGACTGTGCCGTACACAACGCTGGCGTATCGCTGGCAGCTTTGGAAACGGCCGCGAACCGACACGGTTACAGGCGCACCGGCAACAATTATTGCGAAGTTGCATGCAGAGAAGCACAAACGACATATCCCGACGATGGCGGGAGTCATTTTTATCTTGTCTGTTTCAATTTTGACACTTTTATTTAACCTTGAACGCAAAGAAACCTGGTTGCCACTTGCGGCGTTTGCGGGAGCAGCATTGGTTGGGTTTGTTGACGATATGTTTAACCTGCGAAGTAACGGCAAGGGTAAGGCAGGTTTGCCGCCGAAAGTGAAGCTGTTTCTTATGACGCTCGTCGCAGCGGTGGGCGGCTGGTATTTCTTTGCAAAACTCGGATTTGACAGTGTGCAGCTGCCAGGCATACAGGCTGCTAGTCTGACACTTGGATGGCTGATTGTGCCGCTCTTTGTTTTGGTGGTGGTAGCGACGGCGAACGCGGTAAACATTAGCGATGGTTTGGACGGGCTAGCAGGCGGACTGACTACGATTGCATTTGCAATCTATGCAGTTATTGCTGTTATCGAGGGTAAGTACGGGATAGCAGGGTTCTGTGCGACCCTTGTTGGCGCGCTAATGAGCTATACTTGGTTCAATATCTTTCCAGCGCGATTTTTTATGGGTGATGTTGGGTCTTTTGCGCTTGGGACAGCACTAGGGGTTGTAGCGATGTTTACTGACACGGTGCTCCTGCTGCCTGTAATCGGCGCTGTATTTGTAGCCGAGGCGGGTTCGGTTATTTTGCAAGTTACCTCTAAGAAACTTCGACATGGAAAGAAGATATTCCGTGTTTCCCCGGTACATCATCATTTCGAAGCACTTGGTTGGCCAGAGACGAAGGTAACGATGCGTTTTTGGGTGATTGGCATGATCTCTAGCCTTATAGGACTTGCGTTGTTCTGTATGGGGCGTTTTGGATGAGCGTGAGTGCACAGCGACGAACAAGTGGGCCCGCTGTCGCACGACAAGCTAGGCAGTCGTTTGGGAATGGTTCTAGGGCGCACCGGCCCGACTACTGGTTAGTCGTTGCTGCGCTTTTGCTGGTTTCGGTTGGGTTAGTGATTATCTATTCGATAAGCCCTGCACTTAAAGAGTTCCGTGGTGGCAATTTTGTGACTAGACAAATAGTGGCCATTGGGCTGAGTATGATAGCGTTTGCGGTGACCTCTCGTATACCGCTTGCTCTTCTTCGGCAATTTCGTTGGACTTTGCTCGGTATCGCTGCACTAGGGACGTTACTTGCACTCGTAACGCCTGTTGTGCCTGAATACCCACAACATCGGTGGATTCGATTTGGCGCTCTTTCGTTGCAATCAGTGGAAATCCTAAAGTTTGCACTGCTTATAGTCGTAAGCAGCTTCCTAGCCGAAAGAGTGCGAGACGGTAGCATCAATGACTTTCAAAAAACCTTTAAACCTCTTGGAATTGGACTCGGGGTGGTTGGGTTGGTGATTGCCTTCGTGCAGAGTGACTTAGGATCAATGGGCGTACTCGTCGCTATGCTAGGCGTCATGCTATTTATGGCAGGCATGAAGCCTCGTTATTTGCTGATGATACTTGGTATTGTTGCAATTGGGACAATTATGGCTATTTCCTCAACGCAGTACCGACGCGAGCGGTTGGCAACGTACATGAACCCTGAGCAAAACTGCCAAACACATGAAGGCTACCAAGCATGTCAGGCCCTCATTGCAGTTGGGTCGGGGGGGTTAATTGGCCTTGGCCTGGGCAATAGTGTACAGGCATATGGGTATTTGCCCGAGGCACAAAACGACTCGATATTTGCAGTGTATGCAGAAAAGTTTGGGTTTGTTGGTTCAATGGTGCTTTTTGGGCTATTTGTGGCGCTATTTGCAAGACTTCGACTCATCGTTGAACGGGCACCCGACACCTTTAGCCAACTGATTGTGGTCGGAATACTGGCATGGTTAAGCACACAGGCTATAATAAATATGGGTGCCATGATGGGACTATTGCCACTAAAGGGAATTACGCTACCACTCGTAAGCTATGGTGGCACTAGTGTGCTCTTTGTCGGGGCGGCACTGGGTCTTGTCTATCAAATATCGCGGTATACTAGCTTTACCTCTGTACGCCAAACGGGCGGCGGAGGGCAAGGGCAGGGGAGAAATAATGAAAGTAATTATGACAGGCGGCGGGTCAGGGGGGCATATCACCCCAATCTTGGCGGTCGCGCATGAGCTAAAGCAAGAACATCCTGACACAGAAATCATCTACATCGGTCAGAAGGGTGATGTGTTTGGGTCTATCGTGGGCGAGCATGAGATTGTAGACGCAATGCACACTGTGCATGCAGGTAAATTTCGTCGGTACCACGGTCAAGGTATAAAACAGCTCCTCGATGTGAAGACGGTAGCCCTTAACATACGGGACGGATTCCGTGTGCTTTGGGGGCTTGTCGAGGCATATCAACTACTTGGCAAGGTTAAGCCAGACGTTGTTTTTAGTAAAGGCGGCTTTATAGGGGTTCCTGTAGGGCTGGCGGCTGCGCTTCGACACGTACCTTACGTAACTCACGACTCAGATGCGATACCTGGTCTTGCGAACCGTATTATTGCGCGTTGGGCGGCAAAACACGCCGTCGCACTAGAATCCAGCCTGTACCCATACCCTAAAGAGAAGACGATAAGTGTTGGTGTGCCAGTCGCTGCCGGCTACGAACCGGTTACCGCAGAGCTGCGTAGGAATTACCGAACAAAGCTTGGTTTGGACGCATATGAACAAATCATTTTGGTTACCGGAGGAGGTCTTGGGGCGGCACGATTAAACCAGGCAATGGTGAGCATCATGCCAACGTTACTCGAGGAGTTCCCGCACCTAGCGGTCATTCACACTGCTGGCAACAAGCATGAGGCAGCAGTCAGTAAGGCGTACACGAAAAGCCTCCCGAGAGGAGATAGAAGTCGAGTGATTGTGCGAGACTATCTGACGGATATGTATATGTATAGCGGTGCTGCCGATTTGGTTGTCGCCAGGGGAGGGGCAACAAATTTTGCCGAGCTTGCCGCACAGGCAAAGCCGAGCATCATTGTGCCCAATCCACTCCTGACAGGAGGGCATCAAGTCAAAAATGCCGAAGCTTATGCCGAGAAAAAAGCTGTTATATTGGTGCAAGAAGATACGCTATCTTCCCAGCCAGAACTGATAAGACAGACCATTGCGCACCTACTTGTTGATCCAAAAGAGCGGTTGAAGTTAGCAAAAAACATTTATAGTTTTGCTCGCCCGCACGCAACAGCAGATTTGGCTGCGATAATCTGGGAGGTGGGAAGTGTTCAAGAAGCATCGGACTAATTCTAGGGCAACCGAAGAACGGCATAGTCAAGTTACGAAGCAACCACGGCCGCAGCCGTTTTCGTATCATGCCGTGCGGGCTCCGCAAGACAGAACTACCCGTGTAGGCGCAGATAAGAGCCCTGCAAAGAGGAGCATAGCGTCTTTGCCCATAGGTAAAACCAGCGTTAGAATAGCCAGCTGGCTACTTGTGGCGATTTTTTTCGGGTATCTTGTGTATCTTCGCACATCACCAACAGTTACTGCTGTGGCGGATGGCGTAGAGATTGCCGATAGTGCAAAACAAACATACCAGGCTGACGCCGAAAAGTTGCTTGCAGGCAGTATGCTCAACCGCTCTAAGCTGACATTAGATACACATGGCGTGGCAGACGAACTAAAAAAACTCCACCCCGAAATTCGGTATGCAAGTGTTGCCGCACCTATTTTCGGTAACTCACCCACTGTTTCACTAACGCTCATGCGACCAGTCGCCACCCTACATTCAGCAGGTCAGGTCTACGGGCTAGATGCCACAGGCCATACTTTGGCTGCTCGGGCTAGCGCTGCCGACCTTCCGGTGGTTGTCGATGAGGCAAACGTTATCCCGATACCCGGTGAACAGTTTTTGCCCGTCTCGACTGTAAACTCTATTAAGACAATTGTTGAGCAAGCCTCAGCCGCAGGGCTTGAGATAGATACAATAGCGCTGCCAAAAGCTAACCCTTATGAAGTGCTTGCCCACGTAAAGGGGAAAAGGTATAAGGTGCACTATAACTTAGAGAGTGATGTTTTGCAGCAGAGCGGGGCGATGATAGCAACTATTAAGCATCTTGGCACGGCTGAACCAAAAGAATACATTGATGTAAGAGTGCAGGGGAAGGTATATTACAAGTAGAGGTGTTCCCCTAGTGCTACCCTCCCTCACGTTCGCAATTTGTTCGTAAAATATATTAAGAACAACTAGAAAAATATATAAAAAAATAGAAAAGTAGGGGATTGTCAAATAAAAAGGGGTAGAGCAGTAAAAAAAGGGGAATTGTATATAAAAAAGTCAATTGCGTGAAAAAGCAAATGTTTTCACAAGGAGACTGTGGAAAAGTCAATAGAAAGTATATTTCAGTAGCGTTACGGCAAAAAAGCAAACACTAGGCAGTTTGGGGTGTGCGTACTCTCCGAACTACTACGACCTATACTGCAAGGAGTAAATACAAGTATGTTTAAAGTAGGATCGTCAAAGCAAAGTAGTAGTTTTGTAGCCCAACCGCCAAAAGTCCCCCGTTTGGAGGGGTATGAGTTATCAACTGCTTCAAGTATATTCATGTCGCAAAATATACATTGAGCGACATTTAAGATATGTTCGTTTTGCGTTCTGCTCTACCTGATGCCCCAGATTTTTTCTCTGCCCATCAACATTCTTTTAATTATTTAGTAAACTGCCCCATCATGTGCTTTCTATATTCAAAATAGCCTTGCGTGAACATGGTTGCCTTTAATAGCCATAGTTCGCTTTTTGTATATCGTTTGCAGTAATTTTATAAACATCCGTAGTTGTTCGCCAAATGTTCGGTATTTGTTCTCGACTATTAAACCTCAAACGTATACAGTAATAGCATGATGGAAGATCCAACTCCCCATTTGCGGCGTAACAAGCCTGGTCACCAATCTCCTTGGAACGATATGGAGCTTATGGCTGGACTAGGGTATTTCTTGAAACTACATGGACACTATCCCTCAGCGCATGAGATTGATAATTTTGAATATTTGCCGTCTAGTAGGTCAATCCAGAGGTCCTACGGCGGTCTCCAAAAGCTGCGAGAGCGATTACTACCAGGTCAAATTTCAAATTACACCAAAGGTGATCATAGGAGTGGAATTGCAAAGAGAACATACAGTAACGGCAGAAGTCTTGAAGCTATATTTTATGAGTACTTGGTTTCTCAGTTCAAAGAGATAGCCATACATGAGCATAAGCTTATTCGGCCTGGGAATGTGAGTTGTGATTTCTATATATACACCGCCGAAACCAAAGGGATTATTATTGATGTGTTTTATGCTGCGAGCATTACTAACCTTGTAAATATCATTAATATAAAGTTAAAACGATACACCTTGGTGGCTGAAAAAACTTATCTTATTCTGATGGGCAATGACAACATAACGCAAGGTATGATTGATGAAAAATGCAGTAGAAGACACATCCCTCTTCCAACACATGGGCTCGTGGTTACTGACTTATATTTTCGAGAGAGCGTGATACCGGAACTACTGGTTAAATCGAAGTATGCCCTCTCGTAAAGGAACATAAAGGAAGTAGTCTGGTCCTTAGCTATTCGCTGAGTTCGTAGGTGGCTTTGGCGACACGCTTGAACTGGGGTTTGCTCTGGAGATTGAGTAAGATGGTGGTTTCTTTGACGAAACGGCTCTTCAGCACTCGCTTGACGATCTCATCGCGGTGGAGTGGTTCCCCTGCCCCTTTAAGAACATCGGTGATGATATCTGCAACTGTGCCCTTGCTGTAGCCCCACTCTTTGAGGGCGTAGATGCCGCGGCCGATGAGCACAAAGCGTTTGTCTTTAATCAGTTCGTTATGAATAGCCTGGGTAGTGACGTCTTTGCGCTTGAAGTCGCTGGCTTTGATTGCCTCTGCGATCTCGTTGAAGTGCATGTGTTTGCCATTTTCACTCAAAATAACGTAGATTTTGTCGCGAATGTTTTTAGGGTTGACGGTCGGCCATTTGACTAGGCCCCAGCGACCATTAAGGGTTGCAAGTTGCTTGCTAGTGCGTGCAAGCGCCTCTGCGTATGCATTGTCTTTGAACCCAGCAGCCTTGCCTAGTTCTTTAGCCTCTACGGGTGCACCAGCTTTGGCAATTGCGGCTACGATAGTCTCAACCTCTTTCTTGACGGCGGCAGTATCATGCACGCTGACCGTAGCGGCAGACTGGTAATAATTATCGTCTTCTGAAATGACGGCAATGTTTGGGCAAAGCTCGGTTAAAAATGCCAGCCTAGACTGGTCTGTTCGGGTGTTTTCACCAGTAAGCTCGCTGGCGAGCGCAGTGATACGGGCGGTTTGCCCTGCCTCGCCGAGGGCAGCGAGGAGCGTTGTTTCAACCTCTGCGATGTGGGGTAGCTCTGAGCTGCTCATGCGCAGCTTGGTCATCACAGCCTTTTCAAGCTGGCGTACGCGCTCACGGGTTATGCCAAGGAGTTCCCCGATCTGCTCTAGGGTTTCTTTGCGGTCAAATAGACCATAGCGACGAGCAATAATCTCGCGCTCCCGCTCTCGATCAATACTATTTAGGACATCCTGTATAATCGTTTCGGTCTGTAGTTTTTGGGCCTCTGTACTCATATATCCTCTCTAGTATATAACTTTTAAGCGTGTGGGTCAAGTACATTTTGTAGATATTTTATAAATCCCCTGCTCTGTTCATTTTTTGCAACAAAGTCGATCTACCGTCTACAAATGTGCGTTGATAGGCTTATTGTAGCACAAAATAGCGGTTGTGGCTGAGAATGTGTTGTGAAAAGTTATCATTTCACGATTTGCTTCGTAGCCAAAAAATGGCCTCCACTCTCTAGCTATCCTGTGGGTTGTAAGCCCCCCAGCCCTCGGTTAGAAGCTGAGCCCCTTCTACCGGTGAATCAAACGTACCGCGTAGTCTACGAAGGGTTTCACTTAGTGCAGGTATGGTTAGGCTTTCGATGTATTGATCATAAGGTAGCAATATACGAGCAATATGAGGTGTTTGTTCAAGCCATCTATTGAGTCCATTTTGTGTTTCTTGATCGCCAGTACTGAGGAAATCATCCTCGAAAGGACTATTTGAGTCTTCGGATGAAATTGGTGCGAGGTGGCTAACAGCTATTTCTCCGAGATCGGTTAAATAGATTCGCCGCTCGGGAAGACATGGCTGGTAGGTAAATCTGTCTACGAACGAAGTTTGCTCTTGCGTGACCATTTGTAAAGGCGTAGGTGTAAAAGGTTGTGGGTCGCCGATTACAATCCTATTTATGGCAGTAATGGTTAATGGTAAATTTGCGCCAATCGAATTCGAAGGCTCCGGGGTAGAACGCGGACGTGGCTATAATGACAAAGATCCAAAAATAACTTCAACAAACCGAGCTATTACAGGTGCAGTCACCCCGTAGCTAGACACACACTTATCCAAAAAGAGGGTACTTAATGGACCCTCTTTTTACTATTTAAAAAACCTACGTTGACTACTTTTTCTTTGTTGGTTTCTTCGCGAAGCGGCCGCGGGCGGGCTTTGCTGGTGCTTCGGAGAGGAGCTTTAGGGCTTGCTCGTGGGTGATGGCAGTAGGATCGGTCTTTTTATCTATCTTGGCGTTTTTCTTACCGTCGGTAATGTACGGTCCCCATCTGCCTTTTAGCACTTTTACACCGTCGCCAAAGTCGGCGATGTTTTTCTCTGCCTCGGCAACGAGTTTGGCGGCGTAGAGTTCGCGGGCAGTTGGGAGGTCGATATCATGGGGATCATGGGGTTTTATGCTGACAAAAAGCTTTCCTACCTGGATATAAGGCCCAAAACGACCGATGTTAGCCTTGATATCTTGCCCGTCTTCGGTCTGGCCCACGAGACGTGGTAGCTCAAACGCCTTGAGCGCCTGTTCAAGTGTGACGGTTTCGATAGCAGCCCCCTTCGGAAGCGGTGCAAACAATGGTTTCTCTGATTTATCTTCGGTAGCCCCCAGCTGCAACAGAGGTCCAAAGCGCCCAAAACGTGCAAATATAGGTTTACCGCTCTTAGGCTCTGTACCAACCTCTCTGGCCTGTGCAACGCTACCGCGGTCTATCTGACCACTTTGCTCTATAAGCCCGTGGAATGGCTCGTAGAAGCCTGTGAGCATGGTGTTGCGTGCTAGCTTACCCTCAGCGATGTCGTCGAAATGCTCTTCGACGCTCGCGGTGAAGCCGTAGTCTACCACTTGCTCAAAATGGTCGGTTAAGAACCCGGCGATCAGTTCCCCGCTCGGCGTTGGGACAAGTTTGCCTTTGGTGGAGCCGGTGTTTTCAGTGACAACTTCGCGTGTGATCGGGGAACCCGTTTTCAGCTTTTTGGTGTCGAGAGTGAGCTCAACGATATCACGAGGCGTGCCCTCCGAATCGCCCTTTTCGACATAGCCGCGTACCTGCACAGTGTTGATAATGGTAGCGTAGGTGCTCGGGCGACCAATACCGAGTTCTTCGAGCTTTTTAACCAAAGAGCCTTCGGTGTATCGGGCTGGCGGCCGGGCAAACACCTCCCTCGCCTGGGCAGTCGCAAGTTTCACTTCATCACCTGCACTTACCAGAGGTAGAATAGCGTCTTCTTTACTTCGTCCGTAGACACGTAGGAAACCATCGAAGGTAATAACTTCGCCCTTTGCCACGAAATGAGTCTCATGGCTGTGCGCTGAAATCTTAATCTCCGTACGCTCGAGACGCGCAGGCGCCATCTGAGACGCCAACGTGCGGTTGCGGATGAGCGAATAGAGCCTTTGCTCGTAGGGATCGCTGCTGGCCACTTCTAGGCTCATATCTGTTGGGCGGATGGCTTCGTGAGCCTCCTGGGCACTCGCAGACTTGGTTTTGTGGGCGCGCACGGTGACGTACTCTTTGCCGTAGGATTTCTCTATATAACTGGCTGCAGCGGCCATTGCTTGCTTGCTAAGCGTCACCGAGTCAGTACGCATGTAGGTGATTTTTCCGGACTGATACAACTTTTGAGCGGCGGACATGGTGGCTTTGCTACTAAATCCAAGTTTCGCATTGGCGTCTTGCTGCAGGGTGCTGGTGGTAAAGGGCGCAGCAGGGTTGCGAGTACCAGGGTTTTGGGTTACATTGGCAACGGCAAAATTGGCAGCTGCAAGTGAGGAAAGATAGTCTGTGGCAGTTTGTTCATCGGCCAGCCTCTCAGAAAGCTCGGCTTTGAAAGTGTCGCTACCGTGCTCAAAGTCGGCTGTTACTTTGAAATCAGACGTGCCCTCAAAGGCGCGGATCTCACGCTCACGCTCCACGAGCAGGCGTACAGCTGGACTTTGGACGCGCCCGGCGCTCTTGCCGCCAGGCACTTTTTGCCAGACAACCGGACTCAGTTCAAACCCAACGATTCTATCTAAAATCTGGCGGGCTTGCTGGGCTTCGACGAGATGCATGTCGACGGTGCGCGGGTTTTTTACTGCTTCTTCGAGTGCGGTTTTGGTGATTTCGTGAAAGACGATGCGCTTGGTCTTTTTGGGGTCGAGCTTTAGAACTTCACAAAGATGCCAGGCAATGGCTTCTCCTTCGCGGTCTTCATCGGTTGCCAGCCAAACGGTGTCGGCGGCTTTGACGGCCTTTTTTAGTTCGGTAATGACCTTCTTTTTCTCTGAATCAACTTCATACGTGGTCGAGAAGCCATTTTTGACATCAATGGGCGGCGTGCCGTCTTTGGTTTTCTTAGCGATGCTGCGAATGTGGCCAATGCTTGAGAGCACCTTAAAATCACGCCCGAGATACTGCTCGATCGTTTTTGCCTTCGCCGGACTTTCGACTATAACCAGGTTTTTTGCCACTGCACCTACTTTACGTTATATAGTATCGACGGACAAGCATAATCCCTAGCTGTCATGTAAGTCAAGCCTATCTTCGCACTAGCATATATCGCAACACTCGGTTGCGCCGAAGAACCAACACTGCCCCCAAAACAATAGTTCCCGCTAGCGTCACTACCATAACCAATCTCGTACCGGTGTTGGCAAGCTGAGCGGCAAGTCGTTCGGCAGCCGGCGTGGCTGCAGAGACGCTGGGTGCAAACCAAGTAAAACTCGCCCATGTAAAAAACACCATCCCAAGTGAAAACATGATTTTACCTGGTTTACGTTTGAACCCAGAGCATTGTGAACGCGCCATGTGCGTAGCTACCTTGTTTTTTATACGTATTTATTACTGATTTTATGCAGGTAATTTTACTACGATTATCATGTAAGGCGCAAGTGGGTGGCCTTAGGTCGGTAAGCCTATGACGGCGCCCAGTGGTTGTTGCCGAGCGGGTGGATTTTGCCAGAAAGCTCTAGCATCGTCAGGCTCTGAGTAAAAGCGCCTAGTTCGAGTCCACTTTCCATCAGCAGATCATGGGCGTCAGATATGCCGGTGTACAGGAGGTCTAAAATAGCTTGCTCGCTGTCATTGGCGCCCTTGTGTACGAAATTAGTGGTGCGCAGGTTGTCTACTTTGAGTGCGAAAAGTATATCGTCGACAGAGGTAACGGGCACAGCGCCAGACTTGATGAGGTTATTGCAGCCTACCGATGTAGGACTGGTAATGTTACCTGGCACCACCAAGACGTCTCTCCCCTGTTCCATGGCAAAACGAGCCGTATGCATGGTGCCACTCTGCTCTGAGGCTTCGGTGATCAGCAGTGCGTCGGCCAGACCAGCGACGATGCGGTTGCGGGCGACGAAGTGTTGTTTAAGACCCGGGGTGCCCTCTGGGTACTCCGAGATGATTACCCCCCCGGTTTCTAGGAGTCGTCTAGCTAGGCCGGTGTTGCTGGCCGGTTGTATCTGGTCGAGCCCGTTGGCGAGCACGGCGATGTGCAGACCGCCAGCTTGCAAAGCTGCGGTGTGTGCTACGGCGTCGACGCCGAGGGCAAGTCCGCTGACGATGGTAATCCCCCGCTCTGAGAGTTCTCTGGCAAGCTGCTCTGTCACGGTTTTGCCATAAGGAGTTATGCTGCGACTACCGACGATGGCTACACGCTTATGTGTGAGCCAACTTTTTGGTTCAGTACCGAGGTAATACAGCTGCTTTGGCGGCGAAGGTATGTTTCGCAGCGGCGCAGGGTAAGATTGGTCGTCTATGGTAAGCTTTTTTACTTTCATACAAAATCATGAAAAAGTATTGACACAAAGACACTTATTTGCTATAATGGCAAATCGTAAGTGGTGGAACATAAAAACTCCGCTACTCTAAGCACCTTATATCCCCCATTCTAACTCCTCTCTCACCCAAAGTGAAAGAGGAAACGTTAGATTGTTTTAGAGCGAGCTTGCTGCGCCTTGTGCTCAGCCCGCTAAAGTTGTTACCCTCCACTTTTCTCTTTTTGCTGACGCTTGTCAGTGTTGAGCGTTCTAAAACAAACTAACCCCTTTAACTAGACCCGACCGTGTCGATAAGACACAGCTGGATCCCAAGAGGTGTAAGTGAGTCTGAACGATTACTTGCCGCTCAAGCGGTTAAGTAGACACGACACTGTTGATTTCATAGGTGTTTCGATGTTTCGCTTTCTTGTGGTGGGTTGAAGGGTGGAGGGAGGTGACTACGGTCGCCTCCAAAAATGGCCTCTCGAGCGGTGCCCACCCCCTCTCGCGGGGCCTTTTTTATATTTTTTTGACTTCTTATCAAAGAATGATAAAGTATTTTTTATGAATAAAACCATTGGAGTTTATGATCCTGAGCGAGGCGGATATGAGATCCAGGATTATAAACCCGCTTACCCAAGAATAGACCCGTTCTTACGTCTCCTTACTCGAGAGAGAGTGTTCGTGGACGAGTTTAAGGCTGTTGGGAATTATCCACCTCCGGGCTACGAGAGAGTTCTAAAGAATCTAGCACCGCTCTTTGATGACGTACCTTATTACTTTGTTGAATATGACAGAAGGGAGCTCTCTTGGCCAGAACTAACTGCCGATGAGCAGCGTGCGGTGGTTAGAAAAGCAGGAAAAACATTAGCGCGCATGGCTGGTGGGGTTGCGGCTTTAGGTTTCCTTGTTGGTACCTACGGTGACCCTGGTAAGTCCATGACTCCCGCGGAGCAAGATGCAATAGCGGTTTCAGTGGGCAAAAGTTATTATGAAGATAAAGCCACGCCACTTAAAAGGTACGAGGCGCTGTATGTGGATGATGCACCGCCGTATTCCTTTACTCCAAAACGAACTGGCGCAAAAGGATGGGTAGGCGCAGTACTTAATGGTATGCGGGAACCCGTGCAGTATAGATTTGGTGATCCTTGCCTCGCAGGTGGTCCTTATGACACAAAGTCAAAAGGGGCAACAAGGCAGATAACAGGGCCTAACCTGGAGGTTTTCCCCGGTGGCTCATCTGGACCGTCACTAAAGTTTAATGAAAAGGACGGCATGCTGCATCCAGATGACCAAACGTCGGCAAACCTTGCGGGCAAATCTGTTTTAGGTGGGCTCAGTGTGTGGCGGGTAGACAAAGGTGTTAATCGCACGCTCTTTATTAAGGCCGGTACATACACAGGACGTCCCTAGATATTGCTCTAAAGGGGTAATAATTTAATAACTGAGTCGGAGCAAATGCAGATTATGAAAATTGATGGACATATTGTAAGACTTAATCGCCGTGAAGCGAGGCTTCTTGGCGGAGTGGAGGCTCTAGAGCTGCCTCAAGATGGCGTTCTGAAGTCAAAACAAGAGGCTTATGATGAGCTACATGCTACTCGTGAGAGAATAGCCAATGACGGTGTCTGGTTGCCACCATTTCTTATTGATTCACTAGTAAAAATTTTGGAAGTAGATAGAGCCATTTGGGGCTTTGAAGGCATGCATAGGCGTTTCGGCCGCGTTGGTATAGACAGTGGTCTTCAGATAGGTAACCCAGCACATCGAAAGAATACTTTATAATTTTTTAGGGTAAGCCCTGAAGGAAAGTGTTTGGAGATGTTAGCCTCCTTTAAATCTAGTTACAGGAAGCTGCGGGTTTCGGGGGCGAGAGGTGTGCCGTATGCGAGCTCGCTTAAGATGGCGCTGACTTCGCGGGTGAGTTTCGGTAGGCTGGCTTGCTCTATTTTGTTGAACTTTTGCAGTACAAAGTCGGCGGAATCGATCTGTTCTGGCTTCTTGGGGCCGATGCCGACGCGCACGCGGCCATAGCCCTCGCCGAGGTATTTCGTGACGCTCTTGATGCCGTTATGCCCGGCGCTGCTACCACCGGTGCGGGTGCGTATCTGGCCAAAGTTGACGTCTAGCTCGTCATGGATGACTACGATGTCCTCGAGCGCAATTTTATAAAAATGAGCAATCGCCTGCACTGCCTCGCCGCTCAGGTTCATGTAGGTCTGCGGCTTGCAGAGCACGACACGCGTTTCGCCCACGGTTTTCACCGCGGATGCACATTTCATATCTGTTTTGTTCACCCAGGATTCAAAATCGTTTTTGCGCGCAAACTCGTCGAGACACATAAAACCGACGTTGTGGCGCGTGCCGTCGTACTCTGCTCCAGGGTTGCCGAGCCCGACGAAAAGCAGCGTTTTTTGCTTGCCGTAGGTCGTAAAGTTTATGCGACTCCCGTACTCTGGGCGTTTAACAAAAAGCGCCATTAGTGTGCTCCTCCGTCGCAGGTTAGCCTGTCACGTGTGACGTGTAACATTGGTGTCACGTGTGACGTGTAACCATTGGCAATTGTTACAGGGTAATCCAAGGTGACAGGTGACATGGTAATCGATAATCTCATGTTGCTATTTTAGCTTTCCGGTGCGTTTTTTATTGGTGATAATTTTGCGCTGGGTGGCTGAGCGCTCGGGTTTGGTGGGGCTATTGCCGTGCTCATGTCGGCCAGACTTCTCTATAAACCACAGTTGCAGCGCTGTGCCGTTGAAACCATATTTTTCGCGCAGTTCACGCTCCATGTAGCGGCGGTAGCTCCAGTGTAGGAACTTGGTGTGCGCACCAAAAATTTTGAAGGCTGGCGTGGGGTTGTCGTCTTCTTGCACCATATAGTTGAGCTTGGGCGCGCGGTTCTTGAGACCGGCCGGCGGGTGTTTGGAAATGACGTTGCCGAGCCAGACATTGAGCTCGCGGGTACTGAGGCGCTTAGTGCGCTCCTCGGCAATCTCGAGCACCAGGTCAAAGAGCTTGGTGACGTTTTGACCGGTGACAGAGCTGGTAAAGATGAGCGGCGCCCACGGTACAAAAGCAAATTCATGTGCGATCTGAGGCGCCAGGGCGTCGCGGGTGTAGGCATCTTTGCCCTCTACGCTGTCCCACTTGCTCACAACGAGCACGAGGCCCTTGCCTGCTTCTTCGATCATACCGGCGATCTTTTGGTCGAGGCCCGTGGCGAGCTCGTTGACATCGGTGAGCAGCAGACAGACATCTGCTTGCTCGATGGCGGCAAGGCTACGGATGACGCTAAAATGCTCGATACCCTTGCCTATTTTGCCGCTTCGACGTATACCGGCAGTATCCATAATCTCCAGTTCTCTTCCCTGGTAGCGGATAACCGTACGATTTACATCTCTGGTAGTGCCTGCACGGTCGGCGACTATGGCCTGCTGTTTTTTAGCGAGGGAGTTAAAAAGTGCGCTTTTGCCGACATTTGGACGACCGAGCAGTGCCACGCGCAAACGGTTGCTGTCTTCGGTGATGTTAGCTTGTGGTAGAAGGGCGACGGTGTTGTCCAGCAGGTCACCAATACCGCGGTTTTGTGTGGTGCTGGTTGGGAAAATGGCTTTTACCCCAAGGCGGTCGAAGCCACTCAAGTCTCCCCGGCGGGCTTTGTCGACTTTGTTGATGACAAGTAGCACGGGCTTTTTGCTCTTCAGAGCAATTTTAGCCACTTTGCGGTCTTCTTCGCTAATGGGCACGTTGGCTTCTACGACGACCCAGATGAGGTCGGCGCTGTCGACTGCTTGGGTGATTTGCTCCTGAATGGTGAACTCAAAATCGTCTTCCGCCGCTTTCATACCAGCAGTGTCGACCAACCAAAAATCGGTACGACTTTTAGCGTTGGATTCGCCTTTTACCCCTGTTTCTAGTGTCCACGATGCTTTGGCGACTACAGAGTCACGAGTGGTACCTGCCTCGGCAGCGACGATGGCTTCACGGCGGTCAATCACCGCGTTAAACAGGCTGCTTTTGCCCACGTTTGCTCGGCCTACAATGGCCACAATCGGTACTTTTTTATTCATTACTCTCTATTGTACCACCTCTGTTACCTCTTGACAAATTTAATCCTAGTGTTATAGTTGATTTTCAAATGAGTGAGAGTTTGGATTTCGAGGCTATTTTTGGCGACCCAGGCTTTGATCGAGAGGCTGCGGTAGTCGGTAACAGTGAACGGTTCACTGCTCTCGCTGATTTCGTGAACCGCGAACGTACCCTCTCAGCACTTTTTCTCGCCACAGCAAAAAAGATTGAAGTGTGGCGCGGCAAAGAGATAGAGCACAACATTGTGATGTGTGGGCAAAAGTCTGTTGAAATCTTGGTTGCGCACTATGGCCTAGACGCCAGTCAGGTTTGGCAGAGCAAAGAAGCGATGATTCAATCCACGCGGTACCCGCTCGTTGAGACGGATGAAAGTCTTGTGAGCCTTGAAGAAACCTTTTACTTTCCACAGGGTCAAAGCGCGGGGGCTACCGGCTATCGACAGGGGTTAACGGCATATTCAAGAGCAGATGTGTTTGTGCAAGATACTACCATCCACGGCCCAACTTTTTATAAAGAGCACGATTACATAGACCCCGAGTTTCGAAGTATTCGCGGCATGATGCAAGCGCACGGGTCAGATCACCCTAGTGACGAAGCTTTTATGGCAGAACAAGCGCGAGCCTGTTTTGACCCCGCCGACATCGATAGAGAAGCCTTTCAGGCTGCTGCGCTAGAGCAGTACTATTTTGCAGATTATTTGAATCAAGTGGCTCTTGCGGTCGCAAAGTAGTCAGTGTTTGCTTGGAAGCGTTGATTTCCATGAACCTCTGGGTGTATAACGAAGGGGTAAGGAGACATGATGTCAGAAATAGTGAGGTTTGGTGAGAATGAGGACGCAGGGCAAAGCCTGAAATTAGCCGCAGTAGCAAAAGTAGCTGCAGAGGCCGTCCTCACAAGTGTTTTAGCGGTGGCAGATGTGGCGAGTAGGTTTACACAGCTCCCTATCGTTAGAGATTATTTGGGGTGGAAACCGCGGGACTATTCCTAGAGCAGTTCGTGCTTGCCCATTTCTAGGTCGCTAAGTGAGTAGGGGCCAAATTGAGTGCGGTGGAGCGAAGTGACGGTGTAACCGAGAGCCGTAAAGGTACGACGAATTTGGCGATTGCGGCCTTCTGTCATGTGCACTTCGTACCTATCGGGGGATTTTTTACCGCCATCCCCTTCTTCCTCCTGGCGAGTGACCAAAAAGCGGCTTAGGCCGTCATCCAGTGTTATGCCATGATCGGTGATCATTTGCTGGTGCAGCGGTACAAGGAGTTTGTCGAGAGTAATCTCATAGACCTTAGTTTTAGCGTAGCGAGGGTGAGTAAGTTGATTGGCTAGCTCGCCGTCATCGGTCATGAGCAGTAATCCCGAAGAGTCTTTGTCTAGCCTCCCGACTGGATTTATTCGGTGGTACTCTGAGGGTAAAAGATCGTAGATAGTAGCGCTTCCCTGTCCGTTTCTTGAGCACACGTATCCAACTGGCTTATTGAGTACGAGGGTGATGTGAGTGGTAGAAGGGGTGAGTATTGTGCCATCGAGTTTCACCTGGGATGACTTATCTACCTCTGTCCCCTTCACCGCGGTTTGTCCGTCAATCGTAACGCGGCCCGCGTCAATCGCGGCATCGGCAGCTCGACGACTGAGGTTAGAACTAGTCGCAATGTATTTGTTTAAGCGCATAACAAAAAACAGTATACCTTACATGCTCGCTTCTGGCTTGGCTCTAGAGTGCGACGCTATTTGGGTCAAATCCGTCTGATGCTTTTGGCACTGCAGGGGGCTGCACGGGCTGTGAGGTGGCTGGTGGTTGTACTGGAGTGGGTGTAGTAGCTGGGGCGCTTGAGTTTGCGCTAGCTTCTTTTTCTTCTTCAGCTGCGAGCAACTGGTTGAGATCAGGCTTTGACGACATGTCTGCCGGAGGTTGGATGACTTTCTTGCCTGAGACAGTGACGCTTTCTGGGTCAGTTTGCGTAGACTGTGGATTGTCTACAGGAGTGGCTACTGGGGTTGATTCATCTAATGTGCTAGTGGGAACTGGTTCGCTAGGAGCAATAATAACCTCGTCTTGTTCTGATTGCATCTCAGGAGTTGTTGGGGCAACTGGAAGGGGTGGTGCTGCAAGAGGGGCCGGGTCAAGAGTAGCTCCCGCTGGAGTTATCTCAGTGCCCACAGGAGGAACTTCGGGTGTTGCTTCGGCTACAGCGTTCGGCTCAAAGGTGAGTGCACTTGCTGGGGTAGGGTTTAGTGGGGGTTCTGGCTGCGGTTCCCCGCTCATCTGTGCAGCAAGTGCAGCTTCTTCGTCAGCGATGACTTTCTGTTCACCGGTTAGCAGGTCAGTTTCGCCTAGAGGAGTGCTTTGTACTTGCTCCACTTTCTCTGCGCTGGCCTCAATCTGCCCCTGAGCATCAGGTTGGCTCTCGATAACGTCTTCAACTGATACGGGCGTACCGCTCGGCTCGGGGACGGCTGCCATGGGAGGTGCTGTCGGAGGCGTCGCAGGAGAGTTGAGAGGTGTTGCATATTCTTCCTGGGCAGGCGTTTGCGCGGGATTAATAGTGGGTTGGTCAACAGGCGCTTCTTCAAGAGGGGCGAGTGGTAAGGATGGAGCTTCTTGAGGCACTGTTGTTTGAGGGTCAGGAGGCGTCATAACTTGGTCGGCTGTTGCTTCTTGGGCCGTCGGCTCTGGGTCGGGATTCGGGACCGGAGCGTCAGTGGTTGTAGCGACAAGCGGGTCACTGGCTGAAGGCAAAGCAGCGCTTGCGCCTAACGCTGTGGCGTCATCGGCCGTAGTTGTCACGGGTTGGGGCTGCGCAGTTGCAGAAAGTAATGATTTAGCGCTGTTAACAATATCCTCGAGTGTTACCTGTGACTTTACAAGGTACTTATCTGCGCCGAGTTTCCCTGCTCGATCTTTGTCCTCAGCCTGGCCAAGTGCAGTCAGCATGATTACCTTGGTGTCTTTAAGCTCCTCGGTGTTTCGTAAGATGTCGAGCATCTCATAGCCACTTATACGAGGCATCATCACATCTGAAATGACCAATTCTGGGTGATGTTGTTTGGCGAGCACCAGAGCCTCTTCCCCGTTTTGTGCGGCGATGATTTGATATCCTTCAGCCGTCAAGCGAGCTTCGTAGATTTCGCGTAGGTTGTTATCATCCTCTACTAGTAAGATTTTTGCCACGTATCGACCCTCGATTAATTTAGTTATGGTTATGTGGCTTCAGTATATCATGTGCGTCCGATAGACAAGTAAGGAAAATGGGCTAGCGCTGTGCTGTCGGAGTAATCGTAGGAGCGATGCTATCCGGTGATATACTCATCATTTGCTCAGCTTTTTGAGTCGACATACGAGGAAGGTTTATGTAAAACGTACTGCCAACACCAACGGTACTCTCTGCCCAAATACGACCTTCGTATAGCTCAATGATCTTACGAGAGATAAACAAACCAAGCCCTGTTCCACCGATTGTGCGAGTCGCGCTGTTGTCGACTCGGTAAAATTTTTGAAAGAGATGGCCGATGTCTTCGGGCGGAATGCCAGCTCCAGTATCTTTTACCGAAATTTGCACGACTTTATCATCGCCCGTCAGGCCGATGGTCACACCACCTTTGTCTGTGTATTTGCAGGCATTGTCAAATAAATTTGTGACAACCTCACGTAAGCGATCTGGATCGACTGATACGTAATACAATGGGCGAACGACCTTGCTATTCGTTTCCTGGCTCGTTACGGTGTGAATGTCTGAGCCAAACATAAACTGCATGGAGAGGCGTTTCTTTTCGGCGGTAAAACGAAGATCGCTTGCCAGTTTTTCGAGAAAGTCACCGATCTCAACAACTTGTGGGTGGCTGGTAAGGCGGCCATCCTCGGCTTTAGCGCTCGTGAGCAGGTCTTGAAAAAGTTGCCCAAGGTGTTGGGTGCTTGAGTGGGCTTTCTCTAGATAGCTACGGGCCCGGGTGTCGATGGTGGCAACTTTTTCGTTCAGTGCCAGGCTCAAGTAGCCTTCAATCGCGGCTACGGGCGTGCGCATTTCGTGGCTCGCTGTGCTGATAAACTCTGCTCGCTGACTCTCTTCTGCCCTTTCTTTACTGACGTCTCGAAATACCCCCACCAGACCAGTAATGTTTTGGTTGGCGTCCATCAGAGGTGAGACGCTAAAACTGGTCGCGATCGTCTTGTTTGACTTGCTCACAAGGTTTACTGAGCTGTCACGATATGTCTGTTTTTCGCGGGAGGCTTTTGTAAATGGCACTTCTTGGTCGTCTATGTTTTGGCTTTTATTGTCCACAAAGCGGAAAACAGATCGCCAGTCGAGGCCAATCGCTTCGTTGTTTGTCCAGCCTACAATGTCCACGGCCCCTTGGTTGAAGTGACGGATGATTTGCTGATTGTCGATGAGTACGACGCCGTCATCAATTGCATTCAAAATAATATCTGAGATTGCTTTTTCATCTTTTAGACTCGTGACAAGTCGACGGTTGTCTTGGCCGATCTCTCTAGATGCCTTTGTTTTACCAAACTTCCAAAAAACGGTCGCCAAAAGCAAGATGATGACAACCCCACCGATGACATACGTAGACATTTGCATGATGCTTGCGCTTTATTATCGGGGTTTAAGCTCGTTTTTTCAACCGAAGACTGCTAAAACTAGTCAGGTGTAGGTTTCTAGAGAGACAAAAATAATCGAAAAATGGCTAGTTCTGTAGTAAGCCAGATATGTAAACGAAGTGAAATCTTACTCCGTAAATAGTTTATCCCAAGTGAAACATGTAAATAAAATGTACAGCTGTACATTTTATTTACAGTTTTTATATAAAGCCTCAACTTTCGCCGAGAATCTTTATGCTCGGTGACCCCTGCGGGGTGACGCTTTAGTGTCAATTTACTCCGCATAGCTACATATCTTGACACTGGCAAAAAATTGTCAAATCGGACAGATTTGACAATTTCCGCACCCGCTTCGCGAATTCACCCCTCTCACAAAAGCGACCAAGTAAAAAGCCCAACCTTTCGGCTGAGCATTTTACTTGGTGACCCTGATAGAAGCGAACTGGAACCTTATCTGTAGTGAAATACTACGCTGGGTGGAGATACTCAGGGGTGGACAGCGGTCATTAGCCCTCCCTGCGTAGTCTAGAACCTATAGCTAGTCTAGTCCGATTATCAGGTGTTTGTATTTGTTTTAATATCAGCTAGTGGTTAGACGAAACAGTCCAAGCCCTGTAACTATATTATACAATATCGTGCTTTAGCTAGTCGGCTAAATCTTATCAAACAAGCCATGTAGGTAGTCTAGCTTGTCCTTATTGAGAGTATAGAAAGCATCTGTTTCAAGGTGGTGAGCTGGTTGATCGGCAGCTTCTCGTAATGAGTGTTCAGCCCACCACTCATCGGAGAGTGGCTCTGTATCAGTTTCTATTACCTCTTCTGGTGATTCAATAATTCTACCGTACTCATCACGGACATCGGCATTTTCGCTGTACATTATTACTTCACCCGTATCTGCTTTCAGCTCTACACCACGATAATGCATAAATGCCCTGTAGCCCTCTTCTTGCGTTTCTGTAGAGCTAACAGTCTCTTCGGTATAGACATTTAGGCTCGTGTCGTGCGGATCGTACTTAACAGTGAGCTTTACAACTCCTGCTCCAACAGGCCAATAGGTGACCTCAACTAACTGTCGAGCTTCTCTAGTCTTTGTTGGAAGATGATCCCATGCAGTGTCTCTAAGACCTTCTGCTACTTTAATCTCGTCGGGTCGTTCTGGTGAAGCCATAATGTATATTATTTTACTATACTTATACTTAACAGTCAAGTGTTCCTTCCTGAAGTTGTATAATTGTTACTAATATGGCGGAAGTAAAAGAAGAAAAACCTAAAGAGCCAACTGTTGATAAGCACCAGTTCTTCTTTGAAACGCCCTTATACGCAGTTATAGGCAGCGAGGATATGACCAAAGAGCTGTTGGAAGGTGAAGTGGACGCTTACAGCAATAAGTATAAAACCCCGACAACCTACACTATCGGTGCCAGTAAAGTTTATGAATATAACGACGCATACGATAACGTCTACCGAGTCACGCTGGAAAATAAACGCAAGGAAGATGAAAAGCTAATCTTCTTTGTGGTCATTACAAACAAGTTTGCCGTTAAAATCGGACAGCTCCCCTCACTTGCAACGTTACAAACAGCAGAAGTAAGCGATAAGTATCGCAAAGCCTTAGACCCTACTCACTATGCCTTGTTTACTAAAGCTATTGGACTTGCTGCGCACGGCATTGGTGCCGGTTCGCTTGTTTATCTACGCAAGATTTTTGCAGACTTGATAGATAAAACTTTTGAAGTCAGTAAAGATGACCTCGGCTTGACGAAGACAGATTGGAATAAATTGCGTATGGACGAACGTGTTACCAAGCTACAAGACTTTTTGCCTTCGCAACTAGTAGAATTGAAAGGTATATATTCAATTTTAAGCTCTGGTGTTCACGACCTTCCCGAAGAAGATTGTATTCTGTACTTTGGTCCTTTAAAACTTTCTATTGAACTTATCTTGGACCAACAAATTGAGCAAAAGAAAAAAAGCGATAGAGATAAAGCAGTCAAAGCTGAAATCTGCAAAATACAACAGACTATTAAAAGCAAGTCATACAACTAGCCGTTAGCTAGGAGCTAAAGGACAGTACCCCAGTCATAGGTACGAGGCCGTTGGCCATTTAGTCGCTCTACGATTGCATCATCACCTAGATACAGCTTATTATCTGAACCGTATGTGTCCATAAGTACTGGATGTTCTTCGTGTTCGCCAGACAATACGCTGTGCGGTGCAAGTGTCATCTCGACTACACGTAAATCTCTTTTATATCGCCGGTGAGTAGGTCCATAGAGTCGTTTTACAGCTATCACAAGGCCACTGGTAGCTATTCCTGCTTCACGTACAGCCATAGCAGCAGGCTGTTCTTGTACAAGCTCTACGCTACCGTCTTTTAATTTTCGAGTGTAGCGAGGCAAGCCCCTAGCTGCATCAAAGCGTTCGGGAAAATCATAACTACTTCTATCGGCAAATGCTGACAAACCCCAATTAACAGTGACATCGATAGCTATTTGATTCTGCTTTTCATTGAAATCGGTACGTGGTAGTGCAATTACGGTCTCACCACCTTCTGCAAGTGGAATATCAGATTCAAGTCGGCTACGTACTACGCTGAATAAACGCCAAGCAAATGGCCACTCACGCTGCCTTTGTTCCATTACATCAAAATGATGACCAAATATAGCCTCACCTTCTTCTGTAGGAATACCGCCTATTGGCAACACAACGGAGTGAGGAAATACAGGACCAGCTATATCAGTATAGTAATCATTCCATACGTCAAATAGCTGCTGTCCTTTTTGAAGACCAGTAAACTCTGGGTGGGCTACACGCTCGTTCCTGACATCACTCATAATCAGCTCCATTATACAACCATCAGCACTTAGTGTCAACACGCTAAGCTCTTAAATAACTTGCCAAAATACTGCAATTGTCTGATACCAATTCTATTTAAAAACGTAGCAAACATCAAAAAAGACCCTTCCGAGTCGAAAGAGTCTCTTTTGGTGACCCCGGCGGGATTCGAACCCGCGATCTTTTGGATGAGAACCAAATATCCTGGACCACTAGACGACGGGGCCAGACGCTTCGCCCATGCTATCAATTGGCTTGAATATTTGAAGAAGCAATTTGGCTACAACAGAGTACCATATCTGTAATCCGACGTCTAGAGACTACTTGTGGTAAGGCAGGCCGGCGTTGATGGTGCTGGCTCGGTAGAGCGCCTCGAGCGTGACGACCATGGCCAGGTCGTGCGGCAGGGTCAGGCGGCCCAGAGACCACTGGTGGGTGGCGGCATCTCTGACCTCTTGCGGTAGTCCTTCGGGGCCACCAATTACAAAACTCACTTCCCTTGCTTCAAGCTCCTTGGCGCGTAAAAAAGCCGCCAGTTTTTCGCTAGTATATTCTATGCCCTTTATCTCCATAACACACCAGCTGGTGCCCTGCACCACTTCGAGTATCCGACCAGTGTCCTGAGCATGTTTGTCGCTCAGACGTGTCACGCGCACGCTGTGGAGTCTCTGAAGCCGGCTGAAATACTCATCCCACCCTTGTTTGGCGTACTCCAGCCGCGGCTTACCGATCGTCACAAGGTGTAGTTTCATATATAACCAAGTGTAAACCTAAATAATTATTTATTGAAACCTTATTTCCAGGTGCCGCTCTATATACAACTACATACAACTACGCGCTGGGGAGGGTGAAAATGCCCAGGTTATGTATGGTGTTTCCCTGGTTGGCTGGTAAAAACTCATGTACCGCACGAGCGACACCCGGGAGCGCTTCGCGGGCATAGTCATCGATGACGAGCACTCCGCCTCGGCTCATACGGGGTAGTACTAGGCGCAAGGAATCACGGATGGAGTCGTAGAAGTCGCCGTCCAGGAACGCAAAGGCAATCATTTTAGGTACGTCTACAGGGGTAAGATCGGCAAACCAACCCTTGTGTACGACCGGCGGTTTCAGGTGGGCTTTTTGGAACTCATGTAGGAAAGCTTTTTTACTGATGCTGAGCTGGCCCGCGGTGAAAGCTTCTCCTGTTACCGAGGCATCCCAGGTGGATTTGGGCGGTAGTCCCGCAAAACTGTCGTAGACGTGGAACTCGCGGTCTTGACCATGGCTATCTAACAGACGGCGCACAAAAAGACTCGTTGTGCCAATGTAGCAGCCAAATTCGACGACGGAACCTTCGACTCCTGCGTCCAGCATGTGCTGAAGCTCGGTTAAAATTACGCTCAACTGATCTTTATTTACCTGGTCAGACACCAGTGGAAAACGCGCGAGCAGCGTGCTCACAGAGTCGTCTTTAGGGTGTATGTGGCCCATAGCTTTAGCCCAAACTGTCCCAGAGGCGGTCAAAGATCTCTTTTTGCAGATGGGTGGTGCCTGGGTTGTCGATAACGAAGGCAGAGAGCATGTTTGCTTCGTTGATCGTGATGAAGGCCGTTTTGTTGCCATAGATGATGGTGTAGCAATTGGGCGCATCACCTCGGTGAGATTCAAGCCAACGGCGCTCAGAAAGCTGGTCTTGTCCGCCGCCGGTACCCACGGCAATAACTCGTACCGACACGCCTTCGGCGATGCGTTTTTGGGTAAAGTTGCGGAAGTTTTCGTAAATGTACCCTCGTACTTGTTTGGTCGAAATAACGCGGTAGGCGCTGCCATTGCGACCACCGCGGCAGGTGGCGAGCACGTCGCGGAGTACGGCGGCGACACCCTCGGTATCTTCGTAAAAAGTAGCAAATGGAGCCTCGGTGTTGTGCGCGGCGACCGGTTCTAGGGCGCGGGCGTAGCGCTCGGCAGCTTGCTCGGCAGCTTTGAGCCCGTCACGGGTCTCGCGCAGCAACTCAACGATGGCGCTCGGGTCGGCAGCGCTGTAGCGGCGCTGTTTGCCCACCTCTATTGACCCCACCAGGCCTTTTTCGGCCAGACGTTTCATGCTCTCATACACACTGCCCCTGTTTATGCCGGTGTCGGTCGCCAGTTTGCGCAAGCTGCTGCCGGGGTTTTGCACCAGCGCCTCGTACACACGTTTGTCACGGGTTTCTAGGCCAATGTGGGTAAAGTCAAAGCCTTCTGCCATAATTTTTAGAGTATAACACAACCTATCAACCTCATGTGGTGTCAAAAATTTGCCACCACTTTCTGTTTTCGTCTATCTGCAAAAACTTTAGACTGACTGGTGTATTTAAAACGGAGAAGATATGACGTCACCAGAGTTAGTACGAATCGGTTTATTTTACAGTGAAAACACGAGTAATCAATACAGTTTAGTTGCTCAAGTGAGGGATGAGACATGGGCGGCTTCTATGAGGGCAGCATTTGCTGGTTTTTTTGAAGCGCCCGAAATAGCCACGCCTGCACTGCCCGCTGACAAAATAGAGGCAGAAGACTATAAGGAAAGTGAAAGAGGTCAAAAAGAACTTGCGGCCTGGCGCGGTCGTCTTAGGGCCGCAGAACCAGAGCTAGTTATTTCGCCCGACTACGACAGAGGGGAAAGGAAACATACGTTACTAACTCTACCTAGTTTGCACGCTAATGGTCTACATACTCTATATAAGGCAAGACAAGACCGTAAGTATCCAACTCTGCCAGAATTCTGTGATTTTGTAGAGAAATCTACTGAGTTGGTTGATTTCATTGACCCTGTAAAGGTAAAAGAAAGTATGAGAAATCCCAAATACAAGATAGCTGAAGCAATATTTGAAAGAGATTTAGATAGGCTTGCCTTAGACGAAAACTTTGTGAAGGAAATGAGAAAAGCGGTTGTGCGCCGACGCGCTATGCTCCCTCCCGTACGCCAACCCAAACTTCGTCCCTGGGAAGAAGCATAGCTTGTCGCATGATGGTAAAGATGACATCAACGCACGCGGGCTACGAGAAATCTAATGGTATAGTGAGATATAGATTATGACAGTACTTACAGAAAATACCTTTCAACCCGCCGAGGTCGATAAATCTGTAATGTTGCCAACGCATGTGCGCTTTGCCGAAAAATATGGCGCCCTAGCACTTTACGGCGTTCCAGATATAGAGCCTCCCTACAAATGGGCTTTTTTGGCTAGCACGGAGCATCTGGCGACGGCTTGCAATGCCTTGGCCTATGCTGGAATTGTCATGGAAGACCCCGATGCTCAAAAGATGGCAAGCCAGCTTCCTAGGATTTTTGCCAGTCAGAGTTTGGAAGAGATTCCTCATATTTTAGACTGTGACATGCGTGAAAAGATTCAGGCGTCGATAGCAGAACTTGCCTCGGTTTCCATAGAAGGTTTAGTTTGCCATCACGATGTGAGACTGAATCATGCGGCGCTATATGTCTCCCCTGCTCGCTGGTTCGATGGATGGCGCATCCCTAAAGCTGGTGCTTAACTCGTAAACCCTAATCTGGTGTCAAAAATTTGATGCCAGTTGTGGTTGTTGTTTTTTTGGAGGGTGTGTTATGCTCGGTCAGTAACTTTTGTAGGAATGTAATTAATATGCCACGCAAACTTAGCGACCCACCGTTTGAACATCCATCTGGCTCTCATGAGCTCCAGCCAAAGTATGGCGGGCCTGACGCCTCTCGGCCTGGATATATTGAATTTTTAACAGGTGCAAAATCGCCTTCAGATGAGGGTATTTTACCTCTTGTCCCTGGGGCTGACCCGTTTTCGTGTGAGACGCCAGACTCGGGATGGGTCAATTCCCATGCTTTTGGTCTGGCTGAAGATGGCGAATAGTACAGTAACTAGTTTTAATCTCTAAAAAACAACTGTGGTGTCAAAAATTTGACACCACTTCGGGTAGAAATACGCCTATTTAGGCAGTAAGATAATCATCACCACGGATATTTCGGTCTCTCATCGTTCCGTGACCATCAATCGTAAATGAGGTTATTACTATGTCATCTCACCCGCATTCTTTTGGTTGGATAGGACCTGATGAGCTTTCTAAGCACGCGCTAGATGCCCAGCAGCGTCACCGCGCTGTAATAGCAGAGTGTCTGGGGCGTATGGGCGTTGTTTCACCTGAAGAGGGGGGCGCCAAAGTGATCCCAATCTCTATTGCTGTAGGTGCGTCTGCACTTTCGTCTGCCGTAGAAGCCCCAGGCCTATCTCTGACGGCCTAAAGTGGCATCATTTTTTTGACACCACTTTGCCTTGCGCCTATTCTAGCCTAGGTCTACCATAGCCACTATCGTTTTCTTTAAGAAAGGATCTCTAGATATGTCTTCTCCTAATCGACTTCATCCTATATTTAATTACAATGGACCTTTTGAGCATGATAGAAATGGCGCGCCGGAGTACCCTCAGCAACTTTCTGGTATTGATGGTTTCCGAACGATCGTGCCAGGTGATTCGCCCGCTGACTGGGAGGGCGTAAGATCAGTTTTACCGGCTGGTGTTAGGATAGAGCTCGCGCCTGGTAATGAGGCATGCTACCCAGCAATGCACGGGGTTCGTTTTTCTGAACCTTTGCCTTCTGGGGTCGGTATGCAGGTAGGTGAATCAATACGTGAGTCGCTCGCTCATCGGGTTGTTGCAAATCGCCTTGGCAGTAAAGTGCTTTCTGTCACGACGTTGCATTTTGAAGATGCAGAGGTTGCCAAAAAAGTTAGGGGAATATTGCCCGGCTTGGGTTTTTATGGAGGGGTAGCCAAAAACTTATCTTGTCCAGAGGCAAAAAACCTAGACGAAGCTCTCACCGTTGCGGCCCTGCCAGAACCTACACCAGAGGCCCTACAAATGATTTTTGAGCTTCTTGGGATGGAGGTTAAAGATTTACGCAATTTAGACGGTGTTCGGACTGTTGAAGTAAATCGTATGACTTCGCAGTTTGTGGAACTATTTAGGAATCGACCTAAAGCTCTTGAAGTTCCCGAAGCGGCGTAAGGCGGGCCTCTGGGAGGTCTAACCAGGTACTGGTGTATCTGGGACTGCTATGACCTTTGCGTGGTTTCCAGGCGTCGCTAGTGCGTTCAGAGGCATACATGAGGGCGGTTGGCCCATATTTGGCGCGTAGGTGGTCAAAGGCGGCCATGCGGCGGTCGCTGCGGGCGGTTTTATGCAAATTTACCTCGCCGAGTAGGTCGAGCTGGGTTTCATTAGCACCCGTGAGAGCGTGCAAGATGACCTCGGCTTTATGGTAGGTGTAGCCTAGGTGGTCAGGCGAGTTGGCCAGAGTTTCTATGAGTGCCTGGCAAATGGTGCCCGTGTCGCTGGTGGCAGCCACGAAAGGTACGGTTAAAAAAGCGCTGTGATAATTGGGTTTACGGCGATTGGTCGAGAGGTAGAGCGAAGCAGCGTAGGCGCGCTGATGCTCGCGTCGTAACTCGGCACAAGCGCGGGTGGCCATGGCGGTGACAGCGGCCGATATGGTGGCGAGGTCGCGGGCGTCACGGCCAAACTGGCGGCCACGGGCAATCATGTGTTGTGGTTTGGTGGCGGGGTTGAGTGGCAGGCAGCGGGTGCCGTTTAGCTCCATCACCATACGTCTGCCCTGCACGCCCATGAGCTGTTGGGCAAGTTGGGGGCGCATGCGAGCCAGGTCAAGCGCAGTGTGGACGCCGTAGGCTCTTAACTTTGGCGCGAGCCGCCAGCCCACGCCCCAGACGTCACTGACGGGGACGGAATTCAAAATTCGGAATTCAGAGTTCTGAACGGATTTTCTATCGGCTACGCCGACCGTTTGACTGACTGGATTCCCGCCTGTGCGGGAATGACGGGAAAGTGCACGTTCCTGACTTCCCTGTTCGTCATCCCCGACCCGACCGGGGATCCAGTCTTTTTTGCCGCTGCCTAGCGGCTTAGGCTCCTCTCCTCCTTCTTGGCTATTGACGCTAGGCTCTAGCACCCATACGCCATCGGTGTCTGGGTGCTTTTTGGCCCAGTGATTGGCGAGCTTGCAGAGGGTTTTGGTAGGGGCTACACCTACACTAACGGGGATGCCGATGTTACGCAGGATGGTAGCGCGTACTGCCTTGCCCCAAGCTTCGTAACCGGTGATATCGAGAGCGCTGAGGTCTAAAAAAGCTTCGTCGACACTATAAATCTCGATGTGCGGGGTGATGCTGCATAGTAGGGTCACGATGCGTTCGCTGATGTCTCCGTAGAGCTCAAAGTTTGCGCTAAAGACCGCTACGGGTGGTTTGCTCTCTCCCCTTGTCTCTCGATTCCTATCTCTTAACTTTAGTTTATTTCCTGGTTTTATAATCTCAAAGCGCTCACGGAGCTTATGGAGTGGTTCGCCCATGGCAACGCCAAGCGCCTTAGCTTCACTACTCCGCGATACGGCACAGCCGTCGTTGCTGCTGAGTACTACAGTGGGGACGCCTTCAAACTCGGGGCGAAAGAGTCGCTCACAGCTGACAAAAAAATTGTTGCTATCAATAAGTGCGTACATGTTCTCTTTTCTATTACCTGGTTCTTTTGCCTGGTCAAAAGAACCAAAACCCACCGGGGAGAAGCAAACGACCGGCTTACTTGAATGTATGCAACCAGCCACTCTGGTTTCGTGCGAAACTCACTTCGTTCAAACATTCTCCTCCACTCAGGGTGGCTGGTTGCATACATTCAAATCAGTCGTTATGCATCCCCGGCTCTGGCGGCGACCTACGTTTGGCAAAATCTCATATCTCTTGACTCTCTCACTCGCAGGGGTGGATGGTGGCGGTGACCACACCCCAGAGCTGCTCGAGGCGTATTTCACCCCATTTTGTTAAAACGAGCTCACCGGTATCTGTTATGGCAACTACGATTTTACCTGGGCTTGGCGTGCGAGCTCGGTCGATGACGGCAATATCGCCGTCAAACACGCCCAGGCGGTGCCAGTGGTGGCCGCGTATGCGGAAAAAATAGGTGCTGCTCGGCGAACGCACAAGTAGTCGGTCGAGACTAAGCGGCGTACGGCTACGCTCGGCGGCGGGGTTTGGAAAACCAGCATGCACGCCGACATCGGTGCCCGTGTCTAGCGTAACCTCAGCGAGCAAGTTGTCTAGATAGTCCATCGCACCCTCCAGCTGGTCGGAACAGACGGTTCCTGAAAGACATCGGCAAAGACGCGGCGTGTCGGTGGTCGCTCGGTGAGGTCAAAGGGAGTGGTGATAGTGAGTGGTTCGGCGCTTGGGAAATAGCGCTGTATTTGGGCGAAGTCTTCGGTGAGATAGGTGCGGGTCATATTACTGCTCCTCTCCGCTGCGGCGCCCTAGTAGCGTCCAGCTGCTGCCATCTTGACGCAAACGGTAGGTCTGGCCATCTGTGGCGCTCATGTCAAAGAGTCGCACGGCCTCTTGCCCCCGTTGTACCAGGTAGCGTAGCCCCGTCTGGAATGTGACGAGTTGTCCGCGGTGCTCGATAGCACGTGGGAACGTTTTCATTTCTTGTCCGATAAAGTAAAAAGCGCTTACGGTAACAGGCTGGTTGATAACGGTCATAGGTTTCTCCTTCATTACAATTTTTTGAGAGAGGGGTTTTGTCGTTAAAGCTTAAGGAACGACAAAAAACCGAACTACTGCTCTAGTTTTTCGGCAACGGATTTTCAAAAGTGGAGGTGCCTATCACGCCTAAGACCGCTTAACTATAGGAGTGGGATAAGGAACCTAAAATTGTAATGAAGGCGCACAGTGACCGAAGTATGATTGCCCGTAAAATAGTCCGCGAGGTAAAGACCTTTAACCAGCCAGTCCTCACGTGGCTAAGCTCTACTATACGCTCGTGCTTACGGCCTGCATAGTGTAGTTTTCGCGACAAATCATCTCTAGAAAAGGCTATTTGTAGGTGACGAGGTTTGAGGCGGAGAGGGCGACAAACCAGGTCTGGCCGGGGTTGAGAGCGAGCGGTTGGCCATCTGCGCCGGTAAGCGTGAGTGGGGCGGCTGTGTCGGCCTTAGCCCAGGTGCCAGTAGTGACCGTGCCATCTTGAAAGACGCGGACTTCTCCGCTACCAACCACACCGTACTGCGAGTGCTTATCAGCGGCAACACCATATGGCATGGTCATCGCGACGATGGTTGTGGGTTTGAGCTGAGTTTGTTGACCACCAGATTCTACGACCATGTGCGCTCCCCCATTTTGATTGCGAGCGTAGGTGTTAGTCTTGGCATCATACGCGTAGGTAGAATTGAAGGCGCCACTAGAAATATTGACAGAGATTTGAGTGGCATTTGGTGTTTTGCTGGGAGCGGCTGTCTTGCGTGCTAGAGCGGTAAAATTTGCCTTGCCGTATCCTTTGGCTGCTTCAAGCTCGCGGAGTTTGGCAACAGAGGTGTAGAGGTTGTGAGGTGCGTAGCGGTCGCTGACACGGTTGTAAGGAGCGCTGTTCGCAAACTGGTCGAGGTCTTTTACGCCCCACGCGCGGACATTTGCGAGTGCTTCAGGACTGCCGCCAGCATGGGCGATCGCACAGTCAAAGCTCATACACCACTGGAGATAATAGGGGCGGACGCTTCGCACGGGGCCAAGACTTTCGGCTTCGTTGTCTTGGTAAAGCGCGAGAAACCGGGTAATGCCCCCCTCGGCGATTGCTTCAAAAACCACACTTGCCTGTGCTAAGCCACTTTGCGGCCTTGCCTCAAGACTATTTTCGATCATAACACCGGTGACTGGTCGCTCATTGACCTCTGGCTGCACCTGCAGGCCGCTCAGATTGCTAGCCACTGTTGTCGGTTTGATAACGGGTTTGGGCGGCTTTTTGCTAATGTAGGTGCCACCCATGTTGTCTGGCCGTGTCTGGAGAACAGCAAACAAGGCTCCACCTATAAGAAGGAGGGCTAGGCCTGCGAGCAGGAGGGTAGTCTTGCGGTTAAGGGTCCACGAGAAACGCATAAAACCGTTTGAATTAGCTTCGTCTGTGGTGTCTGTAAAACGCTCAGGCTGTGGTGAAAAACCAGAAGTGCTGGGAGGAGGTTCAACCGGTGCTGTGGATGGTGTCGAGACGGGCTTAGGAGGTGGGGTTGCTGCGTCGTCTTTTGTGTCAATTTGATCTACTGTAGGTTTTCGCCGAAACGGCTTAAAATCACTTTGCATGACGCTATTGTAACAGAATACCGCTCATGCTTGCATCTGGATAGTAGTTTCCGTACTATGCAGTAAAAGTAACGAGGAAACGTACATGCCCAGTGTCGAAACTGATCCAATGGTGAGTGTATTTGAGAGAGCGGTCCAAATGCTCGATACAGTGCTAGGCGAGATAGCAGAGCGAGGAGATACAGAGCAGTACCTTCGCACTCTCGGATATTTTGCAAACTTGGCATCTTTTGGTAAAGGCGTTCAGGGAGTGATGAACGAAATCCTAGAAGCTGAATCGTCTCAATCACTAGATCAGCCCGTCCATGCACTGCCTGAGCCTAAACCACTTCCAGAGGTGGTTATACCTGAAGAAGATGGACATGTAGCCGCACATTTGGGGCATGACGATGTTCCTGATAGTGATGTACCTGAAAGCTTAGGTCCAGATATAGAGACAGGCAAAATACTTCCGTCAGAGGAGACGGCCGAGCAAGAAGAAAATGCCCAAGAGAACTTTCCTGGTTTAACGCCACGTGCACAGCTAGTGTATGCGAGACTCATACAGGCAAACGGTGAGAAACTCTCGCCGGCCTCTCTGAGGAGCGTTATCTTGGAAGCTAACCCTAATATGACTCAAATGGCCGCAAGGCAAGCGCTAACAACAGCAATAAAAGCAATTATAGCTCATCCTCAGTTCGGCTCCGGACTCAAGGCAAGTGGTGCGACGATGAATAGGCTCTATTGGCTAGAAATAGACAAAAACCCCGATCTTTTGCCCACAGAAGAAAGCTCATCAGCGGTTAACAATTTCGAAGATGTTATTAAAAGCAATGTGCAACCTGAACCAGCAGATGTAACTGAACCTGCAGCAGAGGTGCCAGATAAGAGCCCAAAAGAAGAATTTCCGTTGTATGGACTTGATATGCTTGACCCAGAGATTAATATCGATCAGCTCCCTGTGGGATTCATGCCCTTAACCCGCAATGGACTGGGTTTTGTTGCCGTAGATGGAAATGGCACAAAAGAGTATTACATACGAGGAAAACGAGTTCAGCTGTCGCCTTTGGCAACGCAAATTGTACGTTTACTGGTTACCGGAGAATCAGAGCAAAAGCTAAGCAGCGATCTGCTCTCCCTGTTGCCTGTAGCGCGGGACTTATCTGCCCTTCATAAAGAAGTCGAACACTTAGCAAGAATCCTCTTCGATGAAGGACGAGGTTTTTACGCAGTTAAACGGCCAATTGACGGGAAGTTTTTCCGCTACTTTGGTTTTCGTGAGCCAATAGGTGTGCGCCCCGATGATCTAAATGTGGGTGCGTCTGATTTTTTACCCCAACTGACATAGATCCCCTCCCGGGTGTTGCCTTGAGAGCTCTGCACGATTTAACCCTCACTCGAACAGGCGAAGTGCCAGTTGGTTTACGGAGACAAGTCTGCGGTAACATAGCTAGTTATCTTGAAAGTGAGCAAGTCCAGAGACTCCGACCCGCCCAAAAACCTGTCATAAATCACCTTCTTAAATTTTTTGCGAATAAATCGAAAGGATATGTCAGCCTTCCTACCGGCGTCGGTAAAACAGTCATTTTTAGTGAAATCGTTCGTGAAGCAAATCTAAAAACGCTTATTGTAGTTCCGACGGTGCAACTTGTAGGACAAACCATTGAGGAGCTGACAAGAGCGGGTATCACAGACGCCTCAATAATTCGTCCGGGAAGTCACGAAGCCAAGCGAGG
>CAYMUP010000005.1:0-41873 GCA_964393815.1 uncultured Candidatus Saccharibacteria bacterium | reverse complement strand
CTGTAAATCTGCTGGCTTATGCCTTCGTAGGTTCGAATCCTACACCCTGCACCATACCAGAGGCTCATCGTGATGATGAGCTTTTTGTTTGATGTAAAGCAATTCTTAAAGGAGTGAAATTGGTGTTTTCTCATAAAACTGTCAGATTCTGAACTATGATAATTACCGTTTTACAGACATAAGAATTAACAAACTCACGCACCACCGTAAATTGTAAGATTCTGAAAATATTTTACAGATGCTATTATTAAATGTATGAGCGAACACGCAAAGAAGAAGATATTACCCGAGATACGTATTAAGGACGCCTGGCTACTCCGCGAAAACGCATCAAAACATTTACACGAGCTGTGGGGCAAGAATAAAACTCTTGCAGACGATGAGTGGATGGAGAAGCGAGTCGCCGACTACAAAAAAGCCTGGAATCCACTAGAACATAAAATACTGACTGCTATGACAGAACTTCTTGACTTGTCGTTTAGGCAAAACATAGTTGATGTGTATGTAGCACCTTGGTTTAACGCGTTCAGCGACCCTATGGTTATTGGCGTTATGAAGGAACCAGACGAGTTTATTGATATACTCACTCACGAATTAATACACAGACTCTTAACCGACAATACGGCAGTGCCCCACGAAACAATGCTTCTAAATGAGTGGCAGAAGCTTTTTGGCAAAAAGCACTCGTTCGGAACGGTTGTGCATATACCAGTACACGCCGTGCACAAAGCAATTTACTTAGACACACTTAAGCAGCCCGAACGTCTTAAGAGAGATATAGACAATAATAAAATTTATGATGCAACTGACTATATTAATGCTTGGGATTATGTTGATAAGCACGACTATACCGAAATTATTGAGCAGTTACGAGAATCCTATAAAGAGCTAAAAGGTCAAACCCGCAAAACCGCTAAGCCTTAGGGTCAGGGACTTTTGCGGATATGGATTAAGAGGGCTCTTGTATAGTGCAGGAGTCCTTTTACTTCACACATTAAACAGCTCCTCATCCAGCTCACTACCTAGGTACTGCTTTGAGATTTCTATCTGTTGGGCTATAATATGCAAGGCTTCATAAGAGATAGAGGTGTTTCCGAATACTTCAGGTATGGAGCACCAAAACCTATGCCGCGTTAGCTCAGTGGTAGAGCACTTCCATGGTAAGGAAGGGGTCTCGAGTTCAAGTCTCGAACGTGGCTCCACTTGATTTCTAAAGGATACGATTATGAACGGAAAGAAACTATACCGATCTCGCACTGACCGCAAGATTGCAGGTGTGTGTGGTGGCTTGGCGCAATATTTCAATGTTGATCCCACAGTTGTGCGTATAGGCATGATTGTCTTGGCGCTTCCTGGTGGGCCAAGCATTTTGATCTATGTTCTTCTTTGGGTGGTTATGCCCGAAGAACCCTCTAGCAATAACTAAGGCTGACGCGCGATCTGTTACATAAAAGTGCTTGACAAGCATAAGCGCTTGGGTGTAACCTGCATTTGTAAGCGAACGAAATAAAAAAGCGAACACTTACAAAAAGTAGTTAAAGCCGAAGGGAACATACTAACCAGAGCCAATAATTACACGTGTAAATTATCGTTACAGCTGAAGACGGAAAAAACGGCGAAGCGGACAAAGTAGCGAGCAAATTTACTATATTCTCCAAAAACCCCTGCAGGGTTAAAAAATACCGGGTCGATCACCCGGTATTTTGTTTACATTCACACTTATATCTGTTAAACTGTCGTAGATATGGCTAAAAAAGGTGAAAAGCGTAAACTTGTCGGACTCGTGAGTGAAGAGTCTGGTGAGCGCATATATTACACATCGAAAAACACGATGAACACTCCGGAAAAGCTGAGTCTCCGCAAGTACAGCAAAAAACTGCGCAAGCACGTTATCTTTACTGAGACCAAGAAGAACCTCGGTCGCAACGAAGTAAAGCCAAAGAAATAAGGCCTACTGCCGTTAAAAAAGACCTCATGTGAATGGAGGTCTTTTTCTATATGCAGCATTTTAAATGTGTTTTATATCTTCATCATATCTCGTAATACTAATTACCAAATGAGGTAAAAGTTACCGAAGTTAAAGATCAACCCCAGGTGAAATTAGTCGCGGAGGTCGAGAAGAATATTAATGAGCTCTGCGTGGCTCCAGACCAGTGGTGTCACAGAGAGAGGATGGCTATCTGAGGGGTTTATTTGCTCGCTGAGGACACCGCTTGGGATCCGTTTGCTGAGTACCCATTCGACGATACGTTCTGCGTCATGCTCGCGATGAACCTGCAAATAGTACTGGGCGACCCATAAAGTCGTGACAAACCAAGGATTGCCCATGTACTTGGGGTTAGAAGCAAAGTAATTATCATCTTCGTACCGCGGGCTACCACCGGACGGAGATTTATCGAGTAACAGTCGCTCGATAGCTTCGTATGTGCTACGGATGTGCGAGGAACCAAATACCTTAGATGCAAACATCATGGCGCCGTATGCGCTGGAGACGTCGATCGTGTTGTCAAACTGCAAGGATCCATCCGGCTGCCTTAAAAAGCCTTTTCGAAAGGCGCCGCGTTCGGGTTCAAAAAAGACATCAAGGTTGCCCGCAATTTTTTCGGCAGTTTTGCGCCACTTTACTGCGTCGTCAGGGTACTCAAACATGTCTGCAAAATTTGCCGCCTCCTCAAGCGCCCGCCAGGTAAGGGCGGTAGTATAGGTGCTAGTGGAGAACTTTTCTTCCCAAAGATCATAGCTGGCATGAGGCAGACCTGTCTCTTCATCCATAAACTTGGCAAGGAAATTTGCCATGGGCTGAATGAGTGTGCTATACAGACCACCTACATACTCTTTGTCACCAGACTCGTTATAAAACTCTGAAAGTATATAAAGCACAATCGCCGACTCATCTTCTTGGATAGCGAGTTCACTTCGTTTGCCGTGAACGAGGGGATGCCAAGTGCTGCCGATAGCTTTATCTGGCTGATACTTGTGCATCATATAGCCATCTGGATGCATGATATCGCGGCAAAACGAAAAGAATTTTTTGGGCTCTTCGGTGTAGCCCAGCCGAATGAGCGGCCACATAACATAGCAACCATCGCGCGGCCAAACATAACTATAGTAATCGCGACCAAAGTTGTAGATGCTTGAATCACAACTGGCGATGACACCACCTCGACGGTCAGTATGGGCTTTGATAACCAGCAATGATTTCTTGATGGCCGTTTGCTCTTCCTCTGACATGTGTGCGATTGCGCTCGCCGATTGACTAAGCCACTCTTGCCATGAATCCCGTGCGTGGTTCATGCGCATGGTTAGCCCGTCCTCAAGTAACTGAGTGTGTATGCGTTCAGCTCCAAACTGTGAGTCTGCACAGACAATCCAATAGTTTACGGCTGCTGCTTCATTTGCAGAGAGACTAAGAGTATTTGCGATCACTGAGTCAACACCGCCGTGTTCTACGGCGTTATTCGTTAGTTCGCCGTCCTCGGCGTCTTTCCAGGTGCCTTCTTTGCCCTCGATCTCATAATTACCTACAGAGTACTGATCAAAAGGCTCACCCGATTCCTTCTGGCTGTAAACAAGGAGGCTGCAACGACCCTTGTAATCAAGTATATAGTTTTGATCTGGCACGAAGAGTGCGGTGTCCGCTCGGCCAGCACGAGAGATCTGGAAAACTTGGTGGAAAAATATTCGAACGGTACGAGGGACGGCGCGCATGTTGCGTATAATTACGTGCCTGCAAAATGCGTTGAACTCGTAATCTACAAAGTCGTGTAACTCTAGCTCAATACCGAGGTCTTGGTTTGTCATGAGTACTTGGCTGACGAGCGAATCGGCGTCAAAATCGACGTTGGTTTGCCACGCACCTTGCTCCACCCAAGAGAAAGAACCATCAACGTAGATACCTATCTTATGGTGATCGCTCCGTGAGGTAGTGAGGTTATCGAGACCAACATAGGGGTAGTAAAAGTCGTGAACTAAGCCTGCTTCGTTGAGACCAACGGTCAGGCTGCCATTGCCAAGTATAACTGGCCTACCCACGGACCAGCTCCGTAGTGAAAGAATTTGACTCCAAATAGCTAAAGGTTACTGCCCACCGCATGTATTTAGACTACCACACCTTTCTCGACGAGACGATATCTAAGGTCGTGGTAAGCGTTCATAAACGCAATGTAGGCTTCGTATGGGGATGTGTATGGACTAAAGTAGGCGTGAACATCACCGTCGTTAAAATATTTCGTACACATATAGTAGAAATGATCGCTGGTTTGAAGCTTACGCCAATCTTCTATAAGCGCAAGATCCCCGCTGTCAATGATAGGCTTTTCAAGATCGTACAGAGACAAAATTGCGCCTTGCTGCATTTTGTTGCCGAGCCAGGCGGTAAGGTCGCGTTCAGTGTCTGCCCAAGTGATGGTCTGCGGGCAATCTATCTGCCCGACAGGCTCAAAACCCTCTGCGGCTTCGGTGACCGTCATAAATGTATGGGCGGGATTACTACTTAGCCACGCGTGTGGTAAGTGCTCGAGAAAGTCAAAAATGCCGCTGTCGGCCCACTGATGCTCGCCAAACGTCTCATAGTCCATGAAAAGGTTTAGGAGCGGTTGATCCCAGCTATTGTTTGTCCAGGACATGAATTTTTCAGTCGTCAGTGGGTACTCAGACCAATCGCGGTTGCTGAAACGGAAAGCAATATCATCACTTAGCTTGTAATTTTTGGTTAACGCTCGGATGTTTGCGGTATAGGCTGGCCTATAGACATAATTTGGGCTGCGCCAACCCATCACGGCGTCCCACCCTTCACATAAAACTGCTTTGTAACCGGCGCGGTCTGCCCAGTAGGCGAGGTCGTTATTGTAACTGAGCTCAGTGTTACGAAATGCAGTCGGTGTTACGCCAAAAAGGCGTTCGACGATTTCCTGGTGCATTTTCACTTGGGCCTCAAACTCTTCACGGTTGTAGAAAAATGCCAGCGAGTGGTGATAGGTTTCAGCGACAATTTCAACTCTTCCTGTCGCTATTACCCTTTGAAAACTTGCGAGTACTTCAGGTGCATAGTGCTCAAATTGTTCGAGTACAGTCCCTGTGATTGACATGCTAAAACGAAACTTGGGGTGCACTTCTAGCATCTTGAGTAATCGCTCGTTCGTTGGTAGGTACGATTTTTCGGCAACTTTACGAATAATATCTGCGTTATTTTCTCTGGAGCCATTTGGGGCATCAAAGTAATCATGTTGATGAGCTATGTCGAGTGCGGTGTAGTGGCGTACCCGGAAAGGCTGGTGGACATGCAGGTAGAGCACGATTGCTCGTTTAGCGTCCATATGCGTAACTCCGGTGTCTTTTGCAGTGATGCGTGTAGTGTTGCATCATTGTATCGACTGATTTTTTCCATGTGATACGCTCTAGCTCAGCATGGCCTTCCGTGGCCAGTGTTTGTTCTAGGTCGGGGCTGCGCAGTACGGCAATAATCTGATTTGCCATTTCATCTATATCCCAGAAATCTACCTTTAGAACGTTCTTCAGTAGCTCGCTAGCGCCGGATTGCTTACTGATGAGCGAGGGTGTGTGCTGGTGGAGCGCTTCGAACGGCGTTAAGCCAAAGGGCTCTGAGACGCTCGGCATAACAAAAAGGTTGGCGACACGGAATGCATCTCGCCAGGTTTTGCCCGTACCATCAAGCCTACCAGTAAAAAGTACGTTGCCACTGATGCCGAGTTCTGCAGATTTCTCAATGAGTTCAGTGTATTGCTCCCCTGACCCAACAACGAGTAGCAAACTTTTTGGCTGACGAGACACTACAAGGGCAAAAGCTTCAAGCAGATTTGTCAGGCCCTTTTGGATGGTCAGCCGCCCGGCACTGAGCACAACTCGGTAGCCGACCGACTGCATGGCCTGTAAATATTTAAATGTGTTGGCCGAGGTATCTTCGTGAAGCTCGTGGTCCTCAAGCTCCATAGCATTATGTACAATCTCAATTTTGTCTGGGTCAATGTCGTACTCACGGATGATCGTATCTTTGGTGGCTTGGCTGATTGCAAAAATCTTGTCTGCAAGGTGCAAACCCATGTACTCGATTTCTCGGACCTGAGGATTACCGCGGCCACCTCCCGAACGATCATACTCCGTAGCATGTATGTGGACAAAAAGTGGCTTGCCAGAAACCTGTTTTGCCGCTAATGCTGCCCGAAAAGTGAGCCAGTCGTGAGCGTGGATAACATCGTATTCGTTGATTTTTGCGAGTTTGGCCACATAACGGGCGTACTGGGTCTGGTGCTCGTCCATATGCACACCGCGAGTGCTACCATCGGTAGAAACGTACTCGAAATATTGACTGTCATAGGTACTGCCAGCTGTGATTCCGATCACTTCCTCTACACCTTCGGGTAGAGCAGGGTTGATAGCCATAAAGTCTATGTTCGGAAAGTCGGCTGCGAAAGGCAAAATAAACTCAATATCGGCACCAGAATGTGCAAGTTCTTTGCACATCTGATAACATACTACTCCCATCCCACCTGTGTGGTGCGGAGGTAATTCCCACCCGAGCATCAATACTTTCATGGTTTTTTGGTCTGTCTCTAAAACGCTTGTTAGTGTTTACATATGCATTATAGACCTGTGTGACATAAAGCACAAGCAGTTAGGTGTAAAATATCTTACAGATTTTTGGCATTTGCGCCGACGTCATATGTTGTGAGTTCAGCATCATTTTTGGCCCATTTTGTCAAAACATTTTCTACAATTCGCCATGATGACAGAACTTCTTCTGCAGAAGCAAAAAGTGATTGGTCACCGCGAATAGCGTCTATAATAACGCGTTCGTACGCTTCAGCTGTTCCCCCGAAAGACCTCTCATAGTCAAAATCCATTTCAACTTCATCAGTGTCATTGTAAATTCCTGGCTGTTTTGCTTGGAGGAGTAGGGTTATACCCTCTTTGGGTTGCAAGCGGAAAATAAGTGCGTTCGTACCGCTCGCTGTCTCATTTGCGCGAAACTTGACTAAAACTTGGGTATTTTTTTCGGAAAGTGCTTTACCGGTTTCTAAGACTACCTTAACTCCACGCCACTGTTCGTTGTCTACTTCGAGCTGCAGCCGTGCAAACGTCTCAGTCACTGATTTGGGATTGTTGACTTCTGTACGATAGGAGTGGTATTGGCCACGTACGGTCTTATCGTTAACTTGACCAGTTTCGATGGTTTTGATGCTCTCAAGCAGCCGGAGTTTGGATTTATGTATGTTTTGACTATCAAGCTCAGCGGGTGCTTCCATGGTGATAAGCGCAAGCAATTGCAAAAGATGACTTTGGATAATGTCCCTAAGTGCTCCTGTATGCTCATAGAATTCTACGCGGTTTTCGATGCCGATGGTCTCATGAGCACAGATGTGGATTTCAGAAATATGGCGAGCGTTCCAAATTGACTGAAAAAGGGGGTTGCCAAACCGAAACGTCAAAATGTTTTGCGCGGTTTCTTTCGCTAGGTAGTGGTCAATCCTGAAAGTTTGTTGCTCGCCAAAGTTTTGGTCGGCAACTTCTACCAGCTCGCGGGCGGACTTTGTATCCCGGCCAAAGGGTTTCTCCACAAGCAATCTCGGCTGGTCCATATCGGTGGGAAAGGGGTGTTGATGACCAGTTTTACCCAGATTAGAAACAATTTCGATAAATGCATTGGCTGGAATAGAGAGGTAGTACAAGCGGCTTACTCCAGGGCCGATTTCTTCGCTGAGGTCTTTGAGCCTGACAAGTAAGCTTTCGTAGTCCTTCGGACTTGCCACGTCCATTTCGACCATCTCAGTCATGTCCATAACTTCTTCTAAGCTTCGCTTGTCGTAAGATGATTCTAGATATGAGATAACTGGCTTAAACACTGACTGGACAGAAACTTTACGTCTGCTTATGCCAACGATGCGTGTCTGGGCGGGTAGTTCGCCCTTTTGCTGTAGATGGTAGAGGGCAGGCAAAAGTTTGCGTTGTGCAAGGTCGCCGGTGACTCCAAATATGACAAGCAGCAGTGATTTGTCGCGGTAATCCACTAGTTGGTTTCCTCTCTACCGATGTAAGATATCCCGTACATTATCATGCGGCACCTTCGCCATTCAGGTTATGGCCACCAAATTTATTACGCTGCGCAGCGACGACTTTCGTGGCAAAGTTTGTCTCGCCAGTCTGTGAGCGAAGTCGCACGTCAAACGCGGCTTGGATAGCTGGGAGTTCGATGCCAAGTTCTTTGGCCGCTTCAAGCGTCCAGCGTGCCTCACCACTTTCGGCGACATATCCACTTACGCCGTCAAGCTCCGGGTTCTCTGCAAGCGCCTGGCGACTGAGTTCGGTCAGCCAACTAGTGATGACACTCTGGTGCTGCCAGAGGTCAGCAGCCGCAGCAAGGTTTACGCCAGTATAGGGACCGTCGTGCAGCATGCGGAAGCCCTCGCCGAGACTTTGCATCATGCCGTACTCGATGGCATTGTGTACCATTTTTACGTAGTGGCCGGCACCACTCGCTCCAAATCGGTAATACATACCGCCGGGTTGGGTAAGTGTTTGTAGAATCGGTGTAATGTGCGTAAAAACATCTTCATTGTCGCTACCACACATGAGAGGAAAGCCATTTTGATACCCCCAAACGCCACCACTAACCCCAATGTCGATCAATTCCTGACCTGCTGCTTTTACCTTTTGGTTTAGCTCTTTGGTTTTACGAAAGTCTGAGTTACCCCCGTTTATGATGATCGATCCTTGTGGCAATAGAGTTGTCCACTCCATGATGATCTGATCGGTGATCTCGGCTGGTAACATCACCCAGACAACCGCTCTTTCACTACCAAATTCACCTTGGATGGTCGATTTATCAGGGGTGGGTTTCACTCCATATGTTTCCGCCTCTGCCATTGGTTCTGGGCTTCTATTGTGCCCATAGACCGTATGTTCGCCGCTCTCGGCAAGTTTACGTGCGATCTGCATGCCCATGCGCCCGAGTCCGTGTACGACAATTTTCACTATTTTACCCTCCTAATTGATCGTTATAAATCGTTACATTTCCGCAGGCGTAGAGCGCTGTGGCTGGTAACTCATCTGTAGTCTCTGTATGTGCGCGTAGTTGCCTAAGTGCCGGTGCCTTGGAGCCGCCGTAGGCAATAACAGCAATCTCATCACAACGCTGCAGCTGTCTTAGTGTCACCGAAAAGCGTTTATAATCTGGTCCTTCAAAACCTGCTGCTGCGTCCACTGAAGCCACGGGCAACGAGTGTGGCAATGCGCCAACGATGTGCCCGTCGGCTCCCATGCCCAGTGTGGCGAAGACGTAGTCGGCCTGCGACATTTCCTGGCGTATTCGTTCGGTAAAAAGACCAACAGTTTCTGCAAACCCTAGTCTTTCGGCCAGCAGATCCACGATGGGATAGTTAAAACCTGCAGCACGGAGCTGGGCGGCGTTGGAGTCTGCATGGTCATATTGGCCAAAGCGCTCATCGGCGGGCATAACGACAAGTTGAGCTGCGCTAACGTCGATATGCTGCAAAATCTTAATTTGATTCTCGATGTTTGAGCCTCCGCTCACCAGCCATAGCACCCTGGAATTACCACTAAGCGCAGCATCCAGCTGATAGCCGATATCATCGACCGCGTCGGCGAGCGTTGTCTTTCTCCACATCATACTAAAGGTATAGTATACGCTAAAATGGCCAAGTCGTAGTGCTTATAAAAAGGGTACATGATGATGATGGTGGTGGTATGTAAAACCATCTTGTCAAAAACTTTTTGCGCTGGTGGACGTCATGCTGCAAGGTTCGATTCAGCTAGTTTTCAGCAAAGTATCAGTATAGTTAGTATGAGTATGCAAGAAAACACCAAACGAAAACTACTTATTGGGCTGCTCGTTGTGTCTGTGGTGCCAACCCTCTTACTTGTCCATCTTCCGGTGTCATTTACGGTGAAAGCGGTGGCACTTTACCTGTCGGCAATCACTGGTTATCTTGGGCTCATGCTCATGCTCTGGCAGTATATATTGGGCGCAAAATCGGTTTTTGGGCTGGTTTTTGCCGATCTTGCTCCGGTACTGAAGATACACAGCTGGCTCGGCAAATACGCTACGCTCCTCATTTTTGCGCACCCGCTCCTTGTCATGTACGCGTACGGCGAAGATTTGCTGTACACAGTTGTGCCTCACGTGGGAACGCAATTTGAGCGGCATGTTACGCTTGGACGGATCGCCTCCTTACTCGTCTTACTCATTTGGGTTACATCAGCGCTGGTGCGAGGAAAAATTAAGTTCCGCCCGTGGAAATACATTCACTACCTTGTCTACATTGCATTGCCATTTAGTTTCCTGCACGTGCCAGACGTAGGTACACAGTTTATGAGTCATCAATCTATCAAGATGTACCTATACTCACTCGTTGTTGTTTTTGCGGTCTTTACACTGCTGCGCCTACGGTCGGTCTTTAATCTCGACAAATATCGCTACCGTATCCAACGCCATAAGCAGCTAAATGATGATGTCTTTATGGTTGAGCTAGCGCCGGTGAGCGGGCAGGTTGCACCAAAACGCGGCCAGTATGTGTATGTAAAACTTGGTGTCATCAGCGAAGACCATCCGTTTTCGGTGGCTCAGTACAACGAAGCTACGGGCACACTGACGATTATTTACCGTGTCTTTGGCGCCTTTAGCAAAGACTTTGCGGTGCTAAAAGAAGGTGCAGAGGTCTGGGTTAGCGGCCCACATGGGGTTTTTATGCAGGAAGTGCCTTTTAGCCTGCGTCCGCGCGTGTATGTTGCGGGAGGCATAGGAGTGACGCCATTTATCGACGATATTTTGCGACCTCGAGATGAGCTAGACCAGTGGCTCTTTTATTCAAACCGATCGGTTGCAAGTGCGCCGCTTGTTTCAGAGTTTAGACGCGCCCTTGGGGACCATCTGGTGACAAACTACAGCCAAGAGAAAGTGGAGGTTGACCCAGAGTCTACGCTCGGGCGAATTAGCCCTAAGCTGCTCGCCTCAAAGCTCACCGCTCCTGCGCAGTTCGACTACTATCTTTGCGGTACTGAGGCCATGCTAGACGCCGTTAGTGCGCAGATCCACTCGCTCGGGGTGCCCACCAGCCAAATTCACCGTGAAGCCTTCAGCTGGTAGGTTCATTTCACTCGGAATACTTTCTCTAACTTCGTTAAGCTTCACTTCATTTGATGAAATAGGAATAAGGGTTAACAAATCTGGTTACATGCTGTTACTTTTTTCAGCAAGTTGGTCTTGGGTGATGAGGATTGTTTTAAGGCCAAACGTTTTTTCGAGTTGGGGCACTAGTTCCGGGCACAACAGGAAGATAGTGGCGCATGTGTCAGCTATGAGGGCGCTAGGGCCTTTTACGTAGCTACTAATGATATCAGTCTCGCTTGAAGCGGCCGTCTTCGGGTCGATGATGTGGTGGTGAAGTTTATTATCAGATTTCCAACGCCGTTTGATGGTTGAACTCACCGCTAATGCACCTTGTTTTATTTGTGTTGTGCCAATAATCTGTCCAGCGTCGAAGGGGTGCTCCAGACCTAGTTCGATTGGTTCGGCTGCCTGCACCAAAATATCACCGCCACCATTTATAACAAAGTATTTATGCCCGAGGCGTTCTAAAACAACACCGAGTTTATCGATCAGCCAGCCCTTGCCAAAACCCCCGAGGTCAACGGTGGTTTCACCTGGGATTGTAATTTTGTCTCTGTTGTATTTCACTTCATTCCAAAAATTGCGCTTTACACTTGTTGCGCGCGATTTATCTCCATAGCCGAGACGATCGAGTGCGCCGGAGACAGAGATGTTGAATGATCCTTGGCTAGCAACGTGCATTTTTTCGGCAAAAACAAACATATCGACTAACTCCTGGGGCGGGCTCAGAATGACTTTATGAATGTTTAGCTTGCCAATGAGCGAGCTGTCTCGAAATCGAGTGTAGGCGTCTTCGAACGTGGTTACTACGCCCAGCACGGTCTCTCGATCGTCTTTACACCAAGTGCCACCCAGAATCTCTAACGACCAGTGTGTGCCAAGGGCATCGAACTCGTACAGACTATCAGACTTTAGCATCGTTTCGTATGCTATCAAGCGCATCGTCGAAGGCTACGGTTGTGAGCGTCGCGCCACCGATTCGGTTTAGCTGCAAGCTGCCAATTGATTTACCGACCACAGCGTTCTGCAGTGAGCTCTCGAAACTATCAATATACATTCCTGATTCTCGGTCAGTGTAATTCTGGGTGGTTTTTACGGCCGTCACGACACCATCTTTGATGGTGACGCTCACGCCAATGCTGTTTGAATACCCAAGCGGGACGGAGTAGCTTGTATCTGCTGAATAAGTGCCCTCTTTGTAGCCGCTGCTGGTCGTTGTGCTGGCGCCGGTAGCGGTTGTGTTTGAGCTGCTTTCTCCGCTCGATGCTGTGCTGGGTGTGGTTGCTGTATCGTCCGATGTCGCTTGGGCACTAGTTGCTGACGTGCTGGCTGTAGACGCAGTAGAATTGTCTTTGGCAAAAAATAGGTAAGAGCCGCCGATGCCTGCAGCAAGTAAAATTGCGCTGGTACCGACTATGATAAAGGTTTTTTCTTGTGGTTTCATGCTCTTACAATATACACCTAGCCTGAACTCCACCTGAGAGAACACAATAAGGTAGTGGCAAAACACCCCCTTGTTTTGCTATAATCCATCTGTTCCGACTTCACAGGCATGCGAAGGGAAGAGAGTGGTCCGAGCCCATTATGATATTTTTGGCCGGGCATAGGAGAAAAAACCGTAGGTTTGTCTCATTACTAACTATAGGGGTGTAGCTCAATTGGTAGAGTAGCGGTCTCCAAAACCGTTGGTTGCAGGTTCAAGTCCTGTCACCCCTGCCAATATAAATAACACATCGTCAAAGGTGTGTTATTTATATTTTAAGCGCATTTGAACTTGAGTTGATGGAAACGATGCACCGAAAGGTCACTCACTCATTATTCGTGTGAATCTTTGTACACTCTTGGATGGTCCAAATGCTCGTCAGTACTCGGCCGCATATAAATCTGCGCTCGATGGCTATAGTGTGCCACAATATCAGTCGCTAAAAGCAAAGATCCCTACCTATCCTGCAATATATCCGTTCAAATAATGCAATGTAGCGCATGCCGTCGACTTATCGTCGCTCATGGCACGCCGCAACAAGTTGCTGACGTACACGACAGCACCACAGCTCCGTTTTTGAAAAAAGCTATTGCAGGCAAGAATGAGCCTATTAATGAATATAGGGTGCGGCGCCGATAAACCGCCTGTCTTCCAGAGAGTCGACTAACGCAGCGACGACGGCTGCTCGAGGAATTGTTGCGAGCGGGCTGGGCGAATTCATGTTAAGCCGATATTTGGCATCGTCCTTATTTGTCATCACCGGTGAGCGAATAACTGTCCAATCTATCGTACTTTCCGCCAAGAGTCGTATATGCGCTTCGCCGTCTTTTAGTATTTTTGGCGCGATCAAGCTAAGCATACTTCGATTGAGTCTGTCGATAATACTGAGGTGGTCGCCTGGTGCGCAGGCTGCTGAGCCAGTAAGGGAGATAACTCGCTTGATACCATGTTTTTCGGCTATCGGCACGATCGATGTCATCGCGGCGGTGAGAATATCTTTTGTTGGCGTATGCCAGCTTCCGAGGCAGCTAATGACGGCCTCTGTATCATTCAGCGCCTTTTCGATATCGTCCGACTTGTGAATATCACCGGCGATAATCCTCACCCGGGTATTATCTGCAAAATGATGTGTACCGTGAGTAAATGCGCTGACATTGTGGCCACCAGCGAGTAATTTTTCTACAACGAGACTGCCGACACGTCCTGTTGCGCCAAAGACTGTAATATTCATACTGGTATTATAACCCTCTGCTGCCATATGCCCAATTGTAATAGCGCCTGACGCTGCCTTGGCCGACACATCGCATCTCCGGCCGCGCAATAATGTTCAACCTGAGAGGCATGTCGCCGCATATTTTTCCAGCATATGATCTGTCTAGTATCTTCCTCGGGTATACGCTCGACTATATCCCTGCCTTGACATCGCTGTCACACTCAGAAATACTATCGGCGCAAACTATGTCGTCATCTGAGTTGTTTTAACGATCGAGTTGGCCGTTGGCAGTGCAGCTAGCTACCACGTGTACCAGGAAGCCCCTGCTTCGTCAGGAAAAATAATTAGACCACAATGAGTTAAATAATCGTCCTGCAGCCCTTGCTATAATTTCTGGTTTTGGCTGATAGTATCAAGCCATTGTTTTTGAAAATTAGTCGTGTTGCTTTCGCACATATGCAAAAGGCTACCAATTTGACGGCCATATATGCGCAGCTTGCGACTGTTGCCGTGAGGATAAAAAGAAGTAGCAGAGTAGTCGACGGCAGCGCTACAAAGAGCGGATAAAATTGGTCGAGCGTGTGCCTGACCACCCATGTACGCTAATACTGGTTTTTCGGAATTGTCGGATGACATCTTGAGCGCAATATTTCCTAAAGCGTCAAGAGTAGCTTGATTGCGTCTATTAAAGTCTAGATGTTCAAATATTGGCCGCATAAAGAAGCAGGCAGCTGCGAGGACCGGTTTGGGTATTCGTTTTGTTGCTTTTTCCACAGACTCGTCCCATTTCTGGTAATCTTCGGCAGACATATCTGCGTAGTAGCTGGGTATGCGCTTGGCAACAGCAAGTCCGAGAGCGTAGTGGACTGGGTCGATTACCTGAAGAGAGCGGAGGTTATTCCAAATTGTTGAAAAAGAGCTTTCCGGAAAACTTTCACTCTGATCCTTATACTGCTTGTCAAACTGCTGCAAGGCGGCGAAAACATCTGACTCGATATATTTGTGCGCTCCAATATGCCATTCCAACGCTGAAAAGAGGCTTTGGCCAGGGCTGCTTCCGTTGTGAGCGACACCTTCCTGCGTAAACACATCACCTCTTTCGACGTGCAAATCCTGTACAAAGTCATGAGCGATTTCGTACTCCTCGTCGGTAACAGCAAGCACTGCAGAACCAACTTTAGGTATATAGTCTATGTAGCCGTGATTGCCAAAGGCAAGACGTAAATCGACCGCCCTCAGAGCATTAACGTGCTCTGGTCTGACTTGTAGGGAATTCATAGTATGAATAGTCTAGCATAATATGTCAAACATTTCAACTGCTGGCTAGCTATACGTTGCTCTATACAAAAAACTGAGCCCACAGGCTCAGTTTTTGTTTCGTGCGCGCCCACCCGCGGCGGGTGAGTGTTCAAACGTATTTTGTTTTAACTATATTTGTTTGGTCAAGCGCCGCTTTGTAAGCGCACGAACTACCATAAGCATAAACGGTCGGCTACAATCTGTCAAGCCGCATGGGCGGGAGAAGACGTGGTTTTACAGTTCAGCAGACCTATTTGTCGGCCGCGTAATCGCTCCAACCTAGTTCGGCGCTGGGTTCTGTTGGTAGCGTTGTCTTGTCAAAATTGTAGAAATTGTAGGAGACCGGCTGGCCGTTTTTCGTGGTTTCTATTTGGACGATGCGCTCGGTGTCGGCATTGACCCAAAGATTGGCTTTAAAGCTAGCTTTAGATTTTGACAGATCAGGCGCCATGCCGTAGCCAACCATATCGGCGATTTTTTTGCTCAGAGCGGCTATTTTTCTGGCTTCGGCAGTAACCGGGAACATGTAGAGGTTTTCGGCATTGCTCCGCTGTGTTTTTACCGCAAAAGGTTCGTACACAAAAACCTTGTTTTGTTTGATGTAGTCGGTAAGGGTTTTTTGCTGAGCAGTCGTAAAATTGCCGAGTGAAGTAAGTCCAAAGGCAGTAAATCTCACGTCATACAACTCGAGCAAATTCGCGTCGACAGTCGGCGGTATTTTGCCGTCTTTGCGCACTTGAATCCATTTGTCGGCGAATTGTTTTTGAGCGTCTGATGGGTTGGTCACGCTAAATTTGACATAGCCATTTTCAAGCGTGCTGTAGCCCTCGGCACCAAAGCCGCTGACGCCACCGGCAGTGACGAAGGTCTTGGCCGACATCTTAGGCTTTCTGACATCGCTTACGTCGTAGTTTGACTCAGTGTAGTTGGCCTGGTTGTATACAACTTGTTTCGTAAAAGATTTTGTTGAAAATGTGTTGGCGAGTGCCTGCTCGAACGTGTTATTAACCTGAGAATTGTGCCGGGAGGTTGTGATAAATTTATAGGCTCCGAAGGCCAAAACACCTCCAATCAAAATGGCGAGTAAGGGGATCAGGATTTTACCAAGTGCAAAATGATGGGGAGTAACGTTGTGGGCCGCAAGCAGATGCTCGTCATCGACTGGTTTTATCTGCTCATTGTTTGTGGCAAAAAAATCTTTTGAAGTCTCAGCAGCTCTAGTATGGGGGGGTTCTTGTGGCTGACCTTCTTTACTCACCTCAGGTGCGGCAACTGGTGTCGTTTCAGTTACCTCTAGTTGTGCTTTGGTTTGTTCCTCTGCCGTAAGGTTGTTCTCGGAGCGCTCAGTCATGGGGCTAATGCGCTCGGTATCGCTCGCCGAAGACGATTCTTCTTCGTGAGGCAAGTCGTCTCGAGTCTCATCAGTCGATGCGACGTCTGAGGTTTCTGATTCTAGCGGGTTTTCAATCTCTGGGGTATATTTTGGCTCAGTAGGCTGAATAATCGTTGAAGCCATTGGCGCTTTTTCAGGCGCGGGATCAAAAGACACTATGTCAAGTTTGTCGGGCTGGCTCACGGGAACAGATTCGGTTTCGACTCCCGTTTCTAAGCTATGCGCTTCAAACGTCGAATCACTCACCTGGTCGGCAAATTCTCTGCGCCGGTTTACTGGATTACCTACATTTTGTCTATCGTCTTGCATGCCCACTCCTTCAAGATGTTTTCTCTTACCATAAGCATATCCGAAATTGTCGTCAAAAAAAAGCTCTTTCGGTTGCTTACTTTCAGCAATATATTTTTTGCATTCTGCCTGAACAGAACAAATAATGGCGTAGGACTTCAGTTCAAACTCATGAGGCAAAGTGCTATCCTGGCATGGAAATCTTCCTCGTAAATCGCTTTCATAAGAGTTCTAGGAACTCAGCTTCGTTTATGATGCGAGTGCCGTAGGACTGAGCCTTCTTGAGTTTGCTTGCGCCTACTTTGCCGCCCGCGACAAGGTAAGTGGTGTCTTTGGCGACCGCCGATTGAAAAGTACCGCCAAGCGCACGAATCCGATCGGCTGCCTCGTCTCGGCTCATGGTTTCGAGAGTACCGGTCACGACGAAGTTTTGACCGGCGAGTTTGCCGGTTTTTACTTCATACTGCGGTACGACCCCTGAGGCTTTGAACTTGGTGAGGAGTGCCAGGTTGTCTTCGTCGGCAAACCAAGCCGCCACAGACTCGGCCACAACCACCCCGATGCCTTCGATAGCTTCGAGCTGATCAAGCGTGGCGTTAGTAAGTGTTTCGAGTGATCCAAACTGCTTGACAAGATCAATCGCCGTCTGCACCCCAACGTGCCGTATGCCCAGGCCATAGACAAAGCGCTCGAGCGGGGGGTTACGCTTGGCGGCGATAGCGTCCACCAGCTTACGAGCCGAGACGTCGGCAAAACGATCAAGTTTCAACAGCTGCTCGGTCGTTAGACTGTAAATATCTGCTAGGTCTTTGACATAGCCGGCGTCGACCAGGGCTTCCACGTTCTTCTCGCCCAAGGTGTCAATGTCGAGTGCGCCTTTTGAGGCAAAGTGTTGCAAAGCGCGTTTCAAGATGAGGGGGCCAGTTAAGCCTTTGACCCGGTAGACAACTTCGCCGGGCGCGCGGTCAAACGCTAGCTCGGGATACTGACGCGCCAGTTCGGCTTCGTAGCTAATCGGAGCACTGTCTTTGGGGCGCAATTCTGTCAGCACCCGCTCCACTTGCGGAATGATGTCGCCAGCCTTGTAGATGATGACTGTGTCGCCCCGCCGCACGTCGAGTCGGGCGATTTCGTCGGCATTGTGCAGGCTGGCGTGTTGTACTGTGGTCCCGGCGACTTGCACCGGGTCAAAAACCGCAACCGGTGTAGCCGCGCCTGTCCGACCAATGGAAATAACGACGTCCTTAACCACCGTAGTGGCTTCTTCGGCCGCGTACTTGTAGGCGACAGCACCGCGCGGCGTTTTGCCGACTACTCCCAGCTCGGCGTAGCGGGATCTGTCATTGACCTTTATGACCAGGCCGTCGGTGTTGAAGGGCAGGGCGTGCCGCTTTGTCTCCCACATGTCAGCAAACTCCATAACCGCATCTATACCGGTCACTACACTGGCTTCTACGTTGCGAGCAATCCCCAGTGCTCCCATGGTATCGTAGGCGAAGCGGTAGGTTGGCACTTCGCCGGGGTCCTCGCGCAGCATGTCATACCCGCGAAAGCTAAGTGGGCGTTCGGCTACAAGCCGAGGGTCGAGCTGGCGGATGGTTCCGGCGGCAAGGTTGCGAGGGTTTGCAAACTCGGGTTTTCCGGCGGCCTTTTGACGCTCGTTAAGTGCCGCAAACTCAGGCTTTGTCATGATAATTTCACCGCGGATTTCTGTCCGCCCCTGGAGAAAACGAGCAAATTTCACTTCATTTCTCAGTCGCAGCGGTACATTTTGGATTGTCCGGACATTTGCCGTGACGTCTTCACCGACTCGACTGTCACCACGGGTTACTGCTTGTACAAGTACTCCGTCTTGGTACACAAGCGCGCAGGCGAGGCCGTCCATTTTGACATCACAGAAAAATTCATGCGTAGCCCCAGGTAGAAGTTTGTCGGTTCGTTTGACCCATGCTTCAACCTCGCTGCGGTTGAAAACGTCTTGCAAACTCATCATGGGGTAGCGGTGCGTCACTTTTGTGAAAGAGTCCAGCGCAACACCTGCAACACGCTGCGATGGGCTATCTGGAGTCACTAGCTCTGGATATTGCTCTTCGAGCTGGGTAAGCTCATGCTTGAGACTGTCGGCCGCCGCTTCACTCATGGTAGATTCGTCGAGTACGTGGTAGTGGTACCGGTAGTCATTGATGAGTTCGCGGAGCTTGGCGATTCGCTCGGTTGCTTCAGTCTTGGTCATAAGAGCTCCCGGTAGAGCGTATACATGTAGACGTGAGTAGTCGTAAAAATAACGCAGGTAAAGAGAAAGACCATGTAAGGCGCTAGACCTACGAACCAAAAAATGACCGGTAGCATAACTATCACAAGCGCGAGCGAACAAAGCACCGAAAAGGGTATGACTTTACGCCAAATCTGCAGTCGACGGCGCCAGACAAGTTTCTTAGCACTACGGAGTGCGCGCATCGGCGTCATGTCTGGGAGGGTAACGATGTAGAGAGCAAAAATGCTTCCAGTCAACATTCTGAGCGACCAGAACAACAGCAGCCCAATCAGCGCCCACGAGATCCAAAGCTCATACCACCGAAAAGCGATGCCTTGCACAATAAGGGCATTGTAAAGAAATCCGGCCACCACAATAGGCAAGAGTTGTATAGAGAGAACGATTAGAACAAGTAAGAAAGGTATGAGTTGGTTCATGCCATTATAAAAAGACTGTCTGACCGTAACTTTTTGCTTATTGCGAAGTTGGCGAAAGGCGTACACCAGTGCAAGCGAACAAATGACGAATACGATTATCTGATATAGACTGGCGGTTGGTGCAGCGGCCCCTCCAGCGCCTTCAGACACTACCGTCGCGAGCTTCACACTTGAAGACCAGAGTTTATCCCAAAAACCAGTGAGGCCTTCATCTAGAATACCTAATGAGGCCAGATTACTGGAGCCAAGCGATAAGCCGCGAACGAGCACAAGTGTCAAAAGGCCATACACGGTAGTAATTCCTAAAAATGTGCGCCAGTCTCTTTTAATAAGCCGTGCAGATGCTGCTAGTAATCTTCTCGCTTTAGGAAGTGGAACATATGTTGGACGTGGCTTTCGAATAATCCATGTCTTGGGGCTACGAAGACTTCGTTTTGGCACGCTTAGACGCCTAGGGGTTGTGGGCTTTTTGGTGCTGCTTATCTGACGCGGCTTTTTTTTGGACATTTTTTGAGGCATACTTTAATCCTTTAAATAGTTCAAGCAGTTTAGGGAGCAATGCTCTTTAGCCGAGCGATCCGATCAGCCGTAGATGGATGAGTACTAAAAAGGCTTGCGAGGCCAGCTGCGGAGAACATATTTGTGAACATAAGGTGGTTGGTAGCGTCTTGCACCGGAGACGCCTGCAAAGGTGGGACGGAGGCCTTAAAGTTCTCTAGCTTCGTGAGGGCGCTTGCCAAATGGCTTCCTTCACCTAAGACTTCAGCGCTATGTTCGTCTGCAAGGTACTCGCGGCTCCGAGAAACAGCCATTTGAATAAGTGTGGCCGCCAACGGAGCTAAAAAGAGCATAGCAAGAGACGCAAAGATGTTACCGCGACCTTCATCATCTGAACCGCCGCCGAAGAGTGAACCGCCAAACATTGCCATCTGTGCAATAAATGAAATTGCGCCGGCCACACATGCAGCAATGGTAGAAACGAGCATATCTCGATTTTTGACATGTCCGAGCTCGTGAGCGAGCACAGCCTTGAGCTCATTTGTATCTATGATGTCCATAATGCCCGTCGTCACGGCCACAGCTGCATGTGAAGGACTACGCCCCGTCGCAAACGCGTTTGGGATAGGAGTCTCAACGACGTACAGCTTGGGCATTGGCAAACCATCGTGCTCTGCAAGCTCCGTTACGATACGGCGAAAGTCTGGATATTGTCCGTCTGCAAGTGGCTGCGCTCGTTGCATCTTGAGCACCAAGGAATCGCTAAACCAGTACATGCCGATGTTCATAATGCTAGCCATGAAAAGTGCAACCAAGGCACCCTGCTGTCCCCCAACATACGTCCCAACGGCCATAAATAGACCCGTTAAAGTTGCTAGTAGAACTGTGGTTTTAAAAATTTGTTTCATAGTTAATAGTGCTTTGCTCCCTCAAATATTCTGCTACTTTTTAGTATAGCAACGATGCCCGCCGATGACCATAAGGAGGCCTTTCACTCCACGTATGATATTGCTAGATTAATATGCTAAGCTACTTAACATATGAGGGTTGTCAAAATACCGGTGCAGTCGCATCAAACATACCAAAAACCAGTAGAAACAAAAAAACCATCCAAAAAGACGCTGTGGGTCGGTTTAGGCATCGCGACAGCTACTACGTTTCAGTTGCTCCGTCCGATACCCGCGCCAACGTACACGCTCACAACCTCAGCCAAAATACCGAGTAATAAAACCGCTCTCGCCCTGCCTACGGACGGTCAAGGTGCCGTAGCGGCAAAAGGATTTGGCATGTTAGGCACGAGCGGTGCTCAAACACAACTTTCAACGGCAAGCATCGCAAAAGTCATCACAGCACTCTGCGTACTCGAACGAAAACCCCTCAAGCCAGGCGAAAAAGGCCCCTTGATTACCATGACGAAGTCGGATGTACAGTTCTTTCGAGATGAGATTGAGCGAAATGGTTCAAGAGTAGATGTATATGAAGGCCAAAAGATGAGTGAGTACCAGGCTATCCAAGCCCTTATGATCCCCTCGGCCAATAACATTGCAAACACCCTAGCGATTTGGGCGTTTGGCTCTCTGGATGCATACCAAACCTATGCGAACAATTATGTCATGCGGCAGGGGCTTGTAAACACGAGGATAGGCTCAGATGCCAGTGGTTATGACCCGAGTACCGTTAGTAGTGCCTCGGATTTGACGCGTCTCGGGCTGCTTGCCGAATCAAACCCTGTCCTTATTGAGATTGCCGCTCAGACAGAAGCAACGTTCGCCATGGCGGGAACAATGACCAACTACAATACGCTTCTAGGGCAAAATGGCATCAATGGCCTCAAAACTGGCAATAACGAGCAAGACCCAGGAGCTTTTTTAATGACCGGCGCCTTTCTACTGGAGGGGCGCAAAGTTCAATATAGCGGTGCTGTTATGGGTGCGAGTAGTCTGTCAGAAGCTCTTCAAAACTCTAACCGCCTTGCTGCATCATTGCCAATAAACTTTGAGAAACGCCTGGTGATTGCGAATGGACAGAACGTAGCTCGCTACGAGACAAAATGGGGCAAAAAAGGTCTGGTACGTGCCAGGAAGGAGATTTCGGTAGTCAGGTGGAAAGGCGATGCGATCACTCTGTCTCTAGAGAGCCAAGAAAACGATGCAATGAAGACAGCACCCACACTAACTGTAAAAAATGGTAGCCAGGTTTTGACGCAGTCTTTACGCTATGAGTCAATGCCGACACACCCTTCATTGTGGTGGAGGCTCACACGCAGATGAAACCCCAAAGTTTTCCCCCTCAGTTTTTTAAACGTAACCGACAAGCTTTACTTGAGCGCAGCGGCCAAGACGTCATTGTTATAGCGGCGGCAGGCCTGATGCAGCGTTCAGCCGATACGACATTCCCATTCCACCAGGATAGGAATTTTTGGTATCTGACGGGGCTCAATGAACCGGACGTCATTTTGGTTCTTTCAAAGAAGAGTAGCTTTTTAGTGGTACCAAGACGCTCAGCATCACGAATTGCTTTTGATGGCGCAGGAAATGCAGATAATGCCCTTGCTGACGCTGGCATAGAACACGTCTACAACGAGAGACAAGGCTGGGAATACATACATCAGCTGACCAGTAGGGTAAAAACGATCGGGATTCTTGGCGCACCTTCGTCGTACATGGCTCCATATGGTTTCTACACGAACCCGGCTCGGCAGCGGCTTGTATTGAGACTAAAGCGTCGCTTCCCTGGACATACACTTGTTGAAGTGCAAGATGATCTACATAGTCTCCGCGCTATAAAGCAGCCGGAAGAAATACAAGCGCTTACCAAAGCAATTCGCATAACCACTGATGCGCTTCAACTAGTACGAAAAGATCTCGAAGCGTATAGTACCGAGTATGAAATCGAGGCTTTTCTTTCTGGCTATTTTCGGGCAAATGGTGGCAGTGGACACGCGTTTGAGCCAATTCTTGCAAGTGGTCAGCACGCAACGACGCTGCACTACATAGATAATAACGGGGTGTTAGAAAAGGGTAAGCTGGTTGTGTGCGATGTGGGTGCGCAGGCAGATGAATATTGCGCCGATGTCACTCGGACCTTTGGCTTCGGTAAGCCGACACGTCGACAAAAGGACGTACATGCCGCAGTGCTAGCCGTGCAAAACGCTGCACTTGCACTACTGAAGCCTGGCACCGAATTTCATGAGTACGAGAAGGCGGTTGGGAAGCTCATGCGTCAAGAACTGGTAAAATTAGGCCTGATCACTTCCGCCGAAGACAGAGAGTCGGCCTGGCGCTATTACCCACACGCGACTTCACACTTTTTGGGACTTGATGTGCACGACGTGGGAAACTACCGACTACCCATTGCTGAAGGCATGGTTCTTACCTGCGAGCCAGGTATATACATCGCCGAAGAGAGAATAGGCGTGCGTATCGAGGATGATGTGCTCATAACCGCGCACGGGTACCAATTGCTCAGCGATTGCTCAAATGGCTTGTAAGCACTATACTTTCATGAGACGTCACCTACGCATATGAAAACAGCAAATGAACGAGGATTTTTAGGCAACCTACTTGTCAGATGGATCATCTGTTCGTTTGGCCTTTGGATTGCTGCCGGCCTGTTTAGCGGCAGCGTCTCATTACAAAATAATCTGAGCGCAGTGATTGTAGCCGGTTTGATTTTGGCGCTCATCAACACAACACTCAAGCCTTTGCTAGTCGTAATGAGCGTTCCCTTTATTGTCTTAACTCTCGGGCTTTTCATGATCGTCATTAACGGCATCACGGTGTATCTTGCAAGCAAACTCTATGCTCCCCTTGAGGTCAGTAGCTTTGGCGCGGCAATAGTCACCGGCATGGTGATTGGTTTGGTAAATTACCTTGTGACCGCTATACTAGAGTAATTATGAGTATATACAACTACATTTCTATTGGGTCGATGCTCCTTATGACATTGCTTATTTTAGTGCAAACGAGGGGTGCTAGTCTTGGCGCTGGCCTTGGCAGTAGCGGCGAAATCAATACCGAAAGACGCGGTACCGATAAAACAATCTATCAGCTCACCATCTTGTCAGCGGTCGTTTTTGTTGTATCGCTTCTCGCAGGGATTATATTCTAACAACCCTAGGTAAAGGGTCGATACCAAAACCATGAATCAATTATCTCGCGCTGGTCGACTAAGGTTCCGGAGAGCACTCAAACAACGCAAGCGGCAAGCAAACACCCGCGTATCACGCGCCGGACGGTCTTTTGAAGCAGATTTTATAGAACGTATCGACAGCCTTGTGGAATCAAGGCGGTTTGCATTTGGGTGGGGCGCGCTCGCCGTACTTATGATTAGTCTAACCATACTCCAGACACTCAATTTATCCGGTGTTTTTCAACACAGTAGTCCTAGCAAGGGCGGTATATATAGTGAAGGGATGGTAGGAACTTACAGCGGTGCAAACCCGCTATTTGCAACTGGCGCTGTTGACGCAGCAGTGTCAAAACTGCTTTTTGCGGGCCTTTTCACATATGATCAGAAAAACCGTCTTACCGGCGACCTCGCGGAAAGTTATGACCTGGATGACACAGAAAAAAACTACACAGTACATCTTAAACCGAACTTGAGCTGGCACGACGGTCGGCCTTTGACGGCCGATGATGTTGTCTTCACCTTTCAGCTTATCCAAAACCCTGATGTGAAATCACCTCTACTGGCCGGCTGGAAGGGTGTGACGGTTACTGCAACCGACGCTAGTACAGTGCGTTTTTCACTCAGTAACTCACTCGCATCTTTCCCGCAGAGTCTAACCACAGGTATTGTACCGAAGCATATCGTCTCAAAGATTGACCCAGGACAGCTCCGTGCAGATAGCTTTAATACCACAAGCCCCATTGGTGCGGGCCCATTTGAGTGGGGAACGCTGCAGTTAAGCAGTGCTACGGCAACTGGGAGTTCAACAGGCATTATTTCGCTCAAAGCATTTGAGAACTACCATGCTGGCCGTCCGATGCTCGACGGTTTTTCTTTGCACACCTACGAAAGCACCGATCAGTTGCTTAAAGCATACGGTGATCGAACCATCAATGCTATTGCGGGCTTGAAATCGCTGCCCAAAAATATCAAAGACGACTCCTCGTCTTACGCTTCTCACTATCGCACAACGGCAGCAGTCATGGTTTTCTTAAAAAACACCGGCCTGCTCGCTGACTCCAAAGTTCGGACCGCGCTCAATTATGGAACATATAAACGTGACATTATTGCCAAACTTCCATCGCAGCAAGTGCCAGTCCGATCGCCAATTTTAAGAGGTCAGATAGGCTTTGACGCAGCATACTTGCAAGAACCATACGACGCAGCCAAAGCCCAAGCGCTCTTAACGGAAGCCGGTTGGATAGCAGGGAAGGATGGAGTGCGCGCCAAAGATAACCAAAAGCTAATGTTCCGTGTGTACGCAGACGATACAGCAGACAACCGTGTGATTATGCGCGAGCTCAAGAAGCAATGGCGCCAAATTGGCGTCGACATGATACCAGTTTTACAGCAAACAACGGATTTTCAGGTTACAGTTCAACTTCACAACTACGATGCACTCGTATATGGCATTTCTATAGGTGTTGATCCAGACGTGTATGCATATTGGCATAGCTCCCAGGCTGATGCTCGCGCAGCAAGTCGCCTAAACTTCTCGGAGTATACGTCAAAAATCGCAGATGCCTCCCTCGAAGCTGGTCGTACTCGCTCTAACGCCGAACTGCGTACGATCAAGTACCAACCCTTTCTCAAAGCTTGGCACGACGATGCCCCAGCCATCACTCTGTACGAACCAGAGATACTTTATGTCACTCGCGGTGAAGTGTCTGGCCAGACGGCCCATACGATCAACACCGACACTGACCGCTACAACAATGTTGCCGACTGGTCCATCGTGCGAAAACAAGTGACAAATTAGTGTAGTTAGAGAATAATCGTCGCTTAAGGGTAGTTGCTTTTTTTAGTCCAGGAACGTATTATACCTCTGTTCTACTGCGTGTATAACTGCGGATATGGCGGTCAGTGCGAGAGCGCTGCTAGTCAAAAAATAGTAGACATAGTCTACCATTCCGCCGACAACATATGTCCGTAAAGACACTAAACTAAGAAGCATATTAATTACTAAAATAGTCACGCGGATGTGGCGGAATGGTAGACGCGCTAGTTTCAGGTACTAGTGGGGGCAACCCTGTGGAGGTTCAAGTCCTCTCATCCGCACCATTTTGGGAAAAGAACGGAAATTGTCGCCCTTTTGGGCGATTTTTTCTTTGGCCCAGCGCAGCGCAAACCAGCTGTTTTCCTGGGGGGAGGAAATTTTGGAGTTGCGGAACGCAACGACTTTTTTGTTTTTCATTTTTAGGTTCAAGCCTTTGATTTGCCGAAAACCTTGCGCAATCTCGCTATGCTCCGACTTTTGGTTTATTGAACAGATAGAAACGGCAGTTTCTATCCATGTTCGCAGAGGTTCAATCCAATGGTCGGCTTGTGTCAAAACGCGCTCGATTTTGCCCTCAAGCGACTTCTTTGCGCTCATAAGCTCGCTTTGTCGGTCTTTGTAGTCATCTCGGTCAATCTCGCCCTCTAAATACAAATCGAATAGTCGCTTGAGTTTCGCGTTCATGGTGTCCAGTTCGCCGCGTAGTTGTCGGATTATCGTGTTGCTTTCATCTTGCAAAGTGGTTTCGTCCTGCTCCAGTCTGGACACCATGTAATCACGCCAGTCTTTTGGCAAGGCAAAAGACTGCAAAATCGGGACGAGTTGCTCGGCTAAAACGAACTCGCGGACTTCTTTTTCGCGGCAGACAATCGCCTTTTTCTTGTGAGTACACCGATAATAGGTATATTCATGGACATTACCGTTCTTTTGTCGCTTCACTTTGTGCGACCCAGTAACAAAACAATCACAGTTGTCGCACTTTATCAGCATATTGAGGGGTTGCGGGGCAGTGGCGCGTTTCTGGGCGCGTCCGCGCCCAGCTAGAACACCCTGCACCTTGTCAAAGAGTTGCTTGTCAATTATGGGCGTATGTTTACCCTCATACACCAAGCCGTTGTACCTGAAGTGTCCGTAATAATACACATCAGTCAGCATATATTTGACGCGGGTGGCGTGCCACTGTCGTCCACCTGCCGACTTTGGGTCGGCTTTGGTTTTGCGCCGTCCGCGCGTTTTTATGCCGTTTACGAACAAAAAGGCGGCAATCTCCTCAAGCGTTTTGTTACCGCGAGCATACAGCTCAAAGACTTGGCGGACGATCGGCGCACGCCGTTTGTCCACGACAATCGTTTTTGTCCTGATGTTGTTGAGATAGCCGACAGGCGCAAGGCGCGGACAGTGTCCCGCGCGCACTTTGGCGCGTAAGCCTCGCTTGGTATTGACGGACAGATTATCTACATACTGCTTGGACGAATTAAACTCGTTGGCAAGCATATATTTGCCCTGTGGGGTATTCTGAAACCAAAAATGTGGGAACTTGAGGTCGGTAATCTGGTTTTCGTCCAGCATGTAGATAATCTGTCCGCTGTCGATTGAGTTGCGCGACAATCTGTCGGGCAACCATGCCAAAATACCGTCGGCTTCGCCGTCTTGTATGCGCTCTAGCATTTTGCCAAAGACAGGGCGACCCCGTTTCTTGGCTGTTTGCTTTTCGATTAGGGTATCGACTACCTGCAAGTCCAGCTTTTTGGCAAAATCTTTGAGTTCCGTTACTTGGGCGTCAATAGACAAAATCTGCTTGTCCTCGACATCTGTCGATTTTCGCGCATACAAGATATATTTTGTCATGTCCCCCCCCTGAACTCAAAAAGCCGCTTCGCTGGAATACAAATCAGACGAGTCTAACTTGCGCGAAACGGCTATTTGAGTGCTCAAATAGAAAAGACCGTCAAATGATTTGTATTCCACTTATTATTGTAGCATGCGGAGCATGTCGGCTCTGCCGACTGAGAAACAAAAAGTGCGCTAGCTTGCTAGCGCGCCAAAATTTCCTCCCCCCAGGAAAACAGCTGGTTTGCGCTGCGCTGGGCCAAAGAAAAAATCGCCCAAAAGGGCGACAATTTCCGTTCTTTTCCCAAAATGGTGCAATTTTACACTTTCGCGCGAACTCAGTTCCAGCGGAGGTGTGAGTAAGCCGCGCCGCCTGCGGGCGTGTAACGCCCGCTGCGCCCCGCCAGCCGCCCCCTTTGCTTTTTTTCTGAGATTTCCCCCCGCAGAATTTCTTTTTTTAGCTGAAAAGGGGTTGGCTGGTGGTTGCGCTGTCGCCTTGGCGACTTGGCGGTAAAGTTGTGACGATTATTGCCTGCAAAGGTTTGCTACGATTGTTGGACAACAAATAACCCGTCGCTCGTGCGTGCCCTTCGATAATTTCCAGACCTTGACCATTTTCAAGTGCAACAATCGGCGGAAATTGTGTTCCGGCGTCTACTGCTTTAGCGATGTCAAAAAAGTGGTCGTTGCTCACATCGAAAACAACCTTACCACGTTTTACATTTTTGGCTGCAACTCCTACAAGTTGGGTATCATCGCTAAGTTCGTTCCAATAACTATAGTCAATGTAGCGGAGTGTTTTTATATCGTTCGCCGTCAGCTCAACAAGTTTCCAGTTGTAAGCATATACATCTTTGTCGAACCAATCACGATAATCTTTTAAGATTTTGAGACGTAGCCTATTTTCAGCTACATCGGAAAGGTCAGGGTCAGTAATGATTTGCGTACTTAGTTCATATTTATCGAGTGATTTTTGTAAATCATTCTGAAAACGCTTTGACTTCAGTTCTGCCTGTAGCCACACAAGGATTGCTTCGTCTGGGGAGCTAGCGCGGATAGTTTTCATAGACCTTTTGTCTTTGGCTTGCGCTTAGCAGAGAGGGTATTCCCGTCGTGATGCACAACCTTCTCGATTGGTATAATTCGGCATTTGATTTTCTCCATTCCAAGAATCTTTGCCTTGCACATTCTATGTAGCCCATCAAACGGTACAAGTTTATCAACGCGCGTGTTTAGTCCTAAGTCTATAGGGTATGACATGTCCGCATTTTCGATTCTTTTGTAGTGCTCACTATCTAGCTTCGGGTTATCCATAACTTCATTTGGTGTGAGCGGATGCTCATCAGTCCCAAACCAATCAACATTTAGAAGCCAGTCGATTTGTGATAATTCAATTTCAGTGACAGGCGCGTCAATTTTCCAAATAGCTTTCTCGTTCCACTTGAAGGGAAAGAAATAATCTTCTTGCTTCAAAGAATGATGAGTTTTGTTTGTCATAGGCTTCTCGCAATCACAACATGCTCTTTGCCTGGTCGGTCTGGGGCTTCTCGTATATCCTCGATGACAAATCCATGCTTCGTTAAATCTCGCTTGAGCTCTTCGACTGTGCGAAAGCGTATCGTCGAGTCAGATGTAACTGTGGTGTTGTCTTTATGAAAAACATATGTCCACCGAAAACTTACCAGTGGTGAAGCAACCTTAATCAGCTCCACCCAGCCATCAACAAGGCCGACGCCACCAATCGTGATACTACGAAACGATGTTTCTTTATTCCACTCTTCCCATGCCTGAAAATCGGGATTGCGTGTTTCGAATACCAAGTGTCCGTTCGTCCGCAAAGCGGAGTGTATGCCCTTGAGCGTATCGTCCCATAGTGTCGGCTCGACAATTGCCTGTGCGGTATTGCCGGTCATGACAACTACATCGACAGAATTAGCGGTTAGCTGGTCAGCTCCACCAACAATCCACTGGACTTTATCCGCACGAGGCTTTGACTTTGCGACATCTATCATTGCAGCGGCAGGGTCAACGCCAACAACGTCAATACTTTCTTGCTCAAGCAACAATGCCAAAGAGCCTGTTCCGCAACCGAAGTCGATGACATTTTGGGCTTTTAGCTTTTTTATCATATCGACATACGGGATTAAATCTCTCCGTTCGCCGTCGAAGTCATCGTATATCTTGGCAAGACGAGCATCGCTAAAGACAGGGTCAGTTGAGATAGGGGTATTTGCTCTCATAAACTCCGTATCCATGCCTCAAGTTCTGACAAAACACTTTCAATCTCGCTAGTAGGCACATCATAAAATCGCTCAAGATTTTTTACTTCGGCTTCGGGTATATCTCGGTAAATGTGCTTCAAATCAAAGTCAGTTTTTTCGTGCCAGCCATGTTTTAGCCGCAAAAACTTTGTCGCGTAGCGCAAAATAAGATGATAGTAATATAACACCTCAAGACTTTTGCCACGACGAACATTTTTTAGTACGCTTGGTCGCATTTGTTCATAAAAGCCTTGCAGTTTTTTGCGCTTGGCTTCAATGTCCACATTTGCTGGCTCGCGTTCTTTGAACTTTACGATATTTTGCTTGTCAAAAATAACCTCTGCATCGTCAATACCTTTTACTAAATACACATCACGGCTTACGCCTTGCGTATTCACATCAACCGTCAGAAATTCGCTCATACCCTCTAAATGATAGACGTTTTGCCCTAGTTCGCCTTTGTTTTTCACGACATAGCGAAAATCTATCGGAGCGATTTCCGATAATATCTGCTCAATGTCATCATAAACCATAAAGATTTTATCGTCATCTACACTAAGCCATAAGTCAATACCAGAAAACTCGTCAGCATAGCCTTGCGGCGCGGAACCTTCAACCCAAAACGCATACACGTCATCGCGTGCTTGCAAGTGTTCCTTTAGAAGTTCGGTTATTTTTTCTCTATTGTTCATTATTTACTTATTTTAACAGATTTCCCTCTGTTTCGGGTTGCGCGTAGCGCGTCGGCTTTGCCGACTAAAGCCGTGCCGCCTCTACTGCTTTGGCAGTAGTCGAACCACCAGCCAACCCCTTTTCAGCTAAAAAAAGAAATTTTGCGGGGGAAATCTCAGAAAAAGGCAAAAGGGGGCGGCTGGCGGGGCGCAGCGGGCGTTACACGCCCGCAGGCGGCGCGGCTTACTCACACCTCCGCTGGAACTGAGTTCGCGCGAAAGTGTAAAATTGCACCAAAAGAAGATTGGGTGTTAGCAAACACTGTAGCAAAGGGCTCTTTCCAGATAAAGGAAGGGGCTCTTTCGTCATTTAGGGTTAAGTTCAAAAGCATTTTTCGTGCAAGTATGTCCTTTTCGAGCGGAGTTCCAGCTCTCATCTTGTCGTACGCTGTTTTTGCCAAGTTCAAAAACTCTTCCTTCGTGAGCTTGATGGTATCTGTGTTCCTTAGTTTTGAGGTAATTTCGGCTATCCTAGCCTCAATGTCGATAATCTCATTGTGAAGTACCGTGATATCGGTTTCTGTAACGGCATAAGAAGGGTGGTTCTCGGTCATATCGCGAAACTTGCGTGATAGCTCGTCTCGTTCTTTCGTTTTGATGTTTTTGACGCCGTTGAGACTTCGTCGCTCTGATTGCAGTTCGTCAATTTTATCATCCGTGAGCTCATCTAGACGCTTACTGTAGTCTTCGTACTCTTTATCGGTGAGTTGGAGCGTCTTTAGGGCGTCATAGAGCCCGTCAAGTATGTACTTAGCCCGAACACTCTTAACAGTTCTCTTACAATTCGGATTATCGCAACGGTATGAGAGTACGTGTCCGCTACCGCCACTTTTGTTTTTGCCTACACGCAGTTTCACTGCTCAATTTTTCAATGTCTTCTTCTGTGACATCGACATATTCAAACTCAACTGAAATAGGCAGATTGGTTTCTTTATTGAAATGTAGCTCTTCTGGAGATGATTTTGCAGTGTAAAACCACTCTATGGCTTCAAAGAGGTTAGTCTTACCGTGATTATTCTGACCTACAAAGATTGAAAAGCTATCAAGTGGGATATTTGCTGTCTTGATTGAGCGAAAGTTCTCGACTGATATTTTTGATATTTTCATACTCCCATATTGTACCTCTACCGAAAATGATATAATAGGTTTGTTCTAAGCTTACAAGTCACAACAAGAAACCGTAGCGGTAATATCCGTGCGGTGTCCGACTATGAAAAGGGCACCGTGTAGACAGCAGGCGGACGCTTGTTGTGACAAAGGCTTAGAACACCTCACGGTGTCCTTTTTTATTTGGCACTCCTGAGGACAAACCAACTCAGCAAGGAGTGTCTATCGTGAAAGACCGCAAAACATACAAAACACTAACTTTCTGTAGTTTTATACTGCCTATCAACCGCTGGTATCTCGGCAATGCAAAAGGTGCTTTCTGGCGAAGCGTATCAGCTAACTACTTTTTCCTCGGCTGGATAGGCGATATGTTGTATATGGACAAGACGTTTGATGAGGCTATGGCAAAACGTGGCTTTGCAAATACAAGCATACGTAACGAGCAGGGACGTTAAAGCTCCAAAGTTTCCTCTGGGTTCTGTGAGCTCAAAATTATAGCTTTTGTCTCAATGCCAAATGTACTGCTGATTAAATCCTGAGCGAAGACTATAGCCTCGTTCAGTTTGTTGTCGTCTATCGCACCCAATGCGTCTATATTCAGAAAGAAATCGGTAGTACTATTGCCGATACGTGACAACGGTGTTTGTCGCCACACCCACCTTCGTGATGCAAGTCTGCCGTTATCTTTCAGCACTATTTCACCTCGATTTACAGCCTCTGTTTTGCCGTCAAGTGTTGTATCAACCTCATCTCCACTAGCTGGCTCAAGGCTAACTTCTTGAGTGTCGCTAAGAATTGGGTGAGCACCAGCAGGCAAGACAAACTTGAGGCTCACAACTGTACCTACATCAACTATTGGGTTGATGGAGCCAAAGGGTTTGTCAGCTTGGATACGCTTTACCAATGCGTCGATTGACGGGCGAAAGTCTCGCACTTTCATACCCTCACTCGCAAAGGCTTCTCTCCACACTGTCAATCTCTCGTCATCTGGGCTTAGACTTTTTATCTGCTCAACCTCAGTGGCGATTTCATTGCCAAGGTCACCGCTATTTACGACACCTCTTACAGTGATGATTGCACGCCTGAAGTCTGGATGTTTCTGAAAAATAGCACCATCGACTTTAAATGTAATTTTGTTCATCGTTATCTCCTTATCTTATTTTACTCTTTAAGTCACGTAGTTCTGGATTTTTTAAAATTGACCTCAGAGTGCTCGCTGTCCAATTTAGTTCACGGTGCTCAAGCAGGGCGTGCAGTTCTTCGCCAGAAGGTGTTAAATCACCATCAAAAAACGCTCTCTCTAGCTCTGACCTAACACCCATTTCAACTAAAGTAGCTAGCAAGCCTTGCGAGTGTGCCAGCAACTTGTCGTGTTCACGAACTGTGGTTACCTTTGGCTCCAACCCAATTGCACGAAAATGCTCAATAGCCCGTTTATTATCCCCTGCAATAAAAACACGTCGTCTACTATTGACGAGGCAATGCACGATACAAAACTTACTGGCATCATCCCTTTCTGCAACAGCTATTTCACTATTGCTCATAACACTGTCGTGAAGTATGACAAGCGTGTCGTCTGGCAGTTCGCTAGGTAGCTCGTGCAACAATGATGATTGTACTGCCCAGTGTATTACAGGTGATCGCCGTATAACCTCATCTGGACTACCTACAATCTCAATCTTGTTCCAATCTGTTTGTTCAACATTGAGCATTGGGTCTATTGCAAGCTCTGCGCCTAATAGCTCTATTGAACGTTTATCAAATGCAATAACATCAAGACCAGAGCTCGCAACCTGTGTTGCCAGTCTCTTTCCGAGGTCGCCTAGACCGATTATTCCAATTTTCTCTCTCATAATCCTCCTTAAATAAAAAGTACCGCTCTTTAGGCGGTACAGTCTGCATTATTTGGGTTTAAGATTTACGAACGACCAGAAAGTACCGCCTTTATATAGTCGGTATACAGATAAGAAAATGCGGTCATCTGTTTCATTGAGGCAATTATACCATATTTTGTTTTACGACACTATAGAGGCAAGAAGCTTATTGAACTAGCCTATTTTTGTACTTTGCCAACAAGAAAAACAAACCATTTTTTTGACATCGGTAACTATTTAGGTAGTATGTGCGTTTACGACCTTTCCAGTTTTGGAGGCTCTAAGCACAGGGGGGGTAGTATCGCTATGACCTAAAGCATATGTCCTAATCCAACAACTGTCATTGTTTGCTAACAACTATATTGTTGGCTACGGTTCAAACCTTACTCTAGTAAATATAACTCTAGTAAGTGTAACTAGGCTGTAACCTCTGTAATCTGATACTTTCTGTATCAAGCTGAGGAAGCCGAAAAGCGTCCGCAATTTTGTTGGAAAACAACCAATCAGCTATACTGCTCAGTAGTTCAAAGTTATGTGCGGGTTCCGCACCAAACGTAATTTTCTCTAAATCCACCATTAAATCATATGGTGGATTTAGCTTTATAACAGATACGACATCATCTCTAACTTGGAGGTTCAACACAACCTCGTTGTATACAGCGTCCTCCTCGACCAAATCTTGCGTCGTAGTGGCAATTTTAAGATACGAATTGACGAGTTCAACAAACTGCTTACGGGTTGGCATCGACTAGCTCGATAATCTCGCCACCCTCTTTCATATTGCGAGACAAGCGGTCGGGCGACCACGTTAGTAAGCCGTGATATTTGTTTGTCTGAAAGCCCTCTATGATATGGTCGAATATCGGGCGTTTACCTGACTTTTTGGCTGAGGCACTTTCTCTAAAGATGTCCTCTTTTCGTACTTTTATATCGAGCTGTTCGGCGAGCTCTAAACACTCTTTTTCTTGGTCGTCGAGTGAGCGGACTTGCTTACTTTCGTCGTCGGTAGATTTACGACAGTAGATAACATAACGACGTTTCTCTTTCGGTAGTATGCGAGTTGTGTCGGCTTTGGTTTTAACAAAATAGTCTGTTAGTAACTCGACGCTATGCTTACTCACGGGCAAGTTGAACATATCGGGGTTATCTTTAAGACTAGCGTCTACTATCGCCTGTGTCTTGCGTAGCTGTTCTTGGCTGACGGGTATACGCTGGTGTTTACGCTTTGTCTTTTTCTCACTTGCCATAGTTGTAATTATACCGTCTAACTTATGGGTTCAACTGTTTTTTGGTATATGCAACAAACGGACTGAATAGAGGGCTAAGGCTTTTGTGCAACGATAATTTTTACCTGTATTTTGTTTCGGAGTCGCCAAAAATCAACAGCGGATATGGCATTTACAAACCGCTTTTCCTTGCCGAATAATCTAATAGCCTTAACTGGTAGCCACGCAAAAAACATAAACCAAAACAGCATTGGTTCAATATTTTTCATATGGTTAGTGTTCGATACTACAGCAAAACCAGCGTTTTCTAATAGCTTCTCGTGAACACCGTGCTCAAACCTATCAAATGCTGGCATTGCCGCCAGCTTATTCACGAACTTGAACGTCTCTTTATCCTTTGCCGACATTTCACTATAGGGGTCGTGAGAGTATTCAAGTTGCACGAGTCTACCTTTTGGTTTGAGTACACGGTAGAACTCTTTGAGCACTTTCTCGGGGTCACTAGCGTGTACAAAAGTTTCAGTTGTATATACACCGCTAAACGTCTTATCTGTGAACTTGAGCTTGTGGTAGTCCATTTCGAGATAACGGAGTTTTAAATCGCTATTTTCAGGCTTTTTAGCCTCACTCTCTGCTTTCTGTAGGTTGAAATCGAGCAGGTCAATGCCCGTAATATCGTACCCGTACCACCTTGCAAGATTACGAGACACAATTCCCATACCGCAACCTGCGTCGAGCACTTTTGCACCTCGTCTCAAACCTAGTGCGTTGCCAATATTTCGCTCCATTTTCCGTAACGCTCTCTGAAAGCCAATAGGCAAGTCACCCTTATCGTAGTATCCGAAATGCTTGGCACCTCTCAAAAAAAGCATATAGCCTATGCGTGATTCACGAGTGTGATAGTATTCTTTAACTTGTTTTGTGTTACTCATCTCTGTTAAGTATAACAAACAATTGCTAACAAATATAACAACTTTACCCCTGTTAATGCTGCTATTATTTGTTGGGCGATAATTTCGTGCTTAACCCTGTTAGCAATTGTTGGGTCAAATGTCGAAAATAAAGTATTTTTTGAAAGCGGTAAAAATGTAGGTAAGCCGTACTTTTACACTTGCTTTCAAAAGTTCGACCCTAACGGGTAGGGGGGCTTATAGAGTGATACAATAAGGACTATATGGAGGAGCAAATTATGGCATTTAAGAAAGCAGTTTTAATCAAGATAGCAAACTCTCACTTTGACCAAAAGTATTGGGACGAGATTGACGGCATAGTAGAAACGAAAGTGTCGCTTGAGCGAGACGACCCTAGTTTGGTTGAGGAACTAAAGGACGCCGATGTTCTCTTTCTCGGTTTTCAAGTGCCAATCGGTAAGGACATAATTGACGCTGCTCCAAATCTCAAGTTAATAAACATACTTGCAACCGCCTATGGTACGGTTGACCTTGAGACTGCCGCTGAACGTGGCATAGTTGTTTGTAACTTAGGCGGTTACAGCACTGAGGCAGTTGCGGAGTTTACTATCGCTGCTATATTGCACGAGATACGTGGCATTGCAGAGGGCTTGCGACGTGCCAATGCTGACAACTACGACTTTACGGGCATTAAAGCTCGAGAGCTTAAAGATAGTAAGTTTGCTGTCGTTGGCTTGGGTAACATTGGTAATCGGGTTGCAGAACTTGCTAGTGGCTTTGGTGCCAACGTAAGTTATTGGTCTCGCAGCAAAAAAGATAGCCCGTTTACATACCAAGAAAGTCTAAGCGACCTGCTTGCTAATAACGATATTATCTCTATAAACGTTGCCGAAACCGAGGACACCGCCAAGTTACTAAATGCCGATAATATCGAGCTAATCCCTAGCGGTAGTGTACTCATCAGCACCGTACCACCGTCAGTTATTGACACCGACGCTCTAGCGGAACGACTAGCTAAAAACGACATTACCTTTGTGTTTGACCACCCAGACGAAATGCCTCCAGAGGAGTTCGCCAAGATTAAAGATTTTACGAACGTCGTAAGATACCCTGCAATCGGGTTTATTACCGACGAGGCACGTATTGCTAAGCAAGAAATTTTCATTGGCAACTTAACAAGCTTTCTTAGCGGTAGTGTTCAAAACAAGGTTAATTAGTCCTACTCGTCGCCGCTCGGGTCGGTACGTATATACCTATCGCCATTAGGGTCAAATGATACCCGTTCGGGCTGGCTGACTTTTGGCTCTGGTGCTGGTGGAGGTGTTGGCTCTACTGGAGCCTGTGGCGTTTCCTGCGGTGTACTATCGGTGTCGCTCATAATACCGTTATTATACGCTAGATAAAGCTGTTATTGAGGACGCTATCTGGCTTTATGAGATTGCGTAGAGTTTACTTGAGACGCTCTAGGCTATCTCGATAGGTGCCATAATTGCTTAGCAACTGATACAATCCGTGTAGTACATCGGGTTCAACAACAGTAACCTTATGGGCGCCAGGAATTCTTGAGCGAAGATTGAAGAGGTTTTCACCTGGGATTGTGTTTTTTAAGAGGTGAGTTTCACCTCGTTTTTATTTTGGGGTCGTACCATTTTCCGCAAAACTGATGCTAGCTGGTTGACAGCTATACACGGCAGGAATACTATTTAGACTTAATCTAAGGAGGGGAAATGATGAGTCTAAAAGCGCCTGTCGTACAAACACAAAACGAGCCTTTTTCTGGTTACTAATGCTAGGTAGTTTGGGAGTGGTAGCGTTATCACCTGCAACTGCTCTCGCACAAGAAGTTCCAGGCCCAGATCCCAACGAGGCAGAGGCGACTGTGCCATTCGCGCAGCTTTGGCAAAATACTCGTGGCAGTGACCGCTACCTGCAAACTGGCTACGCCGGTAGTACCGAGCCCGTATTTAAGACTATAGTAGATCCGGCTCACCCTACCTCTACAGTGGTAAAGGACAAAGCGAACTGGCGTGTGATAAGAGTAGCGGCCGGGCCTACGGTACAGTTTAAAAACTCACTATCAGGAAAATGCATTTCCGCTAAGCCATATGAAGGCAGCAGAGGTTTTCCAGCAGAAATGGTTACATGTGACTCTGTGGATCAAAACCAACGTTTTCGTCTTGAATATAAAACTCTTGGCGGCGTACCGGCGGTTTTCATTTACCGCTATGCAAATGGCGTGAAAAACTGCTACCTAAATTTAGAGTATTTTTACCCTGATTCTCCAGCCGTTTTTATGGGGCCTTGCGGAGCTGAATTTCTTGCTACATGGTATTACAGAAACATGAATTTTTAATTAGCCTACGTCAGTCATAATAAACCAGTTACCGATCTAAGTGTGATAGTGCTTACGGTTAGTGTGCTATCATGGGAAATAGACAAGAGAAACATGGAAAGGGTAGGCTACAAGTAGATGAGTAAGGTTGCACAGTATCTTCAGGAGCATTTACTAGGCGAGGTTTCGACGAGTAAAGATGCGCTAAGGCACTTTTCGACCGACCACAGCATATTTTCCGTAGAGCCTTCTATTGTGGTCTACCCTGCAAACGAACACGATGTTCGTAAGACAACCCGTTTCTTGTGGCAATTAGCCGAACGTGGCCGAGTCATTCCATTGACGCCGCGTGGCGCCGGCACTGATACCAGTGGCGCCGCTATCGGGAGCGGTGTTATGATGGTATTTCCTGCGCACATGAATAGGATTGTAGAGCTTGACCTAAAAAGTGGTCGAGCGGTCGTAGAACCAGGGCTGAATTTTGGACGACTCCAACAAACACTCCACACCCATGAGCGCTATGTACCCTCGTACCCAAGTAGCCTCGAGTTTAGTACCGTAGGTGGGGCTGTCGGCAATAATGCCTCGGGTGAGAGATCGTACAAGTACGGCACCACTGCCGCACAGGTTCGTTCTCTCCGAGTGGTCCTTGCAAATGGTGAAGTGATTACAACGAAGCGCCTCACAAAGCGCGAGCTAGGCAAAAAAATGGGTCTCAGCACCTTCGAGGGGGATATTTACCGTAAGCTAGACGCACTTCTTGAAGAAAATGCGGAAACTGTCAGTAGCTCAGTACGTCATGTCAGTCGAAACACTTCTGGTTACAACCTCGCGGACGTAAAACATCGAGATGGTAGTTTTGACTTAACCCCATTATTTTTAGGGAGCCAGGGGACGCTGGGCACCGTTACGGAAATCACCTTTGACACACTTGAATATAATCCCGAGACACATCTTATCATGGCGTCGTTTCATAGCCTTGAGTCAGCGCTGGCTGCAGTGCAAGCCGTTCAGCACAGTAAGTTGCAGCCGAGCGCAGTAGAGATGGTTGATTATCACCTCTTAGAGCTAGTTTCCAAGCTGAATCCTAATCTCCTAAAGAATGTCTTGCCTCATCCACTGCCCAAAATTGTCCTGCTTTTTGAGTTTGACGATAGTACAGAACGTCACCGCAAAAAAGGAATTAAAGAACTCACCAAACTTATCGGTAATGATGCTGAAAAACTTATTGTTGCCGATGACCCCCTTGAACAGGCCGCTCTTCGAAAGATTCGCGCCGCAAGCTCAGTACTGATAAGCCACTCCGAAGGAAGGCTAAAGGCCGTACCTCTGATAGACGACGGAATCGTGCCTATCCAGCAGCTTCCTACATTTGTGGCTGGCGTCTATAAGCTGTTTGCCGACAATAAGTTGCAGGTTGCGCTGTGGGGCTCTGTAGGTGATGGTATGGTTCACGCACAGCCTTTTTTGGATCTAGAGCAGCTGGGAGAAAGGCAAAAGGCTTTCCGATTGCTTGGTCAATATAACAAGCTTGTTATTGAACATGGTGGTTCGCTCACCGCTAGCCGCGGTGACGGACGACTCAGAGGCCCTTATCTTGCTGAGGCATACGGCGTTGACGCCTATGCGCTATTTAGAAAAGTAAAAGCGCTTTTTGACCCCTTTAACTTTCTAAATCCTGGCGTTAAAGTCAATGTGACCACCGACCTCGTAAAACCACTCATTAGGGCAAGCTACAGCTTAGACAGACTTTATAAACATCTACCAAAATCGTAAACATGCAGTGGGAACCAATCGATTACTTGGGTCTAGTCGGGGGTGTTTTGCTACTATTTGCTTTTTGGCGTGTCAACAATAATAAGTGGAAAGTGTCGTCTCCTTTGTATGAGCTCGATAATGTAATTGCGTCACTTATTTTGTTTTTTTACACGTGGCAGAAGCACGCCTACGTAAGTGTGGTGCTGAATATTGTTTGGGCAGTAGTTGCTTTTCGAGGTCTCAGCTCCTATGCTCAACGACGTGCTATGACTAACAGAAGTTTCGCCCGCGGGTTCCGAAGGGGCAAAAAACGGCGGGCAAAACTCTAACCAATCTAGTTCTCTTAAGCATCTACTACCACATAGGGAAGACGCCAACTTGATCTTCTGGCGTGCCCCAGACACTATTTCCATGGCTAATGACTGCGCCGTAACTACCATTGCTTAGCGGGATTTCATAGGCGCAATATGTATAATCAGTGCTATTTAACTTAGCGATTGTTGTTAGTGGTGTTGTCTCAAACGACCATGAGCCCTGCGGAAGGTTGCTCGTCGCTCGGTATACTCCATCGCCAACGAGAGAATATTTTTTATATATGAAAGTATATCCTGGCTGGCCAGTCACCCGGCGAATTCTAAAGCGAGCTTCTACGCCCTGGCTGTTTGGTATAACGACTGCTGCGTCGGTCTGCTTACTCGTCCAATTAGAACCATTCCAAAAGCGCCATTTGCTGAGTGAAGCAACTTCAGCGATCTTTACGCGAGCCAAATAGTGATCATGCCCCCATATGTATTCTCCGTCAGGCTTGTTTGAGCCATATATATACATCCAAGTTGCATCTATCGCGTAGCCTGAGCCCCACCAAATTGGCTTATTGGCACTATGTGATGGTGTTGCGATAAAACGCTTGAACTGCAGAGTACCCTTATCAGTGACATAGTACACGCCTATCTTACTGCCAACGCGTTCAAATGCACTCGGATTAGTGTCAGGAGTAAAAAATTGCCCCCAAACTACATAAAATGTACGGCCCTTACCCCTCGTACTGTTATCGACAGCAGAAGCCATAGGCCAGTAGAAATTCTTGCCACCTGTACGTAACGCAGAAGTAGGCACATCAATAAATGACTTCTGCGCGAGTAAAGCCTTGCTGCTCACTGCACTTCGTACTACACCTTTTGGACTTACTGTGATCATGTTATTGCGCATCATATACGGCTGCTGTTCGTTGGCCTCTTGATATGCTACAGGGACAGTGTCGTCTTTGCGCACAAATGCATCGCCAAGTAAAATAACACTGTAGCCATTTTTGAATCGTAGGGTCTCAGCTCCGTCTCCTCTAAACTTACGACCGTAAATACCACTGCGAAGGGTGCTAGTGACATCAACGGTCGTAACGGGCCACGCAGAAGAACGTCCTTTTATTTCTCTACTGTTATTCGTAGGAGTCGCTGCATTTGATGCTTGAAGCGTTATTGCACCGATAAGACCCACGGCTAAGATCGCAATAACAGGTAGAAGAAAATGGTGGCTGTACCCTGATGTTTGTAATTTTTTCATATTTCTTTCCTTAGGGCTTGTGCTTAAAACTAAGTATATAGTACACCAGAATATCTTCTGGTCAACTTAATACAAGCATTATTGGTGTAACCTAAGCGCATCAAATGGTTTCGTATCTTTGAGACTCGCATGAAAGGTGGCGCAACATACGCGTGTTAATATCTTTTGCTCATCTCGTAGGTACGTAGGGCATTCTCGAGAAGCCTTGACACCGCAAGCAGTGTTCGGTGTTAAAAGGTGTCTTTTTATGCAACTAAAAAAGCCTATTCAAATTGAATAGGCTTTTTTAGTTTGGTGGGTGATGAGGGACTCGAACCCCCGACCCTCT
>CAYMUP010000004.1:0-50173 GCA_964393815.1 uncultured Candidatus Saccharibacteria bacterium | reverse complement strand
CAAATATGTTTTATAGCATAAGCATCATGTAGACGCGCTTCACCTGGGATTGCTTTTTTACAGAGGTAAATTTCACTTCATTTTAGATTTGGCTATATTAGCAGACTGAGCACGCTGGCTACATAGAGCGGTACATATAAGTTGTCTAGGCCGTAAATGCCGACATTTTCAAAGAAAGTTGCGCCGAGGCTCACTACGACGAGCCCAAGGAGAGGCAGCGTACCAGGGTGAATGATGGCAAAAACCGCGCAGAGCATGAAAGATACGGCAAAAAACGTCGCGCTGCCTACTAAACTCTTTGTATGGCCTAGGACTTTGTAGGCAGTACTCTTTCCCCACCTAACCCCAAACACCGCCGCAGCACTATCGGCTAGCGCCAGATGGAGCATCGCAGTTGCATAAATACCCTTTGTGCCAGCAATGAGCGTTAAAAAACCGATCATAAGCGCGAATAGTACTTCGCCGTAACTAATGCGCGCAATACCTCCAATAGAATGAAATAGCTTGAAGCGCATTGAAACGACAAAGCCAATAACCAGCAGGATGCTGATGAGCCGTATAAGATCGTAGTCAAGATAAAATGGCCAAGTTGCGACAAACACCCCAATCGCACTATGAACAAATTTGCGAGCCCACTCGCCGCGCCACCAACCTCGGTCCCAGCCAAACTCCCCCACTAGTAAAATCAGTAGCCCGCCCAAGCCAGTGAGTATGAAATAAAGAAGTTGCATATATCTAACACTACAGTACCAGAAAATCACTGCTCAGTGCATCTATTTTCATGTGTTAATAGTTTGCGGTTTTCGGAGGTAAACAATCAGAACTCTTAATTTAGGATCGGTTTGATAGACATAAGAGAGCTCTTAATTGTCAGCTAATCTTTTTTGTCTTGCAGTTTCAAATAGCTGCGTCCGAACTTTAGGCGGAGTAGTCTTCACCCCTTCGATAAACCTTCTTTCTCCGTCTCCAAGAGGTCGTGGAGGTAAACCTAAAACCAACGCCCCACTATCGGCGTTACTCACAGACCCATCAAGGCGAAAATCGCCTGAAGTACGGTACTCTTGGGCATTAGTATACGGTGGCCCAGAGACTAATTCGTCCACACTAAAAGGTTTACTACCTGATTTCTCTAGGCCTGAACGTATCATAGGTCTCAAACTCGCCCATAAACCCTCCTACTTATGTTTTATACGGTTAACTATATCACCTTTCCCAGTCTGCATTTTTCAGTAATCTAATGCTGGTCGGGGTGGCGGGATTTGAACCCACGACCTCAGCGTCCCGAACGCTGCGCGCTACCAAGCTGCGCTACACCCCGACAAATTAAAAAACTAACAGAGGTGAGTATAGCACTTAGTCCAACGCTCCTCAAACAACAACGGTGATTTGCCAAGATTGATCACTAGGTTCTCATTTGCAGCGACGAGAGCGTTTCACCCCCAGCTTTCGAATGGTATTCCCGCACCACATATTAATCACATCGACAAGCGCAGCAATACGTACTTATGCGTGGCTTTTTACGTGCCCCACATTTCCGCAAACCAACTGCTTTGCATAATAGCGACTGCTCCATCCCCTAGACGACTCTCTGTCGCCCCCTTGGCATACTACCCTCTGCCATAGTATAATCTCCTCTGTTGCAGATCTTAGAGAAAAGATCATATACAACGGGGAGTGGCGCAGTCTGGTAGCGCACGCGGTTTGGGACCGCGGGGTCGCAGGTTCAAATCCTGTCTCCCCGACCAATAAAATACCCTGGCGAAAGCTGGGGTATTTTATTGGTCATGGTGATGTGGTGCAGAAATCGCGCTGGTGGGTTCGCGGACGAGGAACGGAGCAAAAAGAAATGCTTGCATTTCTTTTTAGCAAGTACCGCAGGAAGGGTAAAATCCGTAAGGATTTTGCGATAATCCTGTCTCCTCAATCATAGAAGACACTTTGCAAAAATCAGCAGACGCTGAGAGCAAGCCTTACATACTAAGGCTCCGATCATTACTACAGTCGGCGGGAAACACTAAGGCAGCCTACCGCCAGAAGAGCTGCTAGAGCGGTAGTAAAGCGTGCAAGTACGGTAGCCAAGGAATCATCGTGCCGACTGAAGATGAGTAGAATTGCGAGGGGCAAAATGGCTGCGGTCATTTTTAGCCAGAAGCTGACCTGTTCGGTTAGCATACGTTTCTTTCGTTTGGTTAGATGAGGTTTTTGTTTTTCACGCACATGCACAATTTGCTCGGTGGATTTTTCTATCACTTTTTCAGAGTTATTCACGACTGCAGGAATGTATTTGCGAAAGATTGTATAACCCACAAAACCAAGGAAAAGTAAGCCTAAAATAGTTGCGAGCAGAATGAGTCCAGCCGACGGTTCCACCGCATTTGATGTTTCTGCAGGGGTGAATTTTACTTCATTTCCTGCAGGAAAGAGTTTTTGCATAGCCTCACTCTCAAGTAGACTTGGCACATACAAAAGCCCTAACACCAACCATTCGGTAGCCACCAGCAAGTACCCTGACCCGTTAAAAAGTCTTGGCCAAACGCTAGCTTTTGGCTTCTGTGTCATCCCAAACCTCGCGTATTTGTTTGATACTGCGCGCTTTGCCCGTTGATTCGTCTAGGTCAACTAAAACGGCGCAAAACTGCATACGGCCTTTGGTCTCAAGCACATTACGTGTCACGTAGCCATCTCGCCAGCGTGGGATAATAGAGTCAAATGTGACCCCGAGCGACGAGTCGAGCGAACCACACATGCCCACGTCGGTAATATGCGCCGTCCCTTTTGGCAACACCTGCGCGTCGGCAGTAGGCACGTGCCAATGATCGCCCACGGCTAGGCTTGCACGTCCGTCAACGTAGTGTCCAAAAACCAGTTTCTCACTACTAAAATCTCCGTGCAGGTTCGCCACACAAACAGCATATGAATCTCTAGGGACTGCGGCAATTATTTCATCAAACTTTTTGAGCGGGTTTTCGGTTTCAACATCCGCCTGCTTGCCCACAATGCTACCGAGCAGACTCATAACAAGTACATCCCCAGACGGGGAGTGCACCAGCTTATAGCCCAATCCTGGACAGCCGGGCATATTTGCTGGGCCAACCACCGGCACACTAGTGTCCTCAAGTAGGGGCGTTGATTCTGACTCAGAAGGCGTATGGTTGCCACCGGTAAGGGCATGGACGCCCGCTTTTTTTAGCCGTTCATAATCAGCGAGGTTTAGCCCCTTCCCTGCGCTCGTATTTTCGGCCTGCGCAACAACAAAATCGATAGCTTCGTTCTTAACTAGTTCGGGCAAGACACGTTCAACCGCCATAATCCCTGGATCGGCCATCACATCTCCAACATACAGAATCTTCATCAGTCTACTCCACCGGGTCAATTACGTATTGCCAGCCTGGGCGCCACGCACCACGTCGACGCCAATCACTTGCGATAGCCTCTGGCCATGATTTGCCGCCCAAAATTACCTCGAGTGCAAGCTGTGGGGCCTGGTGAGACACAATCGCAACATGTCGTCCATCAAAATGTTCCCGCAAGTACTCAACAAAAGACTCAATGCGTGCTTCAACGTCACGATAGCTCTCACCACTCGGAAATGGATGGTCAATGTAGTCATTCATGTGGTCTTTAAACGTCGCAGGCAGGCCATTCATGTCACCGTAGTTGCACTCACGTAGTCGGTCATCCTGAACAACCTTGCTATCTTTGCTAAACATCAACTCCGCAGATTCAACCGCCCGTTTTAGGTCCGAGCTAAACACAGCGTCAAACTTTTTCTCGGCAATTTCCTCACCAAGTTCACGGGCTTGTTGCTTGCCAGTTTCTGAGAGTTCGCCGTCTTTCCAGCCAGATGCGATCTCCTGCTCATTGTCAGTGGTTGTTCCGTGCACAAAATAGGTTATTTCTACCACTTTTACTGCCCCCAGCTTATTCCCATGGATATTTTTTGTGACCCGCTCGGCAAAAGCATACTTTCACTCATATTTCGTTCATCTAGAAAGCCCCTCATGGTTGGTTCTACGCATATATACTTGTCAGGGTTTGCCGACCAAACCACAAATTTTGCCGCTGGGTCGACGCTGATTGTTAGCTCCGCTACTTCAGTTTTCAAGCATATCTGTGTGGCTGGCTCAGGCAATACCTGTGCAGCAATCAACTCATCAGCCGTAAAACGACGTTCCACTAGCTGTATGTGCGTTGCGCCAGTCGTCGCAAAGTACGGGTGAAACCCTGGGCTACAAACAAAAGGTTTATCGCCCAAATTAGAAACTACTAGAGTTTCCGTAAGAGTATCGTCAGCTAACTCAATTGTCAGCTCCAGCTTGCACCCATTATATTCATGGGGGAGATTTTTCACCTGGGATACTGGATTTACAAGGGTGAGTTTCACTTCATCTTGGTTTTGACTTACGACCTCCCACGTACAATTTCTAGCAAAACCGTGCTGTGCTAGGCCAATAGGTTCACCCGGGCCAAACACAGGTGCACAAACAGGCACGCCTCCCCGGTCCTTGTCGACGAGCTGCTGACGCGGGAAAAGAATCTGCCTTCCGTCTTCTAGCCGCAAGCTCTCGATAAAACCACCGTCTGTAGTTACGTAGGCAGTGTCACCATAGATGTTGCTAAGCTCAATATGTTTCATTTTATTTGGCGAATTCGATAGCACGAGTCTCACGGATGACGTTGACTTTGATCGTACCAGGGTAATTCATGCTGCTTTCGATCTTGGTCGCGATGTCGCGGGCGAGGCGAATGGCCGTTAGGTCGTCAACCTGCTGAGGTCGTACAAAAACACGTACTTCACGCCCGGCGCTGATTGCGTACGATTTCTCGATACCATTAAAGCTATTGGCGATGTTTTCAAGCTCTTTCATACGCTCGGCAAAGTTCTCGGCAGAGATGTTTCGGGCACCTGGGCGAGCAGCCGAAATTGCATCGCACACCCGAACGATCAGTGCCTCAACGCTTGTTGCTTCTACGTCGTCGTGATGCTGCTCTGCAGCCAAGGCCACTTCTTCGGGAGCACCGTATTTTCGCAGCATCTCACCAGAAATATGATGGTGCTTGCCCTCCATCTTGTGGGTGAGAGCTTTGCCAAGGTCGTGCATGAGAGTGGCGTACTTGGTGGTGGTGACATTGGCGCCAAGCTCTTCTGCGAGCATACCCGCCATGTGCGCCATTTCTGTTGAGTGCTTGAGCACATTTTGACCGTAGCTTGTGCGGTATTTGAGCTCGCCGAGCATGTGCAGTAGCTCTTTTGGTATGCCAATAACGCCAACTTCGCGGGCAGCATCTTCACCGGCGCGCGTGACGTCTTTTTCAACATTTTTCTGCGCTTTTTCGACAACTTCTTCGATGCGGCCAGGATGAACCCTACCATCTTTGAGTAACAGCTCAAGGGCCTGACGAGCCACCTCGCGGCGTACAGGGTCAAAGCTACTGAGTACGATATAGCCTGGAGTGTCGTCGACCATAATATCGACGCCGGTCGCGCGCTGCAAAGCCTGGATGTTGCGCCCTTCTTTACCAATTATTCGGCCTTTCATCTCCTCGTCTTCAAGCTTCACACTGGTCAGCGTGCGTTCAGCGGTGACTTCGCTAGCCATGCGCTCCATTGCGGTAACGATGAGTAGTCCGGCTGCTTCCTCGGCATTGTCGCGGGCGTCGTTTTGCAATTTTGCAACAAGGCCGGTCAAGTCACCACGGATGTCGCGCTCAGTCATTTGCATGAGTTTATCGGCAGCATCGCTCTTACTCAGCTTGGCGATTTTCTCGAGTTTCTCTTGTTGCTTGACGCGAATATCTCGAATCTCGTTTTTAAGGGCTTCGACTTCATCTTCACCAGCGCGAAGTTTTTCGGTACGTTTATCGAGTTCATCAAGCTTTTTATCAAGTGCTGACTCACGCTGAACAAGCCGTGTTTCGAGATCTTTGAGTTCACCGCGACGCGCCTGTTCCTCTTTGCGAGCAGCATCATTCACTTTGTGCGCTTCGCTTCTGGCCTCATCCACGAGCCGATTGGCTTCTTTTCTGGCTTTCTCTAGCTCTTTTTCTGCCTTACTTTCTGCGTCGGCAGATTTCTTTTTGTTTGTGTACGTGCTGGCACCATAGCCAGCTCCGAGCCCGGCTATGGCGAGCAAGATGGCAAGTATTTCCATGTTGTTTCCTTTCGCGTTAAAGATAGCTCACCGGCAACATCGCTTTCACTTCTCTAGTTGCTCGAGTACGCCACCCAAAATGCACATAAATTGATGTATATGATCTGATGATCAACGGCCTGTCCAAAACTCCAACAATGCCTACCTTAAAATATACGCCGTCTGTGCGTCTAGCGTCAATCTAATTCATTGCTGCACTGCGCGCACAACTGTCCGCTCGTCCATGCTGGTAGTGCCGGGAATTTGTTTGCCCGCGCAAGTCATGAGCACGAGTTCGTTTTTCCCACTTTCACTTGGAGCTAACACCTCGCGCATATCAAGCTCCGTCAAAGGAGATGTATGGCTCGAGGCTATCTTATACGTATACGTCGTGTCATTTCCCGTCCTAAGCACGATAGTCCCCCCGACTTTCAAACGCGACAGATTTTTAAAGACTCCTCCAATAATACCAAGACCGTAATGTCCATCTATAAAGGTTATCCCAGGCTCATTTGGAAGCGCCGAGCCTTCGTACCAACCAACATTGTATATGTTCTTCGGAGCGGCAATTGACCCCTCCTTTGTCGTGCCAAGCCCGTAGATACGCGCCCTTATGCCAAGACTTGAAATCTCTAGAATCTTTGGGTGTGTCGCTGGCATTGTGTGCGCCGACACATCACTTTCTGAAGGTCGCACGGCCGATAGGCCTGGGTTAACCAGTGTAGCCTGAGCCAGGCCCTTTACATTCTGCGTATTTTTTTCTGGCTGTAGTGGTTGCGCAACTACCTGGGTGTGAAAACTATAGCCCGCCATGCTAAGCGCAATCAATATTGACGCCGCCGATAAACTGCGTATTAATCGCCGCGTTTTACGGCGCAAATGAAGCTGGCGTTTATTGGTGTTCCCGGTTATGCGAACCGGCTCATAAACTGGAGCAACGACCCTTGCCTTGCCTTGTTTTGCGGAACGATGAGCGGGGGTTTGTCGCATACCCTCCGCAAATAACGTCACGCGTGGAGTTGCACGCCGATAATCACCCCTGGTGATTCTGGGGGTAGTACTTGAAACAAATTCAAACGAATTAGCGCGTGAGAGAGACATATAGTTTTTGTTTAATTTTAGTTTTGGTTTTTGCTAAACCTACCGGAAACTATACACTAAGTATAAGTGTTTTAACAATGTATTTTTGACAATGTTACTTATCGTTAATACATAAGCTAGTTGTATGCCCTATCGAAGGTTGTAGCCTTTGAAGCGATTGCCCGCCCAGGCAAGCAGTGCCCCTAAACCAAAGAGAATTGCTGAGGTAGCGAGGATTTTAGCAGACGCTCCCGTAGCGCCAGTATCAGGAGCGCCTGGTGCCGTAATCGCAGTCACTACGATCTCTGTTGGATCACCAACTAGGACCGTAATAGGATCATCTGAGAGAAGCTCATCAGGGAAAGAAGCAACGTTAAAGCCATTGATTACTGCTTGATTGTTCATAGTCATAGCAGGCGCTGTAGCTGGTACTTGGACTTTCACGCTAAAAGTAATCGATCCCGATGCTGGTACGGACATACCTGCGATGTGTAAAGTATTCTGCCCGCCATCTGCCCGCCATATGCACTTGCAGTTCCGCTGAACGTATTGTCTAATGTGTCAGCGACAAAAGTTCTGCCGTCGGCAATATTATCTGTAAAATTGTATGTCAGAGGTCCGCTGACAAGCGCATTATAAACAGTGTAAGTGTAAGTAACCTGCTCGCCCGCTTTAACAGTTTTTGGGCTAGCGGTTTTCTCAAGAATAGGCGCGTAGGGGCATGCTGCACCGTCATACTGATCGACACTTGGAACGGAATTGACAAGTGTCGCTTTACCATCTCCACTCCCATTGGTTCCAATGTTGAACCGGAATAACTTGCCTGGGTTTAATTGTGTAGTCAGTAACTCACCTTTAGAGTTCATCATCGCCGCACCATGAAGTGCCGCTGGAAGCCCACTAGCCATTAAGGCGCTGTTATCTGTTGATAGAAGTGTGGCCGACCCTGACGAGTAGCCTGGATCCACAGTAAACATCACTACCTTGTGGCTAAGAGCGTCCACGCCGTAGAATTTACCGTCCTTGGGGTTATAGGCAATATCACCAACAGCAAGTGTATCTGGCAGCGTAAAGGTACCCATAAGTGTTGGCGTTGGGGTAGACAAATCAGTCACTACCCACTGAATGGTACCTGAACCAATTGCGGAAACCATGTTGTGATAGCCATTACCATCTATGTCTCCCGCCAAGTAGCGTGGAGCGGGAGTTGGGTTGGGCATACCCGCCGGAGGAGCAATGGTAGTGGCTGTTCCATCAGCAGCAATTCGAACATACTGACCGTCTGGCGTGTTGAAGCCATAAAGGTAGCCATCACTGAAGTTGAAGCCAATGGCATTATAGCCCTGCGCATAGGGAGCTCCGATAGAGGTCATATCAATGGGGCTATTTTGGGTGTTAAGCCGCGTCAACTGGGTGTCTGTCTGATTATAAGCAATGAAAATCGTTCCATCGCACTTAAACGTGGGTGCCGCTTGAGCGGCCGCTTTCGGACTGTTCGTAAAATTAAGTGAGAACATTGTGCCGATTAAAGCCAAGAAAAATCCTACAGCAACTGTCGTAACCAGATTTCGCCTAAGTTGCTTCATAAAATCCCCTGCTACTTAATAATTATCATAAGCTTTATCGTAGATTTCGTAAAGCCATTAAAATTACTTTGAGCAACGCTATTTACGAATTACCTTTAAAACTTTCACTGACAGCGATGGCGATAATCACAATACTCAGCAGTATGCCCAAGATACCTGTTATGATCGCTGCGATTGATTTCCCTTTGTTAGATCTGAGCGCGAGGCTTCCCATGATTATTGCGGCGACTCCTATTGGGATAGCCATGAGCGTTAATGCCATAGGTATAGATACAATCCCTAAAATCAACGCAGGAGTAGATTTATCGTCTGTAACTGGCTGCAACATGGGTTGTTGTTGGTATATGTCGCTCGCAGACCGAGTCGCATCGCTTGTTTGCTCAACAAAAACTTGTGGCTGTTCACCCGGCATCACAATTTTAAATCCGCAGTTACCACAAAACGCGGCACCCGTGTCTAGCCTGAAGCCACAATTTCCACAATTCATATTCATAATCGGTATTTAAGCATGTCGACCGCACTGCGTGCAATACAGGTTACGCTTTGGGTTCGGGTACCCACACGACCGACAATAGGCATTATGACCAACGACACTTAGCCCCATCTTTTGGTCACGCCCTTTAGCGTGCCCTGCCACTACAAATACAAAGACACTTAGACTGATAGTAATCGCTAGTGAACCGACAATATAGGCCCCATTACCGCTTATTAGGCCAAAGTCGTATAGCCCATGCACAACCATCATCGCAATCAAGGCAATTCCAGCGGTAATGAGAGGTTTCTTGCGGAGTTTACACCGCACCAAATAGTAGCCTACAAACGCAGTTGTCGCTGCATGGAAAAAAGGTGTCAAGATAAGCCGCCCGAGCGCCTCACCTCCATAAGAAAGTGTGTACATGATGTTTTCGGGCAGCCCAAACCCTAGGCCAGCAAGCGCAAAATATATTATCCCATCGGTGTGCTCATTGAAATATCGTTTTTTGTATATATAAAAAGCCAGCGGTAAAAATTTACATGCTTCCTCGACAATTCCTACAATCATAGCCTCACGAAAGATGACCCCCTGCGGCATCGTTTTTGCGGCGTCTAGCAAATTTTCACTGGTGAAAAAATATTCCAGTACACCTGTCGGTATGAGTGATAAAACACCAAAACCAAATGCCGCCCACAAGGCACTCATAGGCTCTCGCTCGCCCTTATCTTTCTCGAGCAAGTAGTAAGCCAGTCCCCAAGCTAACCCCACAAACATATATATTACGATGATCATTTCTTTTGCTCGGTTATGTGTACTGGTGCTCCGTAGAAAGGAAGTACGGCCGTATCATTTTCGCCAGCGAGTAGTCGATCGATGCCATCCTCGTTCCAAGCATCGCCTTGCGCTCCCACAATCGGCACTGCGAGCCCGTAACTGACTGCATTCCCCACACTTAGTCCTATCCTCAGGCCCGTAAAACTGCCTGGCCCTTCAAAACAGACTATGCCTTCGAGATCACCTATCGTCTTTTGTTCTGCAGTAAGCAAATCTGCAATTTTTTGATGTAACGTCTCTGCGAGCTGACGGTGTGCGGTCCAAATCTCGTATCTTAGCTGCTCAGAATCATGATATAAGCCGATTTCAGCATCGGGCTTATCAGTGCGAATAGTCAAAATCAGCATTAGCTTAACTCCTCTAGTACATACCTTAGGCGCTCCGTCGTTTCAAATACCAGTTCTCTGCCTTCGTCTTTTCGGTGGCGAATCTCAACTTTCAGTCGATCAAGCGGCAATACATCTTCTACGATCTCGCCCCACTCCACAATAACAACTGTATGTGGATCGCCCACAAACTCGCGAAGCTCTTCCGCAACAACACCCGCCTCATGCAAACGGTAAAAGTCAAAGTGTATTATCGTAAAAGCGGGACACTCATATTCCTTACTGACGGTGAATGTTGGGCTCGCCACCCGGTCACTACTACCCGCCCCGCGCGCTAGCCCGCGCGTAAATGTTGTCTTGCCGCCGCCGAGGTCACCGACCAGCTCAATCACCTCACCGCCGCGCAGATTACGACCGATGTGCTCGCCTAGCTGCTCGGTTTGCTCGGAGGTTATGGTACTTGTTTGCCATGTCATGTCGGTAGCCATATAGCCCATATCCTAACGCGCCAGTGGCAACCGCTGCAAGTATTCCCCAGTGAATTGGAGCTGGTTTTGTGGCTGCAGAGGCAATTGACGCAGAGGTTCTGGGGGTTTTATCAGATTTAGTTTTCTGAGCAGTCGTCGCCTTTTTTGCTTTAGCGACTTTTGCTTTCGCAGCTGTGGCTGCCTTTTTGGTTGTGGCCGTTAGCGCGCTCACTGCTTTTTTGGTCGTAGCAGCCAGTACTGAAGGAGTCACCTGCACAATCACGTTCGTGTCATTTGGTGTCTGCCGGTTTGTCCAGTACCACGCTCCTTGCGCCAGTGCCCAGGCCATGCCGTCTTTTGCACCGGTGTAGGCTTCTGTCGTACTTATTTCTGTACCCTCAGGGTCAAGTAAAGCAGCTTGACTGCCTGTGTTGCTCATGCTCAATCCTGTTTGCACTGCATAAAAGGCGCGGAAGCTTTTGGCAGGCAACGTTGTCCCCGCAGGAAAGGTGTATGTATACTTTGTGGTTACTCCTGTCTGCAGTTTAAAACCACCCAAGTTAAACGGCTGCTCGTTGGAGTTGTATAACTCAATATACTCCTCTGAACCGTCGGTACCAGTTCCGACAGGGTTTGGCAGCAGCTCTGTAATTTGCGGCGGGGCAAGTCCGACATTGGCAGCGACCGTTTCGCCGGTTTCCTCGGGCAGTTGCTCGTCTGTTAAGCTTTCAATGATAGCCGGTGGTTCTTCCGCCTCAACTTCCCAACTGATTTCTTCGGTTGGCTGGTTTGTAACTGCTGCCAGCCGCAAAGTGCACCCTTCCATGTGACCAACACGCCACGCAGGTGTATGCGCTTTGTCTTGGTACCAAACCGGGTACGCCAGGCTGGCAGTTTCTTTGCGAAGGTCTAGCTGGGCGGTGGTTGTTCCGCTTGCGCTTGGCTTCGCCCAGTTCACGCTATCGACAGTAGTAAACGTGCTCGTCGTACCAACATTGGTCAGTTTTCGCAGCATCAAGACACCTCTAGTGTCTCCCAGGGTCGCTGATAGTTTTGTAATCCAAACTGCATCGCAGGTTGCGCTTCCATCACTTGTAAGGACAATCGCTTGACCCGCGAGGAGCGTCCGAGCGGGTAGCTGCTGCGACGGCACGACGGTAGTAGCGAGCTCGTTACTATTGTAACCAAGCCAGTACTCACTTAGGTCTGGTACATCGACGGCCGCTTGAAGCACAACAAACTCTTCGCCAGTTATTTTCACCTCCCGAATGTACAAATCGGGCAGAACAATCGCCTGTCCTTCGGCGTAAACGGACACAGTTGGGATCATTAGAGTTACTACAAACAGCAGGCTTAGGATTTTCAGAGATTTTTTCATAATTCGCAGTGTAGTCCTCGCTCCGCTTCGCTTGCAAGCAGTAGCATTTTGTGATTGTAAATATTACTCCAACAGAGGTAGCAAAAAGCCAACTCGACCACTGTTGTATACTGTAGGCATGCTCAAACTCAGTGAAAACCTGATCGGCAGACCCGTCATGAGTCTGCGCACTGGCCAGCCTGTTGCCACGACGCGCGGTTTGCTCTTAAACCCAAATAACCTCAAGATCGAAGGCTTTTACTGCGAAGACCACTTTAGTCGTAGCGAACTCGTGCTGCTGTACCAAGACATCCGCGATGTTATCCCGCAAGGGTTTGTCATCAACGACCACGATGTTCTTGCTAAGGCGGAGGACCTTGTACGACTCCAGAAACTTATCAAACTCGATTATGTGTTACTCGGTAAGCCTGTTGTCACGACTGCAAAAAAACGCCTCGGCAAAGTTGTCGATTTCGCCACCGAGATAGAAACCATGTATGTGCAGAAAATCTACGTGTCGCAAGGGATCATCAAAGGCCTTACCGGCGGCAGTCTCAGCGTAGAGCGAAGTCAAATCAACGAAATCACCGACAGTAAAATCATCGTCAATGATCCACTGAGTTCCGGTACAGTCCGCGCCGGCGCCGTTGCCTAAATTTCAGATTTCACCTGGGATGCGTTTTTACCAGGGGAGAGTTTCACTTCACTTGTCAAGAAGTACTGATTTTATGTCGTCATAGTTGAAGCCCTGGCGCGCCAGGAAGGCGATGAGTTTTTGGTCATCTTGGTAGCGAGCTGTTTTCCTTTTTTTGGCGATTAGGTCTTGCAGCACCTGCCGCTCATCGGTCTCGTCCTCTTCTAAAGCTTGTCGAACTATCTCGTCGCTGATGTGTTTTTGTCGCAATTCCAGTCGAAGCTTTTTGGCACTGGTAGCTTTCAGTAAACGCCTATTTTCTACCCACCTGCGCGCAAACTCTACGTCATCAACAAACCTAAGCCGACGGAGCCGCGCGAGGAGCTGATCGGCCAGCTCAGGTGCATAGTCCTTTCGGCGAAAATAGTCTCGCAACTCGCCCTCGCTGCGCATGCGGCGCGCTACATACGCAAGGCTCAAGTTATATGCTTTATCTTCCTGTGACTGTTTTTTAGCATCAGCTAGTTCTGCCTTCGTCAGTTCCTGCCCCACCACAAACCGCGAGTCTAGTAGCGCCTCTGCGCTGAGGCCAAACACATACTCACCCTCGACAAAAACTGAGTACCTCCCCTCTCTTTTCACCTGTGCCTTTATCGCTGTTATTTTCAAAGCAAGACCGCTCCCACAAAGTGACGTAGGGCATCCGTGGTCTTTTCTCGGTTCTCCGCGAGTTGCCTCAGCGACTTCTCGCTTACCCATCGTAGCTCCTCAACCTCGTCATTATGACGTAATCTTTGACCCATGGGTGTCTTGCGAAGATACGTTCGGTTAAACCTGTTAAAAGTTCGATCTACACCCCCCTGTCTACCTGTATGAGAACTCTTGTAGTTTTCAACAATCGTCAGCTCTATAGGAAGCATGCGAAGACGGATTTCTTCACCCGCTTCACGTAGAGCAGCAACAAGATAACTCTCGCCGTCGTCAACATGGCCCGAAACAGATACGTCCCAGCAACCCGGTGATGTAAATTCCCTTAGCCCACGTTTCTGTAAAAGATAGTTCCCTTCGCCGTCCACACACATCACTCGTACAATTCGGTGCCAGAGCCCACCAAACTGTACTTCATCCATTGTGCCACCTCGGATTGGCACATCATACTCATCTACGATTTGGATCAGCTGTTCGCTCATATTCTCTCCTCTAAATACTCTAGTATTTCCGGAAACTCTGTATAGCTCTCGCTTTTCTCGAGATTGAAATGTCCCTGTCCTGGCAGCATGACAAGACGAGCGTCCACCGCATCTGCTACAAATTTTGCCTGCGAAACCGGCACATATGGACCATCGTCAGAGTGTATACAGGTGATATGATGTTTTACCTGTCCACGAATCTTTTCCCAGTCAAAATCGACGTCAAAAAGGCGATCGTTTGCACTCCATTTGAGCGAATTATCGTAAAAAACAGATACACATACGACCGCCTCCAACTTCGTTTTGCTCTCTTGGGCAAGCAGTAGGGCAAGGATGGCGCCCGAAGAATGGCCAATAATAGTGGTTTTTTCGTCAAGCGAGAAGGGGCATTCGGCATGAACATAATCTATCCATTCGCGTAAGCTTGGCTGCTCAGCATGTGGCAATTGCGGTAACCACACCTTGTGCCCTTTTTTGGTTAGTTCCCTTTCAAGCCACCGAAACCAGTTTCCCCCTGGCGATCCTTGCGTCCCGTGCAATATGACGAAGTTTTTCATAGTTTGACTAGGTGCTTATCCCAGCCTTGGGCATAGTCGGTGTATTTGAGGTAGTCTGGAGTGAATTCGAGGAGAACGCTATCGTCGCCTTCATTTTTGAGGTTTGGTTCGCCGCGTTTCTCGAAATACATTTTCACTATTTCGGGCTGCTCGTCGAGGCGCCATAATCTGGCAGTTCCACGCATTTGGGCGTACATCTCGGTGCCTTTATATCCCCCGACTTCACACGCCGTTTTTATTAGCTCGCCCGTTCGAAGTAGCGCACACTTTTCGCTCGATGAACCGGTGACAAAGTAGATCTTGAGTGGATCAAGCAATGTCATACATCTCATTGTTGCAATATGGATGCTTCCTTCTCTGTCGATCGGCACAGCCAAAGTTGCTACTTGCTCTTTCTTGAAGAAATCTCGCAGCTTTTCGTCCATACGACGTACTAGTCCTTTACGGCTGCAGCGCGAACTTTGGCGGCAATTTCAGCTTGAACCTTGGGGTTTTCTTGTAGATACGTCTTGGCAGCTTCACGGCCTTGGCCGATCTTTCCCCCGTCGTAGGCAAACCAAGCGCCCGCTTTTTCAACGATGTTGTGTGTAACCGCGAGGTCAAGGATATCGCCCGCCTTACTAATGCCCTCGTTGTACATAATGTCGAACTCAGCTTCACGGAAAGGCGGCGCAATCTTGTTTTTGACCACCTTCACCCGCGTTCGGTTGCCGATGACACTATCACCTGCCTTAATCTGGCTTATGCGGCGTATATCCATGCGAACAGAAGCATAAAACTTCAGCGCGTTACCACCGGTGGTCGTTTCTGGGTTGCCAAACATCACCCCGATCTTCATGCGAATCTGGTTGATGAATATTACCGTTGTCTTGCTGCGGTTAATAACACCTGTGAGCTTACGCAGCGCCTGGCTCATCAGACGTGCTTGCAAGCCCATGTGGCTGTCCCCCATATCGCCTTCAATCTCCGCACGCGGTACGAGCGCGGCAACCGAGTCGACCACGATGAGGTCAACGGCATTGCTACGAACTAAGGTCTCCACGATCTCAAGAGCTTGCTCACCGTTGTCTGGCTGGCTGAGAAGTAAGTTGGTCGTGTCAACACCGATGCGCTTTGCATACTGCGGGTCGAGCGCGTGTTCGGCGTCAATAAATGCAGCCGTTCCGCCCTGCTTCTGAATCTCAGCAATAGCGTGGAGTGTAAGTGTGGTCTTACCACTCGATTCTGGCCCGTAAATCTCAATGATTCGTCCTTTAGGGACTCCTCCGCCGAGTGCCAGGTCTAGACTAATGCTACCGGTAGGGCTTGTCTCGACGTCTACTTCGTGACTCTCGCCCAGCTTCATTATCGAGCCTTTGCCAAACTGCTTCTCGATGGTTTCTAGCGCCAGACCAAGCGCCTTACTTTTGCCATCACTTGCCTCATCTTTCACCTGGGATGCGTTTTTTCCCTCTGTTGCCTTCACGTCATTTGCTTTTGCCATATCTCTATCGTCCTTTCGTCTACGGCCAGTCGTACCAGCCTGCAATCATTTAATGTTGTACCCTCAACCCTACGCCCCGCTTCCCCAAATTGCAAACTCATTTTTCAATCTAGAGGACAGTCCTCTAGATTAAGTTTTTACTTATATTTCGTTGGCTAATTCTTTTTTGATAATATCGATCATCTTCTTATTTTCTACGTAATCGCCTACAAAGTCGTGGTACTCAGCTGGCGACTTAAAGAGCTCTAAAATCTTTTCTGGTCGCAACCATGACTCTTGGGCGCGTTGCAAATAATACGGCAAGCTAGAGTACTCATAAGTTTCCCAATGTTTAGGGTTTAAGTGTATGTAACGAGTAATATGCTCAAGGTAAATATCGTCACTAATGAGCGAGGAGCGGTAGCGAGATTCAAACAGCGGGCCTGTTCGTTTGTATTTTGTATTAAAGTACCTGCTGTAGCTCGTCATAATACTTTGCATGCAGGTTGTAAGATCACCCATCTGCCTCTGATAAAGTAATAGGTGGAAATGATTTGGCATTAGGCAAAATGCCAGCAAATCAACCCTGTTATAAAAATTTGGGTAGGAGACGCCGGCTTGATTTTTCTTTTCATCTGGACTCAGATATCTCTCAAATAGCCTAAGGAAAAACAAATAGTCGCTTTCGTCTTGGAAAATATTTTTCTTGTTTGCACCCCTTGCGTAGACATGGAAATAACTTTCAGGGGCATCAGAACGGATAACATTTCTTCTGGGCATATCCTAAAAATAACATGATTTTGTTATCTAGAGGACAGTCCTCACAAAATTACAACGGGAAGGATTCCGGTTGTGGTTTGGTGTATAAACCGTATAATTAGTAGCGATGCGTATATCAGATAGCTTGGTGGAGAAGTTGCTGGAGTCGACCGGGAGGTTTACGCCTACTCAAATGGCAAGCTTGCAGGCGCAGGTCAAGTCGGAAAATAAGCCTCTGCAAGACGTGGTAGTAGCCACAAATGCACTATCAGAAAAAGACCTAACAAAGCTGTATGCTGAAGCGGTAGACGTCCCCTTTATTGAATTTAACCCTCGCGAGCTACACAAGGAAGTTCTTGAAATCATACCTGAGCGAGTCGCCAGACAGTACCGCGCAGTGTCTTTTGACCAGGATGCCGATGGTGTTGTATACGTTGCCATGGAAGACCCAGACGACGTGCCGGCCATCAGTTTTTTGCAAAAACAGCTTGGCAAGCCCGTCCGTGTGCATTTGGCCACAACAACTACTGTGCAGGGAGCGATCGACCTCTATGAAGGTGACAACGTCGGCAGCGAGCTAGAAAAAGTCATCGCTGTCCAGGAGCAGACCGCTGACGAGCAAGTTGATGAGGAGGACGTTGCCGAAGACTCACCCATCGCGCAGACAGTGAATCTCATCATAGACTACGGTGTAAAAAACGGTGCCAGCGACATCCACATTGAGCCGCGTGAAAACTTTATCCTTGTCCGCTACCGTATAGACGGCATTTTAAAAGAAGTTAACAAGTTACCAAGGAAAATGCTTGGCGCCCTCGTCTCACGCATAAAAATCCTGGCGAATCTTAAGATCGATGAACACCGCGCACCCCAAGACGGACGCTTTAAAATCGCCGTCAATAACCATATCTACGCCCTCCGCGTTTCAACCCTGCCCATTTTAGACGGCGAAAAAGTGGTAATGCGTATCTTAGACGAATCGAGTCGCCCTGCCACTCTCGAAGATCTTGGCTACTGGGGCTATTCGCTTGAAGCTGTCAAACATGCCATTGTCCAACCGCACGGTATGATCCTTGTCACCGGCCCAACCGGGTCTGGTAAGTCGACGAGTCTTTTTAGTGTGCTCAGCATGCTAAATAGTCCTGGGGTCAATATCAGCACAGTCGAAGATCCTATAGAGTACCACGTCGTCGGGGCAAACCAAACTCAAGTAAACCCCATTGCCGGTATGACTTTCGCAAGCGGACTCCGGGCACTGCTCCGCCAGGACCCGAACATCATCATGGTAGGAGAGATCCGTGACGGCGAAACCGCCGACCTCGCGGTGCAGGCGGCGCTTACCGGCCACCTTGTGTTCAGCACGCTTCACACAAACAATGCAGCCACTTGTTTGCCTCGACTCCTTGACATGAACATCGAACCATTCCTCATCGCCAGCACTGTCCGTATCGTCATCGGTCAGCGCCTCGTGCGTCGGCTTTGCCCAGACTGCCGCGAAGTGTATGACCCCACAGATACTGAACTCACACAGATAACCAAAGTATTTCGGCTAAAAGACGCCGCAACCATGCAGCGCCTCCACCAGCTCGAAAAACAAGCACTTGATGGCGGCATCGGCGCCTCGAACCCATCCAAGACCAACAAAGCTGACACTACCGAGTTGTCTACCGGCGAAAAATCCATAAACAAATTATGGAAAGCCCATGACGAAGGTTGTGACAACTGTGGTCACACCGGCTACCGCGGTCGCATGGGAATTTACGAGGTGTTGACCAATACCGAGCCTATCCAGCAGCTCATCGTCAGCAGCGCCACCAGCGAAAAGCTCCAGTCTCAGGCCATCCAGGAAGGCATGCTCACCATGCAGGTCGACGGTCTCGTCAAAGCCCTGCGCGGCCAAACCACAATCGAAGAAATTTTGCGTGTGACGGCAGATAATTCATAATACGCTACTATAAGCATATGCAGTTTACCTATAAAGCCCTCCGAAAAGATAATGTCGCCGTAAATGGCACCATAGAAGCCGCCGACCGCAACGCAGCGGTTGCTGCCCTGTCACACCAAGGGCTTCACCCCTTACTCGTCAGCGAAGCAGCCGGCGGTAAAAAACATTTCAAATTTGGCCAGTCCGTCAAAACCAGTGATATGGTTATTTTCACGCGACAGCTTTCGACTATGATTTCGGCTGGCGTGCCGCTTGCCCGCGGCCTTTCTACTCTCCAAGATAGCCCAAACACACCCTATTTCCGCGAGGTGCTCGGTAAGATCACTAAAGATGTCGAGGGTGGCACGTCACTGGGTGACGCATTTGCCAAATTCCCCACCGTTTTTGATGAAGTCTATATAAACATGGTCAAAGCAGGCGAAGAAGGCGGTATTTTGGATGATATTTTGAAGCGTCTTGCCACCCAGGTAGAGCAAAATGCGAGTATCAAAAAGAAGATTAAAGGCGCCATGACCTATCCGGTTGTCATCTTGTCTATCACTGTTGTCGCCTTTTTTGGGATTATGTTTGGGCTTATGCCGAAAATCGCTAAGATACTCTATGATCTTGGCGGGCCCGACGCAAAACTCCCTATCTACACTCAGATTCTTCTCGACATAAGCCATTTTTCCCGCAAATATGCCTACATCGTCATCCCTGCCATGATTCTCATAGTATGGGCAATCCGCCGCTACATCAAAACACCAAGGGGTAAATACAAGTTCCACGCGCTCATGCTCCGCACGCCCATTGTTAAAACGCTCATCACCAAAGTCGCCATCGCCCGGTTTTCGCGCACCTTCGCCTCACTTATGTCTGCTGGTGTCGGCGTGCTCGATTCACTTTCTGTAACCGGCGGAGCCATCGGTAACAAAGTTATAGAAAAAGAACTGGCAGATGCCGCGATGGAGGTCAAAAACGGCAAACAGCTATCTGAAGTAATCGCCGCTAGCCCGCACTTCCCAAAGATCGTTTCACAGATGCTTGCCGTCGGTGAAGAAACCGGCACCACTGATACCGTACTCATAAAAGTCGCGGACTTTTATGAAGAAGAGGTCGCCACTGCTATCGACAGTCTCGCCTCGGTCATCGAGCCAGTTATGATCCTCTTTTTGGGCGCTGGTGTCGGCCTCATTGCCGCGAGTGTCATGGGCCCCATCGCGAGCCTCAGCAACAATGTCGGCAACAGCTAAGTACTATTTAATTATTAATGTTTCACCTGGGATTAAGTTTTTAACAGAGGCGCGTTTCACTTGGTTGAATGGAGTGAAGTTTTTTTGTGTTCCCCGGAGAGCCCAAGACTTGACGTCACCCTGCTTATGGCTATAATCAAGCATAGGATTACAGCAAAGATCTGTACCATCGTTATTAACAAAATCAATTAGGAGGTGGGGCCCTATGGTTTCACTACACAAAAAGAATCAAGGCTTTACGATCGTTGAGCTTTTGATCGTTATCGTCGTCATCGGCATTTTGGCGACACTCGTCATCGTTACCTTCACCGGTATTCAGCAAAAAGATCGTAACAGCCAGCGTCAAACAGACATCAACGCGCTTAACAGCCACGTCGAAGCTTACTACGCGCAAACTGGCAACTATCCAACATTAGCAAACCTAAACGACGGAACATGGCGCAGCACGAACATGAAAGGCCTTGACCCAGAAGCACTTCGTGATCCAAAGGCTCCAGCGGCTACAACTACCCTTGCGGGTACAACTAGCTCAACGCAGTACAGTTACGTTCCTGCACCGGCAAGTTGTGATAACTCAACAACCATGTGTGATTCATACACCCTAGAAGCTACACTTGAGGGTTCAACAGACAAATACACAAAGAAGAGTAACTAGGCTTCATCTTTAGCCTTAAAACTGGGGTCGATTCCGGCCCCAGTTTTTTGTACCACACCAACTCGTAATCGAATTCTGCCTTTCAGGCAGCGTTTAAACACATTTCCGCACACAAAAGATATAAGCTCCGCGCGTCTAGTGCGACATAACCAAAAAAATCGTCGTACATACCCCGGAAATAATTGAAATTGTTACACAACTGATCAATCAGCTAAGGTCTTGTCAGGACTTCACGCCAACTGAGGATGTTGTAGCCTCCAGTGATAGGAAAGCTGGGCGGAGGTGCATAGAGCAGGTTGTAATCGTAGTTAGTCTCGGTCTGTTTGACGCCTGAGACGTAGCGGTTAGTAGCTCCGTCGTACACCGCGTCGGCACAGCCGCCGCGTAGATAGTTCCAGGTCCAATATTGCCTGGTGGCGACCGACCCGTAATAAATGAATCTCTGACCTGGGTTAACCCACCCCCTAGTGCACCGGGAGCTATCAGTTTTGTACCTGTCTGGCCAGGTCACCGATCCACTCTGTGAAAGCGTAGCGGCATTTATCTCAAAGGTAAACGAACCACTCACCGGAGGCGCGTAGGGCGAAACCAAGATGTCACTTTCGGCAACCAACCCGATAGCATCGTTGCCGTTTTTGGTGCTATAGAGCAAATCGTCGGCTATGTTGATGTCTGGCGAGACAGTTGTGCTAGCTAGCTGTCCTGCCGCAATACTAACTCGCCCGTGATAGGTTGGGTTGGAGCGTACCCATATATTGTCCTCGACAAAAATAACTCCTGAAGGGGGTGTCGGTATGCCGGTAGCAACTGGCGTCGTCGTGAGTGCACTGGAGTAAGTGGTTTGGCGGTCGTTTTCGGAGCTCACCCCCGAAAGATCATAGGTACCATTTGTGTTGAGTTGAATGAGGTAACCTTTGGTAGCACTATAGGTCGTGCCGTTGCGCGGAATGTACGAGTTTGTTCTGCTGGTCGGCAACTGGCTGCATGCGTTGGCTAAACCAGCAAGAGACGCAGTGGATGGGTCGTCTTTAAAAGCGGTCTTTTTCATGTTGCAGAGGCTCGTAGAAACCTGGTTAAAATCGATTGCAGGCCTGGGGTAAAGCCAGTTTGACTTGTCGCGGGTATTACAGTTGGGAGAAATAATACTTGGGTTACACCATACACCGTTTTGCGCTCCCGGCACTCCACCATTATAGCTACTGCCTGGCGTGTAGGTAGAACGAGCCGCGCTCACGGTGTCGCTGTTTGGGCCGTCCATATGTATACCCTGGTTTGAGAAAATTGGACCGTTGGCAGCTTCGCTGTCACCAAACCAAAACTCCACGTCAGACAACAGGCCAAAGCTGGCAAATGAGGTAGCGCCTATCTGAGCATCCACAGTCCTCGTAAAGCCAGTGTCTCTCGCCTTGCCTATCGAGCGCACAGTGACGATGGTAGAACCCTCGCCTTTTGGTTTTACCCACAACGTAAAGGTGCCTTGTTTGACCGCATCGCTGTCTACGTAGTCGTGTGTGTATGGTCCGTAGCCAAGCTGTGGATCGGGCGTGGCGGGCGCGGAAGTACCGTCGCGGTAATCTGTCGGGCTGTGCGCAAGGTGCCACAGGTAGTAGTTAACTCCCGCTTCAGCAATGTTAAATGACTGCTGGCTTTTGATCTGATTGTTGACGGTAGAGAAATTGGTCATGATGACCATGAGCAGAGCGGCCGAGATCAAACCCATAACTAGTATGAAGCCGAGTACGGCCGGCAACGTGAAGCCCGATTGATTGCGTGCAAGACGTCTGAAACTAATCATAGGTTAGTCTTTCTGTTTCTGAGCGAAACCTCGACGCTGAGTGACTGATTTCCCTCCGTACCATTGACCGTCCGAGACGCCAGGTTCACTCTCATGCCCTTGATAGACTGCAGATCCCCTATGGGCAAGCCGAGCGTGGCGCCTGTAGCGTTCAGGTAGGAAAAGAGCGTGACGCCTGCAGGCTGGTACAGGTCATCTATAATCACAATCGTTTTCGTCTGAGCACCAAGAGGAGTACCTAACGGTGGGTTGGCTGACATAGGTGTTAAATCGGCCTTTAGTTGCTTTTTGCCGCCACTAGCGACAACATAGTAATGCAGTAGCGAGACATAGGTGTCCGATGGGTAAAAATAGGCGTATACAACGAGGTCATTCGCACCCGCCGAAGAAATTTGCGTGGTACTGCGTAGAACTGAGCTTACCCGAAAGGACTGTTGGTTAAGCGTCGCAAAGCTAGTGGCGTCTTTTTGAAGGTTTAGATAGTTAAAAAGACTGCTTTTAAAGAAGACTAGGAACATGACACTCAATATGCCGATGAGCACAATAGTGATTAAAAGTTCGACAAGTGTGTAACCTCTTTGGCTTGGCTCTTTTCCTAATTTAAGATGCAACATCAATACCTCCGAGTGGCGTAGTTGGAAGCTCTAGTGTACCCGCCGCATTGGTGACGATTATTTGCAGGCTTGCGCCAAACGAAATGCCTGTTAGGTTAAACTCGCAGGTCCGCTGGGTGTCGCTGCCCGTACACGAACTGCCGGTATAATCGGTGCCCGACTGACGGAGATTGACAGCAGCGCTCGACAAGTTTTTGCCATTGACGGTGACAGATGTGGTCGAAATCGACCCGGACGAGGCGCTGATACTGCTAGGCGTAACGCTAAAGACGCGAGGGAAACTAGCGCTTGGAGTGAAAAGCAGTCGAACTTTTTGCACGTAATTCTGCCCGCCGTGATCATAACCAGTATTCGGCGAAACTAGCTCCTCAGGAATGTTAATGGGGTTCAACGGATTTGTGCCGCTATAAGGCACTGCCGCAGCAAGATAGTAAGTGGTGGCTCCTAGTCGGCAGTTTGTTTCGCCAAGGTCGCCGCAAAAGACGTAGCGATTTATCGGCACCAGCGAATCAACTGTTGCTACGCCATCGGCCCCACTGGTAGGTCGAACGTCGATAGGAGTGAAATTATCGTAGTAGTAGCTGGTGTCCGAGGTAACCGTGTATTTTTTGTATCCACCTTTGACGTAAACTTTTATGCCAGCCAGAGGAGCTCCCGAGGTGTCAGTGGCCTCGATAATTAAACTCTTTGTCGTCATCTTTGCTAAAGGCATCGTTAAATACGACGCTTGCTGGGCTAAAATAGCCTGTTTGGGATATGTCGGCTGCAGTGATCCGCTTGCGGCGATTGTACTTAGGCTAGAATACCCTGTTTTGGTAGCAGTAATGGTATAGTCAGCGACTGTGTCGGGCGGCATACCGTAAAAAATCGATACGCCATTGCTGTCAGTAGTATCGGCGACGTTTACCGCGGGTGTGGTTGTTGCATTGACCAATGTTACCTGCGCCTCGCTGATTGGTGTGCCGCTAGGGTCAGTGACAGTCACGAAAAGTGCGCCGGTGTTGCTCGCCGTTTCAGACACTCGAGCTGAAATCTGAGTGTCCACAACGGCCAGCTGCATGTCTGAGCTATCTTTGACAGTCACATTTACAGTTTTGTAGTCCCCTGGATTCCCGTCAGTAGCGGGCGATCCAGTTGGTGGGGGATAATTACGGCAGTATTTTTCCTTGGTTGCAATGTTTGGGTATGGGCCGCAGCCATCATAGCTATCGTCGGCGTAGCTGATGCTTGTTTTGACTGTGTACTTCACTCCGTTAATCGTCTGTATCTTTGTGTTTGGGAGTAGGTTTGGAGCAATAATGCTGCCCCCAACCACAGCCAGGCTATCATACGGCAATGACTTTAGGTACTCCATTTGGTTTGTTGCAAGACTGCTCGCCACCGCGCGGCGTTTCGCGATCACTGTACTCCTGACTAGAGAGATAAACAGACCAAACAAAGCAACAATCATCATACTCATGACAACCAGCGACACGGTGAGTTCAACGAGCGTAAAACCCGCTTGCCCCACCCTTTTTATGCTCATGCTTGTAAGTATAGCGTATTTCTGATTTCCAGAGCACTGCCTGAGGCAGAGTTTTTAGCCAAAAAGCCTACAAATGTGCTATGCTTATGGTTGAAATACGTACTACAAGTGCTTAGATGGGCAGCATGAAAAAAACACGACCACTCACCCCCTATCTCTTTGAAGACAAGCCAATGTTTGGGCTTGACATAGGGCATAGCACCGTCAGGGCGATGCAGCTTTCAACTGGCAAGAAATGCCGTGTTATCGGTTACGGCGAGATCTCATTTGACGAAACAGCTATTCAAGACGGTGTAGTTGTAAAACACGAGGTAGTCGCTGAAGCAGTTCTGAAGCTATTTAAGCATAGTCTCATTGGCGATATTACGACAAAACGTGTCGCTTTATCCCTCCCCATTGCCCGTGCCTTCACCCGGTCAATTGATCTGCCAAAGTTGAGTGAAAAAGATCTTGCTGAGGCCGTTAAAACAGAGGTAGAACAATACATCCCGGCGACTGCAGATGACCTGTACGTCGATTATTCCATCGCTGCGCGTGGTAAGACAAAAATGACCGTCTTTATTGTGGCAATGCCGCGCAAGATCGTAGATTCTCATCTGACTCTTGCGCGATTGCTCGGGCTTGAAGCTGTTCTTATACAAAGCACAAGTGGTGCCGGTGCTACATTGTTTGCGCGTGACACACACAGTGACCTCCCAGCAGTCCTAGTTGACTTTGGGAGCGACAGTGCAGATATCACCATCTACGATAAGGGTCCCATCGTGAGCGGCACTGTTGCTTGTGGGGGACGAGAAATTACTCAACTTATCGCTGGCGCGCTTGGGGTCTCTGAACGTGAGGCAGTCATCATCAAGACGAAATATGGTCTCGCTCTTTCTAAGAAGCAAAAACAAATCGAAAAAGCCATAGAACAACCTTTAAGTCTACTTGTCAGAGAAATCCGCCGTACCATTCGCTACCACGAAGAGCGTTCAAAAAGTAAGAAATCAATCTCTCAAGTCGTTATCATGGGAGGCGGCGCAAATATGCCTGGGCTAACTGATTACCTTACCAGCAATCTACGTATCCCTGTCCGCGCTTTTGACCCAACAGTGTATCTAGATTTTGGCCGGCTTCAGCCTATCAGCATAGGTGATCGCATGTCCTATGTCACTGCAGCTGGTTTAAGCCTGAATAGGCCAGAGGAGGTTTTTGAATGATCAACCTACTTCCTCCCGAGGTTAAAGATTCCTTTCGCTATGCTCGGCGCAATTATCACCTATACCGCTGGGTGAAAGCGCTTGGCTTCGGCATCCTTGGTGCTCTTATTATTACCGCTTTCGGCTACCTTTATCTCCAGCAAACGGCTAAATCCTACGAAAAGCAAGTAGCTACCTCTCAGGCAAACTTGAAAGCGCAAAACTTCGACAAAATACAGCGTGAGGTCAAAGACATGTCAAATAACCTGCAACTGGCATCGCAAGTGCTGTCAAAACAAGTGCTCTTTTCGGAGTTGTTAAAGCAGCTTAGTACGATTTTGCCCCGAGATACCGTACTTACAAACCTCACGATTAGTCAGGCCCAAAATGGCCTCGACATTACAGCGCAGTCTAAAACGTATGAGGCCGGTACACAGTTACAAGTTAACCTCTCCGACGCTAAAAATAAGCTATTTAGCAAAGCAGATATTATCGGCATATCATGCCCAGAAAGTCCAAGTAACCCCGCCTATCCATGCTCAGTATCTATCCGCGCTGAGTTCGCACCAAATAACCCATTTTTGGTTAGTGGTAGCACGGGAGTAAAACGATGAATGCAAAGAAGCTTTACTATGTTCTACTCGGAAGTGTTTTTGCACTCAGTCTCGGTGTGCTCGGTACTGGATACGCCGCAAATGCTCTCTTAACAAGCAAATCGCATCATTTGAGTAAAGTAAAGGCGGAAAGCGAATCGGCTCAAAGTTTGCAAACTCTTTTGCAAAAAAATAAAAGTGACCTCACACGTTACAAAGAGTTAAATGAAATCGCAAAAGCAGTCGTGCCACAGGACAAAGACCAAGCTCAGACGGTTCGTGAAATAGTCAATATAGCCAAAGCTAGTGGCATAAACAACCTTACTTCGATCACCTTCCCCGCCTCAAGTCTGGGTGCGGCTACGGCTACGGGCACACCCGTGGCCAAGTCGACTACTGGCGGCCTCACGCAGGTCACGCCCGTTAAGGGCATCAGCGGTGTCTATATTTTGCCCATCACACTCACTGTCGACCAATCGCACCCCGTCACGTACAGCCAGTTCATAACCTTTTTAGAAAAGCTTGAGCAAAACCGTCGCACAGCGCAGGTAAGCGATATCACGCTCAAACCCGACCCTAAAAATCTCAACTCATTGTCTTTTTCATTAGTCGTAAACGAGTATATCAAGCCATGAGCAAATCCATAGACACCGCATCACTCAAAAAGCAGCTACAAGGGGTTACCGACAGTATCCACCGCTACAAATCGCTGCTCTTTTTCCTCGTTATCACAAGCTTGTATGGATATATCATCTGGCGCATCAATGCACTCAGCACCGCACCACCGAGTCAAGCGGATGTTTCAAGCACCGAAAGTACAGCCAAACAACCCCGAATCCAACAGTCAACTATTACGAGACTACAGAATCTACAAGACAATAGTGTACGCGTACAGAGCATCTTCAACGATGCGCGCAATAACCCCTTTCAAGAATAAGTTCTGCTAACGAGATGTCGGCGGTAGATTTTCATGGTCATTCGGCACACTTCCAGGCTCTGGTTGGGCCTGGGGCGTTGCGGCAGTAACTGCAGCAGCTGAGACTTGCTGTTTCTGGGCTTCCATGGCCTGTTGAAAAGCTAAAAACTCCTGATACTTGTCTCTGTCAATCTGTACAGTTGTCTTCGGGCCGGTCGCTTCAGAGGCGTCACCGTAATTAGAGGGCACGCGTCCACCTTGCAGTGCTGCATCATAGTTTTCATGTGCTTCTATAATTTCCCTTGCAGAAAGTTGCGCATTCGCAACCATGGGGAAAACATAGTTTTGTTGCTCCCCAGGAGTTTCGATCGTCACCCCGCCAAAATTAAAAATATGCCCAAAAAAGCCTTGTCGCACTGAAACATCGTTCACGTGCTGCAAACCAACCTGTGAAACTTTGTTTGCAAAGACCCCTGGCTGCAGTACTTGTAGGAGAGATTCTTCCGTGAGAATCAACCGCTCCTGAGACTTTAGCCAGCTCGGAATAAGCGCAAATAAGCCTGCTAAAATAGCAAAAAGCGCTGTACCAGCTATAACAAGTGGCCTGTACTGCGAGGATGTCCCATCCGTACTCATAGATGAAGTTAGTAATGACGCAAGGAAAGCAATTGCAAGCATCGCGAACAGAGCTAATGCCCATATCTGCACATATATAAACCAGTGGTGTCTGTAGATAGCAAGTATCTTTTCGTCTTTACCGATAGGTAGTTTACCGTGCCAATAGATATGTTCTGATTCTTTTACCATAGAACTACATTATACCAGTTTTGACTGCTTTTCATCTGAGGGCTTGTGGGGCTTACCCAAATGACGATGAGCCTTAGGCGTAACGCGGCGCCCGCGAGGCGTTCGCTCTAGAAAACCAAGCTGGAGTAAATATGGTTCGTAGAAATCCTCGATGGTCGTTGCCTCGTCGCCGGTGAGCGCCGAAATGGTAGTAAGCCCCACTGGTCGGTCACCGTACGCTTCGATCATGCGCTCAAGTAGGTTCCGGTCTGCAGGGTCTAGCCCGAGCTCATCGATTTCTAGCATCGCAAGCGCTTTTTCTGCAGTTACCGTATCGATAATACCATCGCCATTGACGTCGGCGTAATCACGGACGCGCTTTAAAAGCCGGTTGGCGATGCGGGGCGTCAGACGGGCGCGGGTGCTTAACATTTCGGCTGAAGCAGGCTGTATTTTCACCTGGAGGATTCCCGCCGCCCTTGTTATTATGTCGCTAATTTCACTTGGTTTATAAAACTCTAGTCGGTAAATGTGTCCAAAACGATCACGGAGTGGTGCTGCAAGTGCTCCCGTGCGAGTCGTGGCACCGATGACCGTAAAGCGCGGTAAGTCCAGTCGCACCGAGCGGGCAGCCGGCCCTTTACCAATAACGATGTCGAGCTTGTAATCTTCCATGGCGCTATAAAGCACTTCTTCTACAGCGCGGCCGAGCCGGTGGATCTCATCGATGAAGAGGATATCGCCGTCTTGGAGATTAGTAAGTATGGAGGCAAGATCACCAGCTCGCTCGATAGCCGGGCCGGATGTAATTCGTATATTTGTGCCCATCTCGTTGGCAATCACCGTCGCCATGGTCGTCTTACCAAGACCAGGTGGGCCATACAGCAATACGTGGTCTATAGCTTCACCGCGTTTTTTGGCAGCATCTATCGCCAGTTTGAGGTTGGTTTTTAAGCGCTCTTGACCGATGTACTCTTTAAAATTCTGCGGACGCAGTGTTAGCTCGATGACTTTTTCTTCGTCATCTTCATCATGCACTCCACTATCAACAATCCGCTCAATCGCCATGTACTACATTATGCCACAGGTTTTAGATGTTCGGCAGCACTGCGGAGCATCTGCAATACAAAGAGTTTGTGGTCAAGCGGGCCCTCCGGATCATAGGTTATCTCTGGATCAACCTTAGTCGGCGCTTCGGGGCTTTGGGGGCTATAATCACTCGCCGCATTTCGCTCAAAAACGTCCCATCCATTTTGAAGATGCGCCGGCCCATGCCCAAGGGTAATCTTTGTTTCACGCATCGCTAGCCATCCTAGTTTATCGTCAAAGGCTCCAGGAACTAACTGGCGGTGTATGATCTCTATGGGAGCCTGTTTCCCTTCTTGCGTAAGCACAAATAGGCCATCGCCAATTAATTTCCTGCTCGCACTATGGTCGAGGAGCGGAATTTCTTGATTATAAGCTGCAGTCGATAAGTCGCCAAAATACCTGCCGATTCTTTCTGGAACATCTCCCTCGGCAATATCATGTCTATTTTGTAATCTAGCCTGATCCAATACTTCATGTTTAATAGCTGCACCTCTTGGGGTGTGCGCACGCACAAACATATAATCCGCCATTGTAAATCCCATACGACCTCCTCTTTCTTCGTCCTCTATACTACTCCACTAGCTATATTTTGCAACCCTGTTGACATAGATTATAAAGTTTAGACTAGCTTTTGTTCTTCAGGGCTTCACGCACACGAGCGCTTGTGCCTAGGTCAGGAGACACCCCTTCGAGCGCCTTCGTGGCATCGGCTAAGGTGTAGCCGAGTGCCATCAGCGCCTCGGCGGCTTCATCGGCTGTGTTCATTTCTGTCTGCACTGGCTTGCCTGTGTCGTAATAGGTCGCTAAGCCGACTTTGTCTTGCAAGTCCACGATGACACGTTCGGCGATCTTTTTGCCCACACCGCTAGCGCCACCCACATATTTGGCGTCCGAGTTAGCAATGGCATTTCGTACTTGCTCGGCTGTACCTAAGCTAAGTATAGCGAGCGCCGCTTTCGGCCCTACGCCCTGTACCGTAATGAGTAACTCAAAAAGTTTTTTCGCAGCCAGCGAGCTAAACCCAAAAAGATCTTGTGCCTGCTCGCGTACATGATGATAGGTGTAAAATTTAACTTCATCTTGCAAAATAGCAGCATCAAAATCACCAGCCGCCACCTGCACTTCATATCCCACACCGTGCACGTCAACAATCACACTCGACCCAAACTTCTCTGCCACCACTCCCATAACATGCGCAATCATAGCTTCATTATCTCATAGATTTGTTTTAGACGCGGGACATGAGGGAGTGGGTAATGGCAGCGGCTAGGGCGTCGGCGGCATCATCAGGCTTAGGGATAGATTGCAGATTAAGGTGCAGGCGTACCATTTCCTGCATTTGCTTTTTGTCTGCGCGGCCGTAGCCTGTCAGCGTTTGTTTGATTTGTAACGGCGTATACTCAGCTATTTCCATATTGCTTTGCTGACCCACCAGCATTGCTACACCACGGGCATGCGACACACTTATGGCTGTCGTGACATTTTGGGCGAAAAATAGTTTTTCGATAGACATGATGGTCGGTTTTGTCTCGGCGATTATTTCGCTCAGGCCATCATAAATTTCTATAAGCCGTTCAGGAAGTGGCGTGTGTGCTGGCGTCCGTACAACGCCTGCTGTGACTAGTTTGGGCTTGTTTTTGACGACGTCTATAACCCCAAAGCCGAAAATGCCTGTGCCCGGGTCAATCCCGAGAATTCTCATCTGATTTCACCCGGGATTCAGTTTTTTCCTCTGTTGACTTCACTTCATTTTTCAAAATGGAGTTTTCTGACTGCTTCTTTTTGGGCCGCCAAAATATCGTTATTGGAGCCATGACGGCCACAAAAAGGCCGGTCCAGAACACAATATTACTGATGACATAGAACCAATCCCACTGCTGCACAGTTACACTCGATTCGCTAAATACATCTCCCGAAGGACGAAACGACTGAATCTCTTTGTAGGGAGACGGAAATCCGTAATAGACCGTTGTAAACTTGCCCGGCGTCGTCGAAGCCACTTGGGCGGTTGCAGGGCCATAGGTAAATCCTCGCTGCACATCAACTTCGTTACGCCTTGTTATAACTAAACTGAGAGCTGTAGCCAGCACAAAAATAAACAAAAGTGACAGTATGAGTCGTTTAAGCGTTTTCATACACTAATACTACCACGCAATGCGTTGTGTAGCACTGCCTGCTACTTAGCGAAGGCTTTCACCAGACTTGCTACTCGCGCCTCAATATCATCTCTGACCTCACGGTGGAAAGCCTGGTCTCCGTAGCGCGGATCGGGCACGCCCCAATAGATAACATGTGGGGCCCTCGCATACAAAGGCAGTGATTCTTCCTTAACAAACGACACTACTATGTCCGCAGCTTTCATATGGTCCTCTGTTAACTTTTTTCGGTGGCACCCTTCTGTAGATAGACCTTTTTCTCTCATTACCTGCTCGACAACGTCAGGGATTGGCTTGCCAGCAATAGCATTTACGCCAGCACTCTCGGCCTTACCGCCATGTAAAAATACTTTGTAAAACACCTCCGCTTCTTGGCTCCGAGCGGCGTTCCCATCACAAATAAACAGCACATTCATTTTCAGTCGAGCAGGCTTTCGTCGATGTCAAAGTTGACGTGAGTGTTCTGCACATCGTCGACTTCGTCGAGGGCGTCCATAAGACGCATGATTTTGCCCGCTGTGTCCCTGTCGGTTATCTCAATGGTTGTGCCAGGCACATAGGTAAGCTCCGCTTCACTGATTGCCTTTCCGGCTTCTTTCAGGGCATCACGCACCCGTGCAAGGTCTGTTGCAGCAGTGTAAACCACCGACTCACCGTCTTCTTCTTGCACGTCTTCGGCACCGGCGTCCAGCGCCTCAAGCATAAACTCATCACCTGTCTCGTTAACGCGTATCATGCCCTTGTGCTCAAACTGAAACGCCACGGCACCTTTTTCGGCGATGTTGCCTCCATGCTTACTAAAAGCTAGCTTTACCATAGGGTACGTACGGTTGATATTATCAGTAGCAACTTCAACCAGAATGGCCACTCCACCTGGGCCGTAACCCTCGTAAAGCACTTCCTGCAGCTGAGCGGCATCTTTGTCTTTGATACGGTCGATGGCGCGCTGGATGTTTGCTGCCGGCATGTTTGCTGCTTTGGCTTTGTCCATGGCAAGACGAAGCGCAAAGTTGGTGTCGGGGTCAGTTCCGCTACGCGCTGCTATCGCAATAGCATTGCCAAGTTTGGTAAAAACAGCCCCACGAGCAGCGTCTTTAGCGCCCTTGGTGCGTTTAATAGTTGACCATTTGCTGTGTCCTGACATGACTGCATCTCCGTTTACTATCTGTTATTTTAACATTTTCTGCCTCACAAAAAAACCGCCTGCCCGGTTCGCTTTTAAAGCGAGATTATAGGCAGGCGGCTAAAACAGCTGCAAGATGAATAATTTAGTACTACGGCCTAGTACTTTGTAGTGGTCGCCATGCGATCGGCCATCAGGCCAAGTTCTGGAAACTCCTCACCCTTACGGGTCAAAAAAGCAGTGATGTGGTTGTTGAGTGTCATTGTGCTCATTTCTTGTCCCCCTTTATACCCCATACTATACGGTGAGTCGTTGTAAAAAGTTGTGACAAAACTCAATGTTTTAGTGTAATAAATCTCTCACTCATCACTTGACATGAGGTGCACGATTTCGGTCTAGCTTATGTTTAGACCGCTACAGGTAAACCACCGCGCACAATATTTATAAGGTGTCTCGGTGTTACGAACGATTTCAATAAATAGTGTGAAGCACCGAGCCGAAATGCCTCGTCTATATCTGCTTGGACATTGTAATTGGTGAATATTATAACTTTAGTCCTCGGCAATGTCTGCTTTGGGCGCAAGCGTCGAAGTACCTCAAGCCCCCCGAGCCGAGCCATCCTGAGGTCCAAAAGTAACACATCAGGACGAAGCGATTTAGCAAATCTTAGCGCCTCTTCGCCGTCATGGACCACCTTGTAGCCAATTTCAGAACGGGCTAAAACTGCTCCGTACGCTTCTGCTAAGATTGGGTCGTCTTCAACTATAAGTACTGATGCTTGGGCCATATGTTCAATCCTTTTGTAGCAACTATAGTACTAACCAGGCACTAATCTGGCTGTTAGGTATCTTGCATGTCCGCTGTAAAACTCTACACACGCACGTTTTCAAACTCATCCCCCCCAGTGGAACGGATGAGTTTCGGTACATCAACGTAGTAAGTAAATTTCTGATACGAAATAAAGCCCTTTTTCTTGAGCTTATGCAGTTCAACAGCGGTCGTTTCACGGGTAATTCCGACCATCTCGGCAATGTCTTGGTGGCTGAGGCGTAGGTTGATTTTGGAGCGTCCATCGGCTTCAGTCACACCAAACCGCGCAACAAGATACTGTAAGAGATAGCTCAGTTTATCTTGGGCATGCGACTGCTCGAGCGCGTATATGTGCATGGTTGCGCCAACATAGTGCGAAATGTAGTTTTGCAAAACTTGGTTACGCAGCCCCTCGTTTGCCGCTAGTTCAGTATTGTAGTCGTCTTTAGACACAGCAAGCACCGTGCAGTCACTGAGCGCTTCGTAGTAATAAAGGCATACCGGCGCAGAGTCGGTAACCCAAGACATCGGCAGTACATCCCCCACGCTAAGAAGCGTAACGGTACGTTGGTCACCACTTGAGGTTATACCGTAAACTTTTATAAGACCCTTTTTCAGGATCAGTACGCTCCTAGGCACTTCTCCCTGAAAGAAGATGGTACGGCCCTTTTGATACTGCCGTATAACGGCTTTAGGCCCAAAGACTTCGAGAGCTCCAAACTTTTGCTTGATATCCACAGACATAGTATAAATTGTTTTATAAGATAATGCCAATCATTCGTTTTTTATTCTTCGTTCAGCAAAATTACTAAACCACAGTTTTTTCGGCCGATTGAGTAGGTAGGTGATATACGCTACTGCGCCGTAGCAAACCCCAAGGTCAAATGCCGATATATATACTCCTGTCTGAAATATCCGTGGCAGCCGGCTGAGAAGCACGGCTGTGTCGAGCATGTATGTAAGCAAATAGCGCGCTGGGAGTGCTATGAGACCTGCTAGCATCGGCATAAAAATACCCGCCATCCCCGCAATTAGACAAAGCAACATCGCGAGCGGGATCAGTGTCACCACCAACACATTGGCTACAAGCCCCCCAAAAGACACCTGCCCAAATATATACAAAATGAGCGGTATGGTCATGAGCTCTGCGGCAAATGTCTCAATAGCAACTTGGATCAGCAGTGGAGCTTGTCTTGTGGGATACAGCAATCCAAGTAGTTTCGGCGCAATCATAAGGATGCCAAAAAACGCCAAAAATGATAAGTACCAGCCGATGTCTGACCAGACATACACAGGGTTCGCCGCTGCCGTCAGCGCCGCCGGACCCAGCACGAGCAGCAGCGGCCGCACTTTACGGCCGTAGTACCAGGCCGCAAGACTGAGCGTACTAACAATGCTTGCCCGTACGATACTCGCGCTCCCGCCCGTAAAAAGTAAAAACATGCCCATCAGGCTAAATCCGAGTGCAACACTCAGTAGCTTAGAACGTTTACCGAAAATACGCCTCGACGCATCAAGCAAAATCGTAAGGTTATAGCCGCTGACCGCCACAATGTGAGTAAGCCCCACCATCAGCAGCGCCTGAGATGTTTCATAGGGCAAAGTGTTGCGCTGCCCCACGAGTAACCCAAGGCCAAAAGAGGCCATTGGCTCAGGGAGCGCCGTCTGCATGCCGGCTACAAACTTGCGCCGTATGGTGTCGAAAACCGAATTATGGCTGTCGACTCGCTTGATTTTTGCGTAGCCCATTGTGGCCTGATTAGCCCCCCGCGTCGGATAGAGCTTGCCCGAAATTTCCAGCACATCCCCCTTGTATACTGCCAGTTCGCCGTAGCCTTTTACCTTTACTTTGCCGGGCACTTTTACGTTTTTTGGTTCTACAAATGCTACGTCTCGGACGGTGAACTCAAGTTGCGCTTTATCACCGTAGACTGCGTCAATATCGGCCGTTGCTTGCAGTGTTACCGCTTGCCGCTCGTACATTTTATATGGCTCAAGCCGCTGCAGATATTCTGCGCCGCGCCACACTCCCAAGCTCAGCCCGCAAAGTAAAATCAAAATGAGGTGAAAAATAGGCTTTTTTAACAGAGATAGCGAAATAACCCCAAGTGAAATACCGAACCACAAGGGTACACTTATATGAAATCTTGCTGCCACTAACCCAAGCAAAAAGGCCGCCGAAAATACCATCAGCACCGTCGTGCGACGTACCTGCCTATACCGTCCACCGAAAGGTCCACGCATCTATAGTTACAAGCGTACCAAACCATAACTCACTATCCATGAGCATGATCTGAGGTGGATGAACCGTTTTCTTGTCGCTTATGGTTGACTTTTGCCTCAAAATATAGATAATGTAAGGAGTTAATTTCCCCTAGGAAATTGCCGCGCCTAGGCTCTAGCCCAATGTAAAAAATTGTGGTATCCCGCGAAGGGAAAAAGAGCAGCCCGAGCGAAAACGACGCTTTTCGCCCGGCGCGATGAGAAAAAACCGTGAGGTTTTGTCTCATTACCCATGTGCGGGTCCATAGCTCAGTCGGTAGAGCAGCGGCCTTTTAAGCCGCGTGTCGTGAGTTCGAGCCTCACTGGACCCTCCAAACTAAAAGCCCCGTTTTTAAAGCGGGGCTTTTAGTTTGTCTATATGATACGTTGGTTCACTTGTGTTTTTTGCCTTCGTGGGAAGTGCCCGCGTGACCTTTTAGCAGCATGGCCATACTGGTTATCGAGCCAAGGATGATGATTGCCACGTACAGATTTGTTACCTCCATCCAAAGCGGTTCTTCTTTGAGCGAGCTTTGCAAATCGCTGGGCAGCAGCGGCATAACAAGTGAGATAAGTAGGGCACCACAGGCTAGCGAAACAATTATATTAAACACGAGCTTACTTCCACTCGTCACACTTCCCTTTGTAAATAGCATAGTGATGACAAACGGTAGCAAAAGCAACGCTACTTTTGTCCACTGGTTTACGAGCAGGTAGTTGTCTGGGGAAAAAGAAGACAGCAGCTCGCTCACATCTGACCCGAGCGCTGTTACAAGCATGTTACCAAGGCATAGTGACAAAAAGGCCACCCCGCCGTTTGCCTTTAGCACCACCAAAAGTACCGCTGGCACGAGCAGCAGCGCCCCAAGGATAAGCAGGTTGGTCATACGCTCATCATAGCATAGTTTTTAGTAGTTTTATCTGGTAGGACGCTCGGCCTTAACAGCCTTGTAGGCGCCTCGCACCACTAAAAGAAAGGCGATGATACGACGTGCACGGAGCAGTAGTGTAATCAGTTTAAGCATATGGTCAATATACTTCCCAACTTTCCGTGTGACATTTAAAAATCCTACAAAACCTTACTAAAATATCTTACAGCCGAGAGTGTTAACGTGGTGTTTACTAGTACGTACTACTAAACTAACGAAAGGAATAAGTAGTATGGGTGATATTAGCGACAAAATGAGTGGTCAAATGAAAGAAACTGCCGGCAAGGTCACAAAGAACAAGCGACAAGAAATGGAAGGCAAAGCGTTGAAGGCGAGAGGCGAGGCCAAAGACAAGGCCGAGGACTCAATCAACCGCAATCGAGACTTCGGCGATAGAGTAAATCTCTAGACCGAAGCATTTAAATGCCCCTTAACCACTCTGCTCATCCACCCCGAGCAGAGTGGTTTTTTTATTTCCCCTAGTTTATCCCCCGTGACGTAGCAAGTACTTTTTCCCGCAATTATCTTGCTCGAGCTTCACTAAAAATCTAGTGAGTGTCCGAGCCTTATATGTTTCTTCGCCGCCGTGCCACTCGGCAGCTCCAGAACGTAGCTTGCATTTCCAGCGGTGCAAAAAACCTGCGGATATGTCTCGGGCGGGGCACCTTGCTCTATTTTTATAACCTTTTTATCTGCGTCGAGCCACACCATATCGATAGAAAAGCGCATGTCTTTCATCCACATGCAGGCCCGCGCTGGAGCCTCAAAAACAAAAAGCATTGCCCGATCTGGAGCGAGCGATTCCCTGCCACTCAAACCTTTTTCCCGCGCGGCTTGGCTGTCTACAATTTCTAACTGGAACTGCTCACCACCGAGTGTCAATCGTCGACTTGCCGGTCTATCGAGCCTAAAAAGTAGCAAAGAAATTGCCGCACACACTATCAGTAGTGCCACTGGCCTAAACCATGCACTAGCAGTAGCGTATATTAGGCTACGCGCCCACTTTGTCTTTTTTGTGCTTGGCTTTTGCGTTTCGCTCGACATACTCGATAATCTTGGTCGCCACATCTCGACCGGTAATAAGCTCTGGCGTTTTTATGCTAGCGCTAGAATTGACCTCGAGCACCTTTGGCCCGTCGTCGGAGCGCATCATGTCGACGCCGCAAATGGGGAGGCTCAGCGCACGAGCAGCGCGAATGGCGGTTTTTTCTTCTTCGTCAGTGAGCTTGACCTTTTTGCCGACACCACCCTGGTGTGTGTTACTACGGAAGTCATCATCCAGGCTCTGGCGGATGATGCTTGCCACCACGCGGTTACCCACGACCAGCACGCGTATGTCTGTGCCAGCGGACTCTTTGACAAACTCTTGCACCACAAAGTTCACACCCTCAACATAAAATGCCTGCATTACTGCTTTGGCTGCTTTTTTGGTCTCGGCTAGTACCACGCCGTTGCCGTGTGTGCCACGCGCTACCTTGATGATAACAGGCGCACCGCCTGCAAGGTCTACAATTTCTTCTAGGTTGGCAGACTCACGGGCAAAAACAGTCTTTGGGATACCCACATCCTGGCGTGCGAGAATCTGCATGGCGCGCAATTTATCGCGTGAACGGTTGATAGCAATAGAGCTCGCAGTACTGTATATGCCCTGCATCTCAAACTGACGCACCACTGCGGTACCATACTTAGTATAGCTCTGGGCAATCCGCGGGATAACGACGTCAAACTTGGGTAGCTCTTTGCCATTGTAGTAGACAACTGGCTTGCCCTTTTCCATGGTCATGTAGCATTTGGCGTAATTGACGACGCGCACGTCATGTCCTCGAGCCATTGCTACTTCTTTGAGCCGCTTCGTCGTATAATTTGCCGCCCCTTTGGACAAGATCGCAATGTGCAAGGAGCTGTGCGGATGACTTTGCTTGGCAGCTTTTGCCAGCTGCGCTTGCATGAAGCCTTTTTCAAGTTCTTTAGCTTTGTCCGTTTCATCATCGAACAGTTCTTTGCGGCTCACATCGACGATAAACTTCCCTCTCAGCACATTGCGGCCAACCAGTACCGGGTATGACTGCGTTGAGCGATTTGCAAGCGTAAATGAGGCACGGATCCGCTTGCCTGCAAAAACTACCAACAGTTTCACGACATATCTTTCCTCGGCAATGCCATTTGAAGGCGTCACGACAAGCTTCGTAAAATGGTCAGTGGTTATGATCCTGCCGGTATGGAGGTCATTGGTAGAATCAAAAAGCGTGTAGCTGAGCGTGCCTTCTTGCTCCTGAATGTTAGACGCCCAAATAGTAGAGGTCCGGGCGCCGGTGTCTACACGCGCAGGCACCGCTTCCAGTTCTATCTCTGGGAATGACAGAAGTTCAGATGGTCCAATAGTTATTTTTTCAGTAGCCATAGATTTCTCAGTTTATGATACCTATCTATTTTACCACATTTCTAAAATAATTGCAATATATATCCACTTTTTCTTCCATAAACGCCCCACTGCCGATCTGCGGGCTTGCATTGACCTCTAACACATATGGATCTCCTGTCCCACCCTCGAACATCAGGTCCACACCAGCCACCTCCCTATTCATGATTCGAGCCGCCGAAAGTGCAATGGCTTGGTGTTCGCTCGGCAGTTGATCTAGGGGCAAAATTTCTGCTGCGCCGCCCTGAGAGGTGTTGTTGAGATGCGAATCGCCCGCCCTTGTCCTTTTAATAATCAGCTTGATCTCTCCGCCGACGATCAGCACCCTAAGGTCGCTGTCGTTGGCTATAAAGTTTTGAGCCACAAAATGAAGCTCTGGGTAATCATCTAGAGCCTTTTGTAGCTCAACCTCGGTCTCGATCAGGTAGTTTTCGTCTCCCCCACTCCCATCGGTAGACTTAAAGATAAATGGCAGACCAAGTTTTTGCTCAAGCATCGCGAAGTTCTTGCGGTAGGCAGTTGGGTGCATAAACACCGTCTTTGCAATCGGTATACCCGCCTGGGCCAGTCGCGTAAACTGAGTTACTTTCGTAAGCGCAATGTGATTTCTCAGTTCAGTGCAGACATAGGGGATTTCATGTCGATCCAGATACGCGGCAACCGCCGCCGCGTGCTCCGAATAGCGAAAAAAGGATTTGAAATACACAAAATCAAACACTGACAGCGACTCCCTAGTAGAAAGCACCGAAACCTCTATCTTGTTGGTGTGAAACTCTATAAGTAAATCACGGTAATTGTGCCACTCTAGCTTTACGTCACTCCCTAACTTCTCTTGCAGGTTAGCGACAAAGTCATCATTGATTTTAATCCTGGTTGGGTCGGATTCTTCCGCAGAAGCTATTATCAGTATTCGCTTGCTCATAGCAAGCATTGTCTCAGTTCTTGCTTCGGGTCGCAAATTATTGTTGCGCGGATTGGACTTTTTTGTAGACGAGATAGACTACCGCGGCCATGATGATGAGCAGCACCAGCTCCATCGTTATGAGCCCACGTTGATTATTTTTTAGCTTAAGCATGTTACTAGCTATTATGCTTGGGAGGCCGAGACTTTGCAAGCCTTGAGGAAACCAGTGCAATTACTAAAATATGCCGCGTTTTTTGGGTGGGGTTGTGCGGAATTGCTCAAGCAGGTTTCGCTGGTCACGACTGAGGTTTGTGGGAGTGTCAACGACGATAGTTACAATGTGAGCACCGCGAGATTCGCTGCGCATGTGTGGGACGCCGTGGGCAGAAAGCTTAAAGTCGCTCCCACTCTGTGTGCCGGCTGGTACTTTCATGCGCACGAGGCCATCGACCGTATCGACTTCTATTTCGGTGCCGAGTGCTGCGTCTACCATGCCGATGTGCTCTTCGCTGAGTATAAGGTCGCCTTCGCGCGTGAAGCGTTTGTGAGCTTTGACGCGGATGTGGACATAGAGGTCGCCCTTGGGGCCATTTGCCACTGCTTCGCCGTGCTCTCGCAAGCGAATGGTTGCACCGTCATCGATGCCGGCGGGGATTTTGAGCTGCACCGTTTGGCTTTTGCGCTGCGTGCCGGAGCCGCGGCAAACGCTACAGACTTTTTCTGGCACCTTACCCCGGCCTTTGCAATCTGGGCAAACGGCGGCTTGCTGTATGTTGCCAAATATAGTTCGGACTGCAGTAACTACTTGCCCATTACCCTTACACGTCTCACAAGTTTTAAGCTCATGGCCTGGTTCTACGGTGGTGCCTTTGCAGTGTTCACAGGTGTCATCAAGGTTTAATTTGAGGTCTACTTCAGTACCAAAAACAGCCTGTTCGAAGCTGATTTCTACCCTGGTCTCAACATCGTTGCCTCGCGTCTGCCGAGCACCACCATGCTGGGCGCCACCACCAAAAAAACTGCCAAATATATCGCCGAGGCCGAGATCACCAAAGTCAAAGTTAACGTTTTGGCCACTCCACTCGCCGCCGTAGCCGCCAAATGGGTTACCACCACCGTTGCTCGCACCTCCTACCCCGGCATGGCCAAACTGGTCGTAGCGCTGACGCTTACTCTGGTCTTTGAGCACCTCGTAGGCTTCATTTACTTCTTTAAACTTCGCCTCGTCGCCGCCCTGTTTGTCAGGATGCAGCTCGACGGCTTTCCGGCGGAAAGCCTTTTTTATTTCATCAGCCGAGGCGCCTTTTGCCACGCCAAGCACTTCGTAGTAATCACGTTTTGACATTGTTTATAAATTGTACCTTTTTAGCACTCAAATGTCTAGAGTGCTAAAAATGCATTGTCTTTACCTCTTATACCTGGTACACTATATGTGATATTTATCACTAACTTTAACGGAGCTTTCGATGAAACATTTGCACCGAAAACTAGAGAAACATTCAGAAAACAAATGGGCAGTGCTTGCCCTCTTAGCTATTGCCCAGTTTATGGTGGTGCTTGATGTCTCTATCGTCAATGTCGCCTTACCATCACTTGCCAAAGATTTGCACTTTTCACCAAATAACCTGCAGTGGGTTGTCACGGCCTACACGCTCACTTTTGGTGGGTTGCTGCTACTCGGTGGTCGAGCAGCTGATATTTTTGGGCGCAAAAAGCTTTTTACCGCCGCAGTCCTGCTTTTTTCGGCCGCTTCTCTGCTCTGTGGTCTGGCTCAAACCGAAGCTCAGTTAATTATTGCTCGCGCTATCCAGGGAGTGACTGGCGCGCTTATGTCCCCTGTGGCGCTTTCTATCGTACTTTCTGAGTTTAAGGAAGGTAAAGAGCGTAACAAGGCGATGGGAGTCTGGGGCGGTGTGGCCGCTGGTGGTGGCGCAGTTGGCGGTTTGCTCGGCGGTATATTTACTGAGTACTTAAACTGGCGCTGGAACTTTTTTGTGAACGTACCCATCGGGCTTATCGTGGCCATGATGTCGCTCAGCCTTATTCCTGCTCACCTTGGCGAAGAAACCAAGCGACCTAAGCTCGACGTACTTGGTGCTCTGTTTGCCACCACTGGTCTTATGTCGCTGGTGTACGGTCTGTCGTGCGCACCGACAGACGGTTGGGGTTCGGGTAAAGTCTGGGGCTTCATCGCCGCTGGTGCTGCTTTGCTTGTTCTTTTCGTACTCAACGAACGCCGAACCAAAGAGCCGCTTATGCCGCTCGAGGTCTTTAAGATCCGTAACGTCGCTGGCGGTAACCTCGCCTTTCTCGGTATCGCCTGTAGCCTTTTCTCGATGTTCTTTTTCATGACGCTATACCTCCAAAACGTGCTGGGCTATTCCCCCATCAAAGCTGGTGTGTCTTTCCTGCCTATCACCATCATCATTGGCGCAACATCTGCCGTGGTGTCTAATCTAGTCGGCAAATTTGGCTACAAACCATTCATGCTCGCGGGCCCATTGATACTTGCGACCGGACTTTTCACCATCAGCCAGATCATGAAAGTCGGCGGTACCTACTGGGCAAATGTTTTCCCTGGCTTAGCGCTCTGCGCCCTCGGTATGGGGCTCACCTTTGTGTCTGGTACGCTCGCCGCAACCTCAGGCGTACCAAAGCACTTTTCTGGGCTGGCAGCCGGCATTTTAAACACTTCTCAGCAAGTCGGGGGCGCCATTGGGCTCGCCATTATCTCTGCCGTCGCTTTCACCTCCGTGAAAGGTCACTTAGCGGCACGCCTTGATCCACTCGTCGCGCAGGTACACGGCTACCAAAACGGGCTTAAAGTCGGTGCTTTGCTAGCTTTCCTTGCCGCGCTCATCGTCCTCGTTGTCATCAAAAACCACAAAGTAGACGCCCACGGCTCCTCCTCCGCCGTCCTCTAGCTTTCAGTATACCTAAATTCAAACCAAGTGAAGCTTGCCTCAGTTAAAAACCCATCCCAGGTGAAATTAGGAGCGTGGAGGTTGGCTCTGGTCTGGGGGATCACTCCGTTGCAGACGGTAGAGCGCGAGGCCGATGAGGAAAATGGCCAGTACCGCCACCATCGCCCACCCAAGGTTACGTAGTTGGTAGAGCACAGCTGCAATCGCGACATAAAGGCCCCATCTCACCACAAAACTATCGCGCATAATCATGCCAAGTAGCATGATCGCTACCTGCTCACCAATGAGCCAAACGCCGTAAAGTCCTCCAGCCTGACCAGACATCGCCTGTGCAGCGAGGGGTATTGTAGCCACAGAAAGCATTGCCACGATGTAGCCATGCTTCCCCGCATCATCACCTCGTCTATGTCGCCAGTATGCGTACAGGCCAAAAAGGGTAGCAATAAGATGAGTATGCACCTGCGTGTTCTGTATGCCGTGGTAATACAAAAACCACAGCACAGCGACGAGCATAAGCCCACCGGCCAGCTCGCGCTCTTCTTGCGGCCGTTTCCACACGGTATACAAAGTAGCGAGCGCCGCACAGAAAAGCCCTACCGGAAGTACCCACACATTAATTCCCCCTAGCGCTAGAGATGGCGTGATATAAAGCGTTGCAAGCGCAACAAGTTGGATAGCCCTAGCCGCTTTGCTACGTAGCTGCGCGCCAAAGACAAAAGCCGCTGCGGCAATTGTCGTCGACAAAAGCCCGTAGCCTGCTATTTCCCTACGAGTTTCATATGTCCCCCATAAGCCAACTTGGGCAAGAAGCGGCAAGAGACCGAGCAGTTCTGGCTGCTTTTCAACCTTAAGCGCAACTATATACACCAGTACACCGAGCAGTCCAGCTATGATAGCAGGCATAAACCGTGGTGCAGCAAAAGATGCTCCAAGCGAAATCAAGCTTGAGGCAACATACCCATACACGTACGACATGCTGTCAGTTTTAAGTCGCCGTTCGAGTTCAGCAATTGTCGTGGGTAACCTGCCGATTTTATGCTGCGCGATACCTCTTGCGACAATGAGTCCTAAGGTTGTCCCTAAGAACGCGCCAGCATACCACTTGGCGTTACTCAGCTGAGTCCATTGGTGAGCGATTGCTACAGGCAGCGCCAGCCAAGCACCAGTGCCGAGCCACCGACTAAGCTCAAGTCTGTGCGAAAGAACTAACCCGACATGCCCTACTACAGCAAGCGTTGTAGCGGCCATAAACGCTGCAGGATTTTGCCACGTTACAAAAATGGGGAGTGTTAAACAAAGACTTGCGACACTCAGCCATAGTTGATCTTGTGGGTCTGGGCGAGACAAGACTAATGCAATCAGCGCCGAAACCACTCCCGCACCGACTGCCCACCATGCCCCAATAAAACAGGCCACAACAAAACCAACCGCCAGTCCACTGATGAGTACATATCGAAAAGCAAGTCGCCACAGCGGCGTGTCGTAACGAGATGATTTCGCGCCCCAAAAAACTACGAGCTGTAGCAGGGTAATCCCACCAAGCAAAGCGATGAGAACTTCTTTGCTAACGTTTAGGTCGGCAAAATCGCGCACCATAAATACATATATAAACACTCCCGCTAAGAGCGCTGTGCTACCGACTTCATAAGCATCGACTCTGTGCTGTCGTAGCCACGTTACCGCACTTGAGGCAGCAAGAACGGTAACCGAAAAAAGTGTTAGTCGTGGCAAGGGTAGCGCAAAAAGAGCTGCTACGGTGGCGGTCGCGAGTCCAACAGATGCGGCATTTCTAACGAGTTTCCCTTCAGGATTTAGGAGCAAAGTAAGCATTGTTTGGACACCAGCAAAAACAAGCAGCACCAGTGCAACATCGGTAACGTCGTGACGATGGCTATAAGCAAAGCTGGTCGCAGACGCTAGAAGTAACACGTGTGAACCGACTGCAGCAACTTCTCGGTCGGCCACTACCTGCCATGCGTGTAGGCCATAAAAAGCAGCCGCGAGCAAAAGCGCCACGCCAAGTTGAAACACCCCGTACTGCGGTACCATATAGAGAGCCGCAAAGAGCGAAACGGGCATAAGCACATGTGCGCTCACTCCCGGAGAAGTGTCAAGACCAGGTTTCCAGCCCCTCAGTAACGACCAGGCTTTTAGCAAAAGACCGCAGGCTGCCAGCATCCAGCCGTAGTAATAAGCTGGCCCGTCCATGATAGAAACTGCAGATTCAAACAGCGAGACAAATGTACCGATGAGTATGTACTCCAGTAGCGGATGGCGCAATTTTTGGAGCGCAAGCCCATACAGACCAAGACAAAAGGCAGAAGTTATAAACCACACCACACTCCCATGCTCTTTAAACAGGTATGCATACGCCGCTACCCCAACAAGTGGGGCGAGCGCTATGCCGATGCCAACAAAGGTCAGTGCCGCAACCCGTAGTTTAGGTCGATTGTCGTGAAGCCAAAAACCACCAAAGTAAAAAGCTAGCGCCACCGCAAGTACAGTCGCTGTTCTAAGTCCGCCGCTCGCTCCTCCAAACGCCACAAAGAGTCCTGCTGCGGCTACAAAAAGAAATGCGCCAAAGTAAAGAAGAATCGTTGTGTTATCCAGCTCAACTTTTGCTTTTTGTTGTGGTTGTGGGGCCGCATAACTTGCTACAGATTGGTCTGGGAGCGTCCAGCCCTGGGCGCCATTTGCCATCGCCGCCGTAGTCGCTTCTGCTGGCACTGCAACTGCTGACCGCACCGGCGTACCGACTGCCTGATAGCGTGACTCTATTGTCTCGCCGTTCTCGTCAGGAAGCTGCGCAGTCGGCCAAGGCATCCCTTGTGCAGTAAGGTCGGCAAGCATTTTGCCAAGCAGTGCTTTTTCGGCCGGTTTGGTCGAAAGGTTTATGTATCCGGCGAGATAGTCAACCCACTGCTGATTGATCCGCTGGGCAGTTGCTTTCTCGGCATTTTTACGTGTCGAACTGCTGACATACCATAGCAGCAAGCCAGCTAAGATAAGTAGAAGGAGCCCCATGTATCATCTCCTTTGGTTAGTTCTCTTCCTTACACTATACATAACCGCTTTCAAAGATGAAACAGCCTGCCCTGTATCACGCGGCTAGCAGTGGCACTGGACCACCGAAAAATCTATTGCTCTGCCACAATCGGCCGAAGCAGCTCCTCTTGGAACTGAGCCATAATCTCATCGGTGATTTTCAACCCGCCCGTCAGTTCAGCTTCAAAACGATGCAACTGAAGAACATACTCTGATAGCCCCGGCTGTTCTAGCTCGCGACTCGTAAGCGCCAGAGCGATAACCCTATAAACCCCCGTCCCGTCAAAAATATATTGCCTCCCCGTGACACCTTCACCCTCAGTGATTTCTAAAGCCTGCATCATGCGTAATCCTGACACATCATCTCGAGCATAGTACACAGCCCGGCTGCCAAGTTGCCAGGACCAGGACTCACCAGTTCCACCATCATATGAGCGGACTGCGCCCGTGTACGTCTCCGCCATCTTTCTATAATGTGCCTCGCAGGCTTCAATGACATCTGCACCAGTTTTCATTAGGGTGTATTAAACATTATTCCCAAATGTATTGCAATATTTGCTATGAGATAATCGCCGCGACGTCAGTTTCCTCGTCGGCGACACGCTCACCCGTGTTTTGTTGCCACTGCTGATAGACTTTACGCGCCCGGCTGACGCGTGAAACAAAGTTGGCCGTCAGCAAGATGATGAGAACGTGGGAGCTAACTATGGTATACATGGCGATCATTTTACCGTGGTGTGTCAGCGGGTACATATCGCCGTAGCCGATGGTGTACCACGTGACAGTCGTCCACCACAACGAGTTGAAAAACGGGTGCTGCTCGACTGAGGCATAGAGCCAGGCGCAGAGCATGAAGTTAAACACGTACAGCACGGCGATAAGTCGCCAACTGCCAAGCAGCCTGAGCACAATGATAGTAAGAGCATCTTTTTGTTTATATCTTTCGGCATGTCACTCCTACTCTACCGCCGCGGTTCCACCAGCCGCACCCACAATCCTCACGCACAGGTGCACGAATGGACCCTAAAATTGACTAAAACTATAGTGCGATGCAAATTGGATAGTGGTCAGATGCTCTATCAGTACTTTCATCTTTCAGCACCTGGTAGCTAGTGACGAGACGGGCAAGCTTGGGCGTAGTAAAGGCATAGTCGAGGCGGAGCTCGGCAGCATGTGCAGCGTCTTTGTTGGCCGGGGTAGGCACAGTGCTCTGCCACGGGTAATGTGCGCCTACATCGACGAAGCCAGCATTTAGCAGCGCATCGGTTACCTCGTGCCTGAGTCGTCCAGTACCGAATTTGTGTAGTCGTTAAGCAGTGACCGCACTGACAAGATCACCTGGGTAAGCGTGATCGCGAGCAAGACTATTGAGATCGCCCGTGATGACCGCGTAGGAATCAGGATCTATTTGATCGATAATCTGCTCTACTTCAGGCAGTCGGTCGTCTTCGAAACGGGGATTTAAGTGTACATTCCAAAGTTGAAGCTGATCGTCCTTACCAAATGGAATAGCAGTATGAACAGCGCAGTGCCAGAAACCTTCTCGCAACACTTCCGCGTTTATCATTGGCTGCCGCGTCAGAGTGCCTAGCTTGAAACGGGTATTGCTATCACCATACGCTATGCCCTGAAACCCGGCCTGCGCTGCCAGATTTTCTAGCGTATTCGGGCTGCCTTCCCCCCAGCCGTTGATCTCCTGCAGCTGCAATACATCAGGGCTTTCGTGTTCAATGATTTCAAAAAGAGTGTCACGAGTACTAGCCGCTCCTTCAAAGCAGTTGTAACTCATGATCTTCATATATTTATAATTATATACCTATTCCAATATTTGTCAATAGTTTATTAAGATGCAATCTCTATTGCTTGTACCCCTCTCTTATTTTAAACTGAGACCTTTATACTTTACCTTCAAGTACACGTTTCATTTCTTTTGCTGCGGCATACTTAAGGTTATGTCTTTCTTCTAGCTCATTAATGTTAAGATTTGTATAAATCTGTTGCAAATCTTTTAAATTCATATCAACGGATTCTATACGTCGCAAATTATTCGAAATACGAATAAGGGACCCTTTTGCTTCTTTAACGTCTTTCTTACTTGGGATTAACATAGGAACAAGTCTTTTCATGGGTAGTAATAGATACTTTTCCTCTAGCTCCACGGCTAGGCGCCTGATAACAGGCTGCGCTTCATCGGCAAGCAAGCCACTTTGCGGGCTTGTAATTGCGTGCGCGTAATACAGTAGCTCGCGACCAATCTTTGCCTTAGTTTCTTTGAAGCGCCGATAGGGAAGAATGAAGAAATTTGTAGCAATATAACCAAGACCTGACGCGATAATTCCTGAGAAGAACAGGCCTGGCCCGGAGGTTATAGAGTCTCGGATAATTATAAGTAAATCTATCATTTTTTTAGACTCAGCATGTGCTGGAATGACAATAGAGTTGTGTACTACTAAAAAGGGCGCTTATAGCGCCCTTTTTAGTATCATCTATTTTTCGTCGACGACTTCGCCTTCTATTGGGTTGTCGCCTTTTTTGTCCTTTTTCGTCTCGGATGACGATTCTTCAGATGGGGTTTCACTTGGAGCCTCTGCCTGGGCGCTTTCGTACATCTTGGCGCCGATGGGCATGAGGACGTCGTTCAGCTCTTTGGTCGCTGTTTCGATATCTTCTTTGGACGCTTTGTCGTCGGCCACAACTTTCTTGGCTTTTTCAACCGCTTCGTCGATGGCTTTTTTGTCGTCTTCGGTGACTTTGTCTTCACCCTTCAGTTTCTCAGCCTGGTAAACAGCGCTATCGAGGTGATTGCGTGCTTCGACCGCTTCTTTGCGCGCTTTGTCCTCTTCGGCGTGAGCCTCGGCTTCTTTGGCCATTTTCTCAACCTCGTCTTTGTCGAGTGAGCCAGACCCCTGGATGGTGATATTCTGCTCTTTGCCGCTGCCCTTGTCCTTAGCAGTGACATTTAAAATACCATTGGCGTCGATGTTGAAGGTCACTTCGATCTGGGGAATGCCGCGTGGCGCTGGTGGAATGCCGTCAAGCACGAAGCGCCCGAGGCTCTTGTTGCCCTCAGCCATTTCGCGTTCGCCCTGCAGCACGTGCACTTCCACCTGAGGCTGGTTGTCGGCCGCTGTCGAGAACACTTCGGATTTGCTGGTCGGGATAGTGGTGTTGCGTTCAATCAGGCGAGTCATAACGCCGCCCATCGTCTCGATACCGAGTGAAAGTGGGGTCACGTCTAGCAGTAACACATCTTTGACATCCCCTTGGAGCACGCCACCTTGGATGGCTGCGCCAACAGCGACGACTTCGTCTGGGTTCACACCCTTCATGGGGTCTTTGCCAAAGATTTTCTTGACCTTTTCGACCACGGCTGGCATGCGGGTCATACCACCAACGAGAACGATGCTATCGATATCACTAGCCTTGAGGCCGGCGTCTTTTAGGGCTTTCTCACACGGGATAGCAGTTTTGTCGATAAGTTCACCGACCAAGTCTTCCAATTTGGCGCGAGTTAGTTTGTGCTCAAAGTGTTTTGGTCCGTCGGCATCGGCAGTGAGAAACGGCAGGTTAATGTCGACCTCTTGCGCGGTACTGAGTTCGATCTTGGCTTTTTCGGCTTCGTCGCGCAGACGCTGCATAGCGGCATTGTCTTCGCGGATGTCTATGCCATGCTCTTTTTTAAACTCGTCGGCAAAGTAGTTGACGATGACGCGGTCAAAGTCGGCGCCGCCGAGGTGCGTGTCGCCGTTTGTGCTTTTCACCTCAAATACGCCGTCGCCCAGCTCGAGTACGCTGACATCAAAGGTACCCCCACCGAGGTCGTAGACAACGATTTTTTCGTCGGCTTTCTTTTTATCTAGCCCGTACGCTAGCGCTGCAGCAGTTGGCTCGTTGATGATACGCTTGACCTCTAACCCGGCAATCTTACCAGCGTCTTTGGTAGCGTGACGCTGAGAGTCGTCAAAGTAAGCCGGTACGGTTATGACCGCTTCGGTCACTGGTTCGCCGAGGAACGCTTCGGCGTCGGCCTTGAGTTTACCCAGGATCATCGCGCTGACTTCTTCAGGGCTATATTCTTTGCCCGCCATCTCAACCTTGGTGCTGTTACCGCTCTTGACGATCTTGTAGCCCATAAGCTTTAAGTCGCGCTGAACTTCTTTGTCGTTAAAACCACGGCCGATGAGGCGCTTTACCTCATAAATAGTGTCTCTGGGATTGGTTACCTGCTGGCGGCGAGCAATCTGGCCCACCAAACGTTCACCCTTTTTGTTAACCGCAACTACTGATGGCGTCGTGCGATTACCCTCAGAGTTGGCAATAATTTCAGCTTTGCCGGACTGCATGACAGCCATAGCGCTGTTAGTGGTACCGAGGTCGATTCCAATTATTTTACCCATTTGTTTAAATCCTTTCTTAAG
>CAYMUP010000003.1:18828-60143 GCA_964393815.1 uncultured Candidatus Saccharibacteria bacterium | reverse complement strand
TGTAACCAACAAAACAAACAAAAGGAGGCTCATATATGAAGCTGGTAACCCTATTTTACCTTATTGATGAATTCTGCAAGGAATATGAACCGCAGTGGCAGCAGTCATTACTTGACAGCGGCTTGAAACAGCGACGGACTACCTCTCGTATGTCCTTATCGGAGATACTCACGGTCACTATCTTCTTTCATCAGAGTGGCTACCGTATGTTCAAATGGTACTATGAACAAGAAGTGCTCGGGTCGGGCTTTGTGGCAAGCTGCTTCCCTGAAGCGGTCAGCTACACTCGTTTCCTAGAGCTTATGGGCAGTAGTCTTGTCCCTTTGGGTCATTGCCTGCTGTGGCTGTGTAGCCTCAGCGCAAAAACCGGTATCCAATTCATCGACAGTACCAGCATCGTGGTTTGCAGTAATCTGCGGATCAATCGGCACAAGGTATTCGCAGGCAGTGCGACTAGGGGTCACACATCCGAAGGCTGGTTCTTCGGATTCAAGCTGCACCTCGTGGTCAATGACCGTGGTGAACTGCTTGCCATTCGCCTGACACCCGGTAATGTGTCAGACGCCAATAAGACGGTGGTCGCTGGTCTTACTAAGGGACTGCGCGGCAAGCTGTTTGGGGACAAAGGATATCTCTCGAAAGAGCTCTTTGAGCAGCTGTGGCCACAAGGCTTACAGCTGGTGACGAATATCCGGCGCAATATGAGACAACGCCTGCTGCCGCTCTGGGACAAACTGATGCTGCGGAAACGATTCATCATCGAGACCGTCAATGATCATCTGAAGAACAACGAACAGATTGAGCATAGCCGGCATAGGAGCCTTACAAACTTCAGCGTCAACCTATTAGCCGGATTAATAGCCTACCAATTACAGCCAAAGAAGCCACAGATTCGGGTGCCTAAGGTGTTATTGCTGGGGGCTTAGGTCGAGTTGGGGTTAATTACTATTATATCCTCATTGTGACAGATCATGGCGAATCAACCAAGTCATTCAGTTTACGATTTTTGGTAGGTGCTGCCTAGTACTCGATATGCCTTTGAACGAAAAGCTAAAAGTGTCAACAAAATCATGCATAGTCCGGCGAGCAAAAATACAAGTGCGATACCACGTACCTCGCCGTGACCAAGTAATCCAGCGAGCTCTTTGCTGCCTCGTTCGGAGTTGGCGTAGGGAATGATATAGAACTGAGCGAGCGGTGCGATCATAAACGCGGTAATCGGTGCGGCGGCGGCCTCAACACTCTGCGCAAACCCAAAGACCCTGCCCTGCTGCTTCAGGGGTACGACTCGCTGGATAATGGTTTGTTCTGCTGCTTCTACATATGGAATGATACACATATAGAGCCAAATGCCGAGCGCATACAGCCACCACAACTCGCGAATAGTAAAGAGTGCGCCGAGCAAACCCATGACGAGCAGCATCTGCAGCAAAGTCCGCAGCGGTTTTTTGCCTAGCCCCCACTTGGCAATGAGCAGTCCGCCTACCACAAAGCCGGTACCCGCTACTGCAAAGACCGCCCCCCACTGCTCAACATTAAAAAGCGTGAGGCCATAGGGGTCCATGAGTGCCATATAGACGCCGCCAATCAAGTTGTTGAACGTCGAGAAAAAGATGAGTGCCAGCAAACCAGGTACAGCGCGGATTGCTTTCATGGCTCCTTTTATATCAACTTTTTTAGCATCAAGAGCTGGATCGTGTACTAACTTTTTCTCAGGAATATCTACAAAAAACACCAGGTGCACAAAAGCCAGCACCGTCAAAACAAGCGCAATAGCGAGTGTCCTACCGAGACCGAGCAAACCTATAGAAAGACCACTGAGCGCACTCGTTACGATAAAGCCGATCCCTTGTGCTGCACCTACCATGCCGTTGGCTTTGTCGTGGTCGTCCTTAGGGACCAGCAGCGTCACGGTAGTGCTAAGGGCAATGTTTCGCATGTTTTCTATCACCCCACCGGCAAGCACGACGATTATAAATATCCAAAAGAGCGGACTATGCAAGTCAGCCAGCCTGTTTTCGCCCACCGCCGCGTACAGCAGAGCCGCGAGCGTAAACATCACAAGCGTCACTGTGCTCGAAAGCACCATCGCTCTTTTTTTCTTATGATGGTCAACATAGGTACCAAAAACCAGTCCAAAAACGGCCATCAGCAGCATATATGACCCACCGATAATGCCTGTTGCCAGCACTGACTTTGTTTCGAGATATGCCCAAAAAGTCAGCGCAAACCACAAGTAACTCGTCGTTACATTGGCGAGCATGGTGTTTAGCAGTACGGCACGAAACTGTTTCATAGTTGCGGCTAGTATAGCATGCGCTTTACGGCTTAACGAACTTGGTTTGCGTACTTACGGTATTCACTTGCGAGCATATAGCTGCGAGTGTCATGCACCCTATCCACAAACAGTATGCCGTTTAGGTGGTCAGTTTCGTGCTGGAACACATGGGCAACAAAGCCGCTTAACTCCTCGTCATGGCTTTTGCTGTTTTCGTCAAGCCAAGTAGCACGGATTCGCTTGTACCTAAGCGCTTTGCCGTACAGTGTATTACTGCCTGTGCCCGAGCTTTGGCAACCTTCCCACATGCCCATGCGACGTCCGATGCCTTCGTAACTAGGATTTATAATGACTGCATTAAATGGTTTAAGACTCGGACGAGTGGGCGTCGCTTTTATGCCGATAATGCTCAGCGCCACACTCACGCCAACTTGCGGCGCAGCGAGACCTACGCCATATTGTTTCACTTCATTTGTTTTTCGTATATCTGTTATGAGCGTCTGGATTTCACTTGATTTGATTTCTGCTGGTGTAAGCTTCCGAGCCTTTTGCCGCAAAATCGGGTCACCAAATCTTCGCAGTCTGAATATTTTGAGAGCTTTCATTGTATATCTGATTTTACTATTTTTGCGAATGAGTGGCTACGAGGCATCAGCAGTAGCTTCCATATAGTTCGGCCGTGACCTTCATGCCCAATTGATAGATTAAGACAGTCCGGCAGCGTCGTATCGTGCGAGCGAAGCAGCTTGTCGCCCGGGCTGTAGAGACATGTTATTGATTTTTTACGTGAATGATCTAACTCTGAAAATCCCTGTTCTGCACACATGACGGCAGATTTGAGCGCGGGATAACGCATATCATAACGGGCTGTTATGGAGCTAGCGCCACGATTTTTCCCGCAAACGGTAACTAGTTTTGTGACGATCTCAGGTAGCTCGGTGAAAGCACGCACACCCATGCTACCACCGGCGCTTTCGGCTACAACCACACACTTTCCGTTTGGAACCTTCCGAAGTATCCCCACTAGCCGCTCGTATTTTTGCTCGGCAGTTTCTGCAGCGTCGTCCCAATTCATAGGCGCGAAGTGTACCTTGGCACCGATTTGCAACGGCCACGTCCATAGCGTCAGCCGCCGAAGCCAGTCAAACGATCCGCCCAGCCCCGGCACATACACCACCTGGTTTGTTGAACATCGCGATAACTTCATAACTCTAACTCTACAACCTTGTTGTTTGCTATGCCATGTACCTCAAGAAATGAAGTAGGCTCTTTGCCTCTGAGAAGCGCGACTGCCATTTGGTACCATGTTCCGTGACCAACGATCAAGACGGAGTCTTTCCCATCAGCGAGTGCGCGCACATTTTGTAACGAAAGCCGTACCCGCTCAGCAAGCTGGTCTACACTTTCTCCGCCCGCCTCGACAATCATCTCAGAAGACTCATCAGACACAATGTCCCACGACTTACCTACTAGACTGCCGAAATCGCGCTCATGTAGTAGCGGCTCGATCACAATATTTTCCGTTGGGTACTCTAGTGCAGCAGCAATTAATTTGGCTGTGTCCACTGCTCTGCTGAGCGGTGAGCTGAGTATCAGGTCAAACACCTGTCCTTCGCGGGCCAGTCGCTCACCCTCCGCTTGCGCCCCCAAACGGCCTGTTTCAGTCAGCGGCGACTCAGCCGCACCAGCAAAAATTCGGTCAACATTTGCCTGGCTTTCGCCGTGCCGAGTGAAATAGTACTTTGTCATCGTTTGTAGGTAATACCTTTCGTTGGTTTAGCGAGTGAAAATGAGCTAGCTGAGACCAGAGTCAGATTTTCGAGATGCGCGAGCAAATATGTGTAGATTTCGACCGTATCTTGCAGCGCTTCACCATTTTTCGACGCATCTTGCAGTTCAGCTAGGGTAAGCCACCGTAAGTCCGCTGACTCGTTTTCGGCCAGCGCGCCCTTTGGCTCTGCGGTCGCCACAAACGCATAGCAGGTGTCCGAGTGGTAGTGACCGCCCCCGACATCATGCGTGTTCATCAGCAGCGGAGCCGGGTGTACGACAGCGTCTGTAATCTCTGGCACGCCCGCGAATGGTTGTAAAACCGAAACTTCCGCAAGTTCATAGCCCGTCTCTTCGCGAAGTTCCGCTGCAAGCGCCTGCCATGGAGTTTGATCAAGATCGATATGCCCACCAATCTGCATCAGCATATCAATTTTTTTGTGGATATGCACCAGACAGAACCACTCACCATTAACATGCCGAACCACGTACGCACTCACCGTCATATCATGCTGTCCAGGTGCAGTATGTATATGCGGCATCCGGTAGCTTACTTGTTAACTGACTGAGTTTTTGATTCGCAGGCAGTGGTGTGGAAGAGTTTTGCGGGGTCACGTTTGCAGGTTTCGCAGATAAGAACAAGATCGTTGCAGGCAGGGTTGGCACAGTTTTCGTAATTACTTGTTTTTCCTCCGCAGTGAATGCAAACACCGATGGTTTTGGCATCCGGAGTGAAATCCATGCCCATTCGGCCATCAAACACATAGAGGTTTCCCTCCCAGAGCCCATCGTCCCCGTACGCTTCGCCGTACTTAACGATACCACCGTCTATTTGGTAGACATCTTCAAATCCACGCTGTTTCATCATGGCGCTTAAGAGTTCGCAGCGCACGCCGCCGGTGCAGTAGGTGATGACTTTTTTCTTTTTGAGGTTATCGTACTTGCCGCTTTCAAGCTCAGGTATAAAGTCACGTGAGGTACGGGTCTCTGGCACCACAGCATTTTTAAAACGCCCAACAGCCGCCTCGTACTTATTGCGTCCGTCAAAAAACACCACGTCGTCGCCATACTTTTCAACCATTTCATTCACCTGGTGCGGCTTCAGGTGCGGACCGCCACCGACCACGCCTTTTTCATCGATCTTTACATCTTTCCATGACGCAAAGGCTACAAGCTCCGGCTTCACCTTCACCTGCATACGCGGAAAATTATCACGGCCACCTTCGCTCCATTTCCATAAAATGTCTTTAAAGCCGGGGAACTCTTTGGTTTTACGCACGTACGCCTTCAAGTCTTCCACGTCTCCGCCAAGAGTGCCGTTTATGCCCTGCTCGCTCACGAGTACCCGCCCACGTAAGTTCAGCGAATCACACAGCGTCTTTTGCCATAGCCTTAACATTTCCGGGTCTTTCACCGGCGTAAATTTGTAGTACAGTAGCACTTTTTGCATAAAATATAGTATAGCGCATTTTTCGTTTTTCACCTGGGACTACACTTTTACTTCGGTGAATTTTACTTCATTTTGGTATTGCTTTTATAAAACAGAGGTGATAAAGTTGTAGTAATTACAAATGTAAAGGAAAGGCGCTTTGGTAAAATGTTCACCTCTAACTCTACAGGCATCCGTGCAGGCGCCGCCTATACGTTTGTCTCTTAAGTAACTTCAATAATTTAAAACGCTGTACTACTTCACAAACTTTAGTCTTCTAGGCTTCAAAAGAGTTTCGATCGGCACTTAGGAGGGCTGGTCTCATGAAAAAATCAACCAAACAACCATCACTTATACGCGCGACTATCCGCGAGTTTTTGAGCCACGCGTGGCTGTACCCTTGGCTTGTTGCCGGCATGCTGATTTTCATACCGCTTGCGGTGATTAGCTACGCTATCATTCCGCAACTATTTATTTCGCAAATACTCGCGAAAATTACACGCCATGAGTTTATTGCAGGAGACCTATGGGCAAGCTTTGGCCATGAGCTAGTATGGTATGTGGGCTTTAGTTTCATCGGCGGATTATTTATCTGGCGAATCGCCATAATCTTTTTGTGGTCACTGGAAATGCGCGTGCTGCGCGACATTTACCAGCGTATATTTGCGCACGTCACCTCACAAAGCATGCGGTTTCATGCAGATCGATTTGGTGGGTCGCTTGTCTCGCAGTCAAACAAATTTGCAAGCTCGTACGTTCGCTTTGTAGACACTATGATTTTTGATATCTACACGCTCATCGTGTCGTTTGTGTGTACTTTTGTGATTATCTATCCTAGATCACCTTTGATTGCGCTTAGCCTACTGGCTCTTTCAGTTGTCTTCATCATCATTACCTCACTGAGCACGCGGATAGTCAGACAGCTTCGCGCCCGTGAGGCAGATGCCGAAAACAAACAGACCGGCTTTCTCGCAGACGCCATCACAAACGTCCTCTCTATAAAAAGCTTTGCGGGTGAAACCTATGAAAACAAACGTTTTGCAGGCGTCACCGAAAAGGTCCGCAGCAGTACACGCGCAGTCATGATGGCGAGCATGAAACGTGAGATAGGTTTTGCTTTTGGTACTTTTTCTATACAAATGGCCGCACTTATCGGCGCACTTATCGGCATAGTGTATCACCACGCCGATGTAGCAACGATGTACCTTGCCATTACCTACACTGGACAGATTTCTCAGAGACTATGGGAATTTGCCCAGCACACTCTAAAGGAGCTCAACCGGGCTTTCGGTGACGCAGAGGAAATGACGAAGATCCTTGCGCTTAAACCAGAGATAGCAGATGCGCCAAACCCCGAAGAATCCCGTATTAGTCGCGGCGACATTGTGTGGAAAGACGTGCTATTTACTCACGATGGTTCGAAAGATGCAATTTTTGATGGGCTTAGTTTACACATAAAACCAGGTGAAAAAATTGGGTTGGTGGGTCCAAGTGGCTCCGGAAAAACCACTTTTACGCGTTTGCTACAGCGCTTCTCTGACCTTAAAGGCGGCGAGATACTCATCGACGGTCAAAACATTGCGCGCATCGCTCAGTCAGACTTACACTCTAGCATTGCTTTTGTGCCACAAGAACCACTGCTCTTCCACCGCTCTATACGTGAAAACATTGCGTACGGTCAGCGCGATAGTGCTTCGGCCGAAGCAGTCGAAGGTGTCGCAAAAATGGCAAGCGCCCATGACTTCATACAGAAACTGCCCAGTGGCTACGACACGCTCGTCGGCGAACGCGGTGTCAAACTGAGTGGTGGCCAGCGGCAGCGCGTTGCTATCGCCCGGGCCATGCTCAAAAACGCCCCCATTTTAGTTCTAGACGAGGCAACCTCAGCACTCGATTCAGAAAGTGAAGTGCTCATTCAGGCCGCCCTCTGGAAACTTATGGAAGGCCGCACTGCCATCGTCATCGCTCACCGTTTGTCTACCATTCAGAAAATGGACCGCATCATCGTGCTCGACGAAGGCAAAGTCGTAGAAGAAGGCTCCCACAAACAGCTGCTCGCAGCCGGTGGCACGTACGCCAAACTCTGGTCTCACCAATCTGGCGGCTTCATCGAAGAGTAGGTTTTACCTGGGTGTGTTTGCCGCCTTAAGAACAACTGCTGTTCTTCTAGATTCTTCTTCCGGATCAGTCGCAATACCATCTTTTACCCCTAGTACCTTCTCACCTATGGTCGCAACACGCACCCTGGCGGCCTTTTCTCGAGCCCGCTGAGCCTTAGCAAGAGCATCGGCTAAACTGACGGGCTGATTATTGCCAAACATCACGTACACCTCTCGTTCGCCTAGCTCAGGAAAACTTTCTGGGAGATTAAACATGGCAACCGGAGGCAATTTTATATACGCTTTATTTCTTCGGTACAGCACCTCGCCGCAACAATCAAAGCCGTCTATCTCGAAGGTAACAACATCTGGAGCTGAAGCTATAATAGCTGTTCGCTTTTCCAAACTAACGACAGATTTGACCAGGGCAACATCAATCAGTTTTCCTACTTCGGCTAGGGAAAGCTCGGTACTATACCTTGCTCTAATTTGATCTTCGATGATTTCCTCTGCTCGCTTAATGGCTAGGTTTTGGCTTGTCCGATCCTGAAGGCTTCGCAGCTCATCAAGTACCTCGTAGACGGCAGTAATCGAGGGATCTTGATAACCATCAGCATGACGAGAAGCGATTGAGCGAATCAGGTAATCGCAAACCTCGCTAGATGGATGTGTGTCCTCAGTAATGACCTGGCCTGTGTATAAACTATCGAAATAAACAGCCCTTTGTTGACGAACGATTCCTGCTTCTAGCTCAAGATCTTTATCTTCATACACAACCCGATGTGGAGCGTATTTGATGAGGTCATACACACTTGCCGAGGTGCCTTGCGTGATTAAGTGACGAGTTAGGGCGCCGCTTTTCTTCTGCTGGAAAAGATCGAACGGTGTACCTACAATCAGTTTTTCCCAGTCTCCGATGATACTGGAGTCTGATAGACGTCTTCCTTCGCCGCGAACGTCACGGTGCAATGAACCACTACGTACAAAAAGTTCTGGAGCTGTCGCAATAATACATGCCCGTAGTTGCTTGTGTTCTTCAGGACTAGGCGATTCCAAGTCATCTTGACTCATACCTATTTGAGTGGCCATTCGTTCAAACATTTGGGCAGCCTTACGAAACCGTGCTTCTATATAAGCGTGATCACGTCTTTCGGCCTCTGTCATCTTGAGGCCCTTGATAAACAATTGTAGCTGAGCTAATACGTCTGAGTACGTTTCATCTTCCACGAGTCGTCTCCATCGAAGTTGTTGGTTACGATCCGGGTTTACAACACCCTGTGCTTGACACGCCGCACCTGCAGCCATCATTTGCAAGGCTAGCTTTGGCGATTGTTTATAAGCCTCAACAATCATGGCTGCATATTGCGGCTCGATAGCAATCTTTGCCATCATTTCACCAGTAGTGGTTAAGGCTATTTCTTGCGAACCAAGCGCCTGATTAGCTTTAGACGCTATTGCACCTATCTGTATAAGCCTTTGGACGGAGCTTTCTACCGCCGAATGTGGCGGCATGTCTAGGAGGTCTGCATCAAGCATATTTTTCCCCTGTTCTGCAAACCTGAGAACAAAACCAGTCGGGTCAGAAACCGTTATCTGCGGATCATCATACTCGGCAGCATCAACAAACTTTCCCTTACGATCTCTGGGAAGCGGGGGACTTCCCTCATGATCTGCGACTTCATATATTCCATCCCTCGTCCTGCCTACCCTACCTAACCGTTGCATCCTCGTACTGTGCGGCGCTATGATAATCGGGTTTGATTTAACGCCATCAACGTAACGGCCGACTCGTTGCCTTGCAGAGTCAACCATCACTCTTGCGTTCGGGACAGTTAGGCTTGTTTGTAATATGGGCGTACCGACCACGACTACCCCTCGTTTGTTCGGTACAAAGCAGCGCGCCTGTTCGTCGGGCGTCATATCTCCATGTACTGGCACAACCGACATACCTTCCGGCAACTTCCTGGCAATACGACTCATCGTTGCATATACATCTTTTATCCTTGGTACAATAGCGAGAATGACATCATTTTCAATACCCTGATTACGTCCATATCGTGCATGTCCAACAATAGCAGCAGAAAACTCTTGACCTATGTCTCGTTGCTCAACCTTGAATGGAGAACCAGGCAGATCATACACGGGGATAGGTTTGCCAGTTATCTGGGAGGCTTTGTGCGCGATTCTTGCAACATCAATTGTCGCACTGGCGATCACCGTCCGTACGCATCGTCTTAGACATTCTTCAAGAAGGACGTCTTGAAAGGGGTCTCGTTCATGAAACTCGTCGCTCATGACTAGAACTCTGTCGTTCGTTAGATCGGCATTATGTGTCATCTGCTGCCAAGTCAAACCATGCGTAGTCACTACTATCTGGTTGTCGGGGGTTGCGTTGCCCTCATTTGCCGTATCATAACCTACGATCTCGCCGCCTTTTAGACCAGCAGCGGTCAACATAGCCGCCATTCGGCCCGCAGTCTCGCGTGCAGCAATCACTCGCGGTTGCGTCACAAATATACGGTCGTACCGCCTAGTTGATAACCAAAAAAGCGGCAAATTTGTTGTTTTGCCGCTTCCGGTAGGTGACCTTGTGATTGATACGAGTGATTCGCCTGGTGCCGTAGACATTTGCGTAGCATAGGGGGCCGTTGGGAGCGTGCGATCACCCCACATATCGGGGTGTATCATAGTTCCAATTGAGTGAATGCCGTCAGGGCCAGCTGCCATTTGCTCTGGCCAGGGGCGGTGCATTGCCTCGACCAAACGATCGTTTATTTCTGGCTTAAACGGATCTGCAGTACGCAAGTTTCTGCCTCTCTTTTTTGTTCTCCCCGCCTCACACGGGAATTGTAATCTACCTTACAATTTGCACTATACGCTTAAAGCGGGAAAAGTACAAGAAAAACTCCCGAGTTTTTACGGGAGTTTTTGCGGTTTTTCACCTGGGATGGCTATTTTTCCTCTGTTGATTCCGTCTGAGATTCGGCAGAAGCTTCGGTGCCGCCCTTAGTTTCGTCAGCAGGCGCAGCCTCTTCGGCGTCACCGGCAGCTGCTTCGTTGGCAGCCGCTAGTGCGCTTGGTTCAAAGACAGTCGCTACAACGTGATCAGCGTCTGTTTGCACCTCTACACCCTCTGCTTCGTCAAGATCAGCAACCGTAATCTGATCGCCTACGGCTACTAGTTTCTCTGCATCATAGGTAAGCTGGTCTGGCAGGTTGCGTGGGAGCGCTTTGACTGCGGCAACGTCGAGTTGAGCGAGTACAATCAAGCCCGCACGTTCTGCTGGGGTGTTCTCAAAACCCTCGGCGTAGCGAGCACGAACTGGTACCTCAGCCTCGACTTTTTCATTGCCTTTAACAGCGTTAAATACCACGTGAGTAAGGGTACCCTGGCGCGGATCAAACGTCACGCTCTTTATGAGCGCAGTGAACTTCTTGTCGCCAACGCTCAAATCCACCGGATGGTGCTTGCCCGCCTTTACAAAAACTTTGTATAGCGCTTGGTACTCAGCCTGCACATGCGTAGAGTCCTTGCCGTGATCGTGAATCACCGCAGGCACAACGCCGTCCTTACGTAGACGCTTCACGCCTTTGCCCAATGTTTCGCGCGGTTCGAGTACGAGCGCAATAGAATCAGCCATACTGTAATTTCTCCTTATTTTCAGAGAGTAATTGTAGCACTTTATCTGCTAAACGAAAAGGGTTACTTAAAGTAATGACGATCTTTTGTCCAGAAGCATACATAAAAAACTACGGGTACGATAACGTAAAGTATGCCGCTTTCTATCCAATCACCAAATTGTTGTCGCGACATACCGGCAACTACAACCCCTAGTGTCGGAATCATGAGTACCGTGCTAATAATGAGCGCCAGCCGACTACCTTTTCGGATATAGTATGCCAAGAAAAACTCGCCAACTAAAAGCGCGGCCATAATCACACCGACCAAGATGAAGCCTCCAAGCAAGCTTCCATCGAGTGTACTCTGCGACCCCTGAGAAAACATAAAGGCAAACAATAAAAGTCCCGCAACTACTAATGCGGTTAACGCTAGGCCAACAATGGTCAGAATAAAATAAACCTGAACTGAGGCGGGTGGACGAGGTTTAGTTGGCTGCGGCTGAAAGCCGGGTACAGGAGCGCCCTGCAATAGTTGTGGGCCACTTGTAGGAAGAGCAGTGCCATACTGGAAGTTTGAGGCGTCCTGACTAGCAGCGGTTGGCTGCACCGCCTCATATGCAGTTGTTTGAGGGACATAGGCCGGTTGTGTCTCTGCTGCCTGGAGAGGTTGCTCGGGCATTGGAGGCTGCCACGACCCTGGATTATGTGTCTGAGGTTGATTTTGGTTACTATCTTCCATATTTCTTATGCTCTCACTATTAAGTACTAAACTCAAGTCTTTGCCCTGCGCCAATAAATGAGTCGTCTGATACAATTAGATCTATGACCAATTTACTTTTTGATGTCTTCACTTTTGGACTCTTGGATTTTACTCATCTGGTACAAACAGGCGGACTGGTGATGCTCGCCGCGATTATTTTTGCCGAGTCAGGGATGATGGTGGGTTTTTTCTTCCCGGGCGATACGCTGCTTTTTAGCGCGGGCATATTGGCGGCTGCGGGACATCTACCCATCGTCTGGACTGTCGTCGTGATTGCGGCTGCCGCTATTATCGGCGACAACACCGGCTACCACATCGGTAAGCACCTTGGTCCCCGACTATTTAAAAAGGAGGATGGACTAATATTTCGTAAAGATTTGATACTTAAGGCAGAGCGTTTTTACGACAAATATGGCACTAAAACTATGCTGATCGCCCACTTTATTCCAGTTATCCGTAGTTTCGCACCAGTGACGGCTGGCGCCGGCAAGATGGACTACCGTCAATTTTTTATATATGATGCGATCGGCGATATCGCCTGGGCAGCTAGCATTACGCTGCTTGGCTATTTCGTTGGCAGTCGTATACCTGGTATAGAGAAACTAATTGAACCAATTTTAATCGGTATTGTTATAGTAACACTTCTCCCGACCGTCTACCATGCGCTCAAAGATCCCAAGATCCGCGCCAAACTCACCGGCCGCCAGGTACCCAGACTGAGTAACGCCCAAGCAAAAGCCGAAGCCGACAAGGATCCCCTACTCAAAGACTAGCCGCTTACAGTGCGGTGAGGCGCCTAGAAACGATCTCGTGTTATTTGACATACATAAATAACCATTGTATCGTGTATATATGACGCGAGAGATTGGCCCCATTGGGCGAGAATTGCAGCGTGATCTTTACGGCAGCTTTTACTTATCACAAGGTAGTGGTGAGTTGCAAAAAATAATCCTCCGGTGCCTAGCTGAAGATCATATGTCAATGCGAGGCGATGCTCATCGCCTGGCGGTTCGCAAGTAGGCACAAGAGAATCCGGTCACCGACCTTGACATACGCATTCCGAAAAAACACCAATAATTTTCATCGACAAAAGAAAAAGCAGAAAGCACAAAGCATACGCTTCACTATCTAAACCTCCTGAGCTGTTACGATCCTCTTCCGGCCCAGCAAATTACTGCAGATTTCACCCATAAGTTCATTGCTCGAGACAATACATTTATGCTAATTGACTCTGAGGGGCAGAGGAAAAAACGGTATTCATTAGAGTCAGGCGAAAGTATGGTGCGCGATGTGCTGCTTTTGGGGCAATTGGCGGCACCGTACTCATCTCGGAGCATCCGCTCGCTCTGTTCCCAAACCCATTCGCATCTTCCTGAGCTGCTCTTGAATAATGCTGATGTGAGCCGCTTGTTTCGCAGCAACACAGAGATCTGGGAGACTGGCCATCCAGGTGAAAAATATGATCCAGAAGATATCGCTAAGCTGGAGCGATTCCACTAGTATCCTTTGAGAGAAGTTGAAGTTTACGCGTTAAAAGCTATCTCTATCGATCAGACAAAAATGAAGATCTGCTTAAAGTATTTTTCCATGAGGCCACTCTCGTAAGATACGAGGTGAGTCGTTAAAATTAAGGTCTGTAATCACATAAAATCCGGCCTAAACATGGACTCCCTGGAAGCGCATGTAACTGTTGGCTGATAACATGATCAAAAAAGTTGGGCGCCCGTGCATCAATCGCAGGGGCGCCCTTCTGTCGGTATCGACTCTATTTATTGTATCTCTAGAACAGTTGGCTTCGCGGTAGCGTTAAAGCTGAATGTTTTCTTATTGCTCCCGAGTTCAGTCTTGGTGGTACTACCGTCATTGTAGACGCTTACGCTTCGGTTGCGATCAAAGTTAATCGTATAGGCCGTCGGGCGCGAAGGACCAGTGTATCTACCGGTATTGGGACCATCGCCAGGGGTAAAGACAGACTCACCCTTCCACACAACCAAGTAGAACTTTCCTGAACTCTTTTGGAGTAGTACGACCTTAACATCTGCTGGTTGGTTTGGTATCGTATACTTCAGCCTACCTGGTGTAAAACTAGTTGCAGTTCTACCAGTATCTGCTAAGACTTGATTCATATCATGTACTGCCGTAGCTGCTGGCTTTGGATCAGTATCCAAACCAGTACCAAAGAGTCCAAAGTGCTTCTCGTATTCTTTACTGTGTATAGTTTCGTCGAACATCTGGTAAATATAGGTCTTTAGTACACCGATACGGAAGTTCTCAAGGAAAACACGAGGCATGTAAATCCCGACTGCTCGTGGGTCAGTATATGGCGTTAGTCCACGTGGTTGCTGGGCATAATCATGGTATCCTTCTTCGGTGACCACAATACGCTTAGTGCCAGATATACGTGTGCTATAGTACTGCAACTTGTTCCCGATATTATCAGTAACCCGTGGGTTCAGTTCTGACTCTGGGACTACAAAACCATCGAGACCATCATCGGGCTTTAGTGTTGTCTCTGGAGTCTTTCCACCAGGATAGGAGTGGACATTACCGTAGTCCATTTTATCGCCAATGTTTTTTGTCTTAAGTGCTGCCGATGAGCCTACCATTTTGTAGCCAATGAGTGGTGGGCCAAGGATTTTTGCGTTTGGATTCTGAGCAGTTAGCTGTGACTTCATCGACCACACTGCGTCCTGCGCGACTGCCAGCGCATCTTGCCAGCGCGAATCATTATTGGCAGGATTGTCGTACTCGTTCAGTGGCTCAATGAACGTAGTCGATTTAACGTATTTGTCACCCGTTCTTGGTTGAGTGAGAATATCTTCGATGCGTCGCTGCGCAAAAGCCCTATTTTCTGCAGGTCGTTGGGAAAGCGGGGTTAGATTCTTTGGAACAGAGGTCATAAAATCAAATTTCACGCCATTTTGCGCCAAGTATGTCTTGACTTCCCCAGATCCTACTCCACGACTTCTAACATGATGTATGCCTAGATAATTGAGCGCGTTTAGGACTTTTTGTTTGTCGCGATACGATTCATCTGCGTCAACATGTGCAACCACGCCCTGCGAGTCAATAAAATCGGCTGCCCGATAGGCTTTTCGGTTTGTATAGCTACCAGTGGCTGCACTACTCATGTTCAGCATGTACACGCCTATACCGCCTACGGCAACAATTGCAAGCACTGGCAGCAGGAAATGATGACTAACGCCTCGATTTGTCCTTAATGAAACTCTCATGTAAACGGCCTTCCTTTTATTTAACTATAAGCGAATTGTAATCTATTTTATTTTTTATGCAACTACTTTTTATGGGCTTGTTAAGCTACCAAACCTATCATGGCCGTATGTATTACCTGTCACAAGTTTCGGTTAGACGGGCGCAATTGCCGTCGACGCCCTGTATACACCTAAACTACGGCTTCAGCATGTGCTTGAGAAACTTACCGGTGTAGCTGGCGGCGTTTTTGACGACTTGCTCGGGCGTGCCTTCGGCTACGACCTGACCGCCACCGTTACCACCTTCTGGCCCCATATCAATGAGCCAATCGGCTGATTTGATAACATCCAGGTTGTGTTCGATCACGACCATACTATTGCCTGCTTCAACCAGAGCATGCATGACACCCAGCAGTTTTTCAACATCTGCCATATGGAGCCCAGTAGTAGGCTCGTCGAGAATATACAGTGTCCGGCCGGTGGCGCGACGGCTGAGTTCGGTGGCAAGCTTGATGCGCTGAGCCTCTCCACCGCTCAATGTCGTGGCTGATTGGCCAAGAGCGATGTAACCAAGCCCGACATCTACGAGCGTTTGTAGTTTGCGTGCGATAGCAGGAATGTTTTCAAAGAACTCAAGCGCCTGCTCGCATGTCATAGCAAGCACATCGCTGATGTCTTTGCCCTTGTAGTGGATTTCGAGCGCTTCACGGTTGTACCGTTTACCATGACAAACCTCACACGGCACGTAGACATCTGGTAAAAAATGCATCTCAATCTTGATGATGCCATCGCCAGCGCAGTTTTCGCAGCGCCCGCCACGTACGTTGAAGCTAAATCGTCCGGCACTGTAGCCACGTAATTTTGCTTCTGGCACACTCGCGAATAACTCTCGAATGGGTGTAAATAAGCCCGTGTAGGTTGCGGGGTTTGATCGTGGCGTGCGACCGATGGGCGACTGGTCAATAATAATAACTTTGTCTAGCTCCTTGATGCCCTCAATATCATCGTGCTTACCAGGAACGGTACTTGCGTGATGCAGGCGCGCCTGTAGCTCCCGCGCTAGGATATCGTTGATGAGGCTTGATTTACCACTACCACTCACACCGCTAACCACAACAAATTCTCCAAGCGGTATGGTGACATCGACATTCCGAAGGTTGTTTTCCCTCGCTCCGATTATGCGCAGTACCTTGCCATTGCCTCGGCGACGTGTTTTTGGTACTTCGATTTTACGTGTGCCACTGAGATATTGTCCCGTTACACTCCCGGGGGTCTCCTCAACTTGTTTCGGTGTACCGTGGGCGACGACGTGGCCACCATGCACACCAGCCCCTGGCCCAATATCGAGAAGGTAGTCGGCAGTCCGAATGGTGTCTTCGTCGTGTTCGACAACAAGGACTGTGTTGCCTAAATTTCTCAAGTGCTTGAGTGTCTTGATAAGTCGCTCATTGTCACGTTGATGCAACCCAATACTCGGTTCGTCTAAAACATAGAGGACGCCCATCAGACCAGACCCAATCTGAGTGGCCAGACGGATACGTTGAGCCTCGCCGCCACTGAGTGTTGTTGCCGATCGTAGCAAAGTCAGATAATTGAGACCGACATCTTGGAGAAATCGCAAGCGAGCGCTGATCTCCTTGAGGATAAGCTTCGCTATCTGCATTTCGGTTACAGTCAGTTTAAGACCGTCAAAATAGCTTGCAGCATCATCGATCGAAAGCTCGCAGACATCCATGATTGATTTACCATGAACGGTAACCGCCAGGATCTCAGGCTTCAGACGACGACCGAGACAGGCTGCACAGGGCTTCTCCTGCATAAAACGCTCGATATCACGTCGCATAAACTCGCTTTCGGTTTCCTTGTGACGTCGCTCTAGGTTTGGTATAACACCTTCGTACGTCGTGTTGTAGCTCCGACCTCCGCCTAGATTTATCCGATATGACTCGTCGCCCGTACCATACAAAATCCGTCGCATGTTTTCGGCGCTGATTGCGCTCGTCGGCTCATGTAAATTAAACTTAAATCGGTCGGCGACCGCCTGAAGTTTTTTGATATACCAATTGTCCATATTGATACGGTTATACGGACGAATTGCGCCCTCGGCAATCGTGAGCCTGCCATTTGGAATCACGAGTTCAGGATCGACAACAAGTTTATTGCCCAAACCCGTGCACGTTGGACAAGCGCCATGAGGACTATTGAAACTAAAAGTACGTGGTTCGAGCTCGGGAATTTTAACCTCGGGATGGTTGTCGCACGCGTACATGAGCGTAAAACCAGTGAGCTCACTGCTGTCAGCGTCTAAGATAGAGACACGGCTATCAGCAAGCTCTAACGCCTGCTCAACACTCTGCGCCAGACGTTGACGTGCCTCACTGCCACCTACCAGACGGTCGACCACAATCTCGATGCTATGTCGGATGTTTTTATCGAGTTCTGGAAACTCGTCGAGCGCATACACGACACCATCTACTCGGGCGCGTGCAAAACCTGCCCGTTGATACTGCTCTGGGATGTGCTCAAAAGCGCCCTTTTTGTCTATAACCACAGGTGCAAGTACCATAATTCGCTTGCCTTCGTACAGCACTTCGACCTGGTCAATAATGTTTGCGGCTGTCTGCCGAACCACTGGTTTTCCGCACACGGGGCAGTGTGGAACGCCGATACGGGCGAAGAGTAAGCGTAAGTAATCATAAATTTCTGTCACAGTCGCCACGGTACTGCGCGGGTTTCGAGATGTTGATTTTTGGTCAATAGAAATCGCTGGGCTCAGGCCGTCAATTTGATCGACGTCTGGTTTTTCCATCAGCCCCAAAAACTGCCTTGCATATGCGCTCAAACTCTCAACATATCGACGCTGCCCTTCGGCATATATAGTGTCAAAGGCCAGGCTCGATTTGCCCGAACCACTGAGACCGGTGATGACTACCAACTTCTCGCGCGGGATAACCACATCGATGTTTTTGAGGTTATGCTCCCTCGCTCCTTTGACCACAATTTCATCATGCATACGAAGCGCCATTGTACACCAAAACACCGTTTTACGCTATGTAAGCGGTTACTTTTGATACAATAGACTCATGCTCAAAAACTGGCGGGAAAAGCGAATTTTAGTTGACACTGCAGGATACGGTCTGCTGATTGCCGCCGCGCTTACTGGCTGGCTACCTGGACCTGGCGGTGTACCGCTTGCGCTCGCCGGACTTAGCCTGCTGAGTATTCATAACAAATGGGCAATGGATCTTCGAGAGTACGTGTTGAAGCACGGCGGTGAAATTTTAAAGGTTATCTTTCCAAAAAACCCAGTTGCCCAGTGGGCTTACGATATCGTGGCCGCTACCTTGCTCGTCGTTGCAGGCTTCTTGGCCTGGCGACACGCTGCCGTTTGGCAAGTAACCGTCGCTGCATCAGCCTTTTTCTTGGCTGTTTTTGTTGCTCTTATGAACCGAGACCGAATTGCTTCTCTCAAAAAAAGTCGAGGATAGCTTTTCTTAATGAGTTCTATCAATATATCTCGTCAATAAGCTTATGTTAATAGCATTATATTGACTTTGTGTGTAGTTTGTGCTATAATGGCGCTTACGCTCTTAGCAAATCTTTTACAGAGGTGAGGAACATGCAGGAATTGATTGTACTCGGCGTAGTGCCAGGTACGGAAATGTATATACCCTTTTATTACTGGCTTATTGCCGCCATTACATTTTTTTGTTTAATTGCACTCCGGCGCAAAATAGTCAGAATCTTATACCGAGTGTCGGCACGTGTTTTAGCACACCGAGTTGACTATTCACTTCGTCACAATACCTATTTATAATGAATCTCCCACGACCTTATAGTCGGGGTATGCCAAGCGTTAGCTAATCAAAAATCTTGAGTGGGCATAATGCTTTCGGCATAGAGCTGAAGCTCTTCCAGCAAATACCTTTTCTCCGCATCTTTCACAGTTTCTGCAAGCTCACCAAGTCTATGCATGTAGCGCCCAAGTCGACTCTCGGTGCCACCAGACATGAGTACTTCATACCGATGAGATTCCCAGGCAACTCTCTCGTCATCTGTCAGAAGTTTGCTAAAGTTACGCGCCTTATAGAGTGGTGCAAGTGAGATTAGTCGAGGATCAGTGAAATCCGCTGCAACTTGTGAAATATCGCTTGGCTCGGCAGCGCGAATCACCCCCATGACAGTAGCGTCCGGTTGAGCGATGAAGCCATCATAGAGACGAGAGTCTGCGCTGCTCGCCTGCCGCTTCAAGCGGCCTTCTTGCTCTTTGTCGAGAATAGCAAGCGCTTCTAGGACTTTCTCTTGAAAGCCGGTTGCCTTACGAAGCAGCGCCAAGTTTTTTTGGACATGAGCGAGGCTTAGTTTCACGCGCTTTTGGCTGGCGGAATCAAGAACTCCTAACGGAGCGACGGCCGGACAACGGTTGTACTGCAAGGTTTTGACCGGCAAACGCGGTGGAGCTGCTGGATCACGCGTCCAGCGCCAACGGCTAGCAAGGTCACGAGCGCTTAGACCTGCAAACTCACTCACATCGTGACGTAGGTCAAAAACAAGAGAGCCTTGCTTTCCGGGATGGGGTGCAAGCTGAACGACAACAGTTGTTTTATCAAATTCGCTTGGGTACTTACCACTCGAGTATACAAAGGGCTCATCTTTCTTCACGAGCGCCGCAACTTTTTTCTTGTCACGACACTGGAGCAACCAATCAAAAAGCTTTGGCTGTTTAGTTCTGATAAGGTTTGCTACCGCTATACATGCTTGTACATCGGCTAGTGCGTCGTGGGCATTATGGTGATCAATATCGTTTGCACGCGTCAATAATTCTAGCCTGTTTGAGGCTATGCCGTCGACTTCCGGCCAGACAATACCTTCTGGGCGAAGAGCTCGGGTCATCCGCACAACGTCGAGCAGATCCCATCGCCCACGACCATCTTGCCACTGCCAAGCATATGCATCGTAAAAATTACGGTAGTGCATGAACCGCATGAATTCATCGTCAAACCGCACTGAGTTAAAGCCTACGAAAATTGTGCCTGGAACCGCCACTTCTGACTGAAAATATCGCAAGAAATCAACTTCCGTCAGACCATCAGCAATGGTTTGCTGGGGAGTAATTCCCGTTATGAGGATAGCATCAGGCGAAGGCAGCACATCGTCTGAAAGTTTTATCAATACATTCACCGGATCGCCTACCGGCTCCAGATCCAGCGTTGTGCGTTGGCCCGCAAATTGCATGACTCGGTCTTCTCTGGAGTTTACTCCGGTCGTCTCCAAATCATACCAAAAGAAAGTTTGTTGAGTATTCATCCTAGACCAAAGTGTAACAAAAATAAAAGAAGAGCGCGACTGGCGTCACTACTCTTCTTTGCTTACCGATAGTCAACCTCGTTACTTGCTACGCAGGTAAATCATACTTGTGCCTGCAGGGGCAATTGCCTTACCTGTAACTTTTTTGCCATTCAAGTTGTAGAAAGTTCCGCTTAATGGCAACTCATAGTCTTTTGTGTCTGGGTTAACTATTACCATACCGTACTCGAAGTTTCGAGTGAACAATTTCGTATCGGTCTTTTGGACATATGCGCCAGTTGCCTTGCCCAGTCTCATGGCCTTAGCATAATCGTCAAACCACTCTGCCGCATTACTCTTAGGGCAGGTTTCTTTTTTCCCAACCTTGACCGGACCGCCATCGCAGATATCGGTGTCAAAGTTGAAGTAGCTTTTGTCGCCTGCAGCCAAGAGATATGAACCCATAACAAACCTTCGTAGTTTCACTATCTCTTTACTGTAATTAGCGTCATCCTGGCAGGTTTGACGTCCGGATGGGCTCTTGTTGGTCCAGCACTTACTCCACCAGTACCCTTTTTTGCCTTTTGCTTGAACATCGGCAATCATATCAACATTTTTTTTCCATAGGTCAAAGCTTTCACGACTGGTCATGGCTGCATGAGGTTCACGAAAAATTCTTTCAGCCATTAGACCCGAAATGTCAGGGTTAGCCCCAAAAACCTTACCCGCGCTAGGTGTTTTAAAGTAATTTGCACCGTTCGCAAGGCCATTTATGATTAGCTGCTTGTCAGCACCGACAGTTTCTAGACCCTTCTTCTTTGCAGTAAGCATTTTGCTCTGTGCTTCAAGCCATTCCGATGAGCTAAAAGTTGACGATGGAGAGGTGCCCGGTTTCCATGGAGGAGTGATTAGATAGCCACTCCCAAGTGGGGCGACGCCCATGCTATCACTAAGAATTCCATCATAAATAACTGGTCCTGTTCCGCTTTTTTTGAGTTTTTTTGCCGCATCTGATTCGACATAACGTAGCGTTGCTGATGCGTCAGGAATCAACAAAAAGTTGTTCTTAAAAGCATCTGGATATGTTGCCAGCTTGTGATTATCCTTCTGTACCGCTATCGCAGAATCGTCGAGCACCGTATCTGGGCGCCCACATTGACTAGAGTTTTTAGCAGCATTCGTGTCCGGTATCAGTCCGCAGCGCACGTACGCCTGGGTCACGTAAGGCCCCAATGTGTATTTATAAACTTTCGTTCCTTCAGATAAGCCTTTGAAAACCGCAGGATCGGCATTTGTAAACACCTCTTTAAAATATTTACGATTAGCCTCGTTCGAAGAGTCTCCCATTCCTCGCCAAGCTGGCGCAAACAATTTAAATGTCGCATTTGCTGGGATTGGCGTGTCAGCTTTGGACTGGTTTAGCATGTAGTAACCGATCGCTCCTACCGCGAGCACTGCCAGCACCGGTAGCAGGAAATGGTGACTAAAGCCCTTATGGTTCCTTACCTTAAACATCGATGAACTCCTTTTTCATTTATTGTTCCTGTGAACTTATATTCATAGACACTCTGCGTTCACAAACTAGTGTATCAATCTTTTTTTGGTGTTCTTCCCCATTTCTCTGCAACACTTGCAGGATCTGTCGGCACCGCTCCTTTTTTGCGCTTATCAATTGCCTCCAAGAACGATTCTCGACAATAAAGCTCGGGGTCTCCAGTCCATCGATTTTGCCATTTTGGACTCGTGCAGTCCCATACAAACCCGGTGCCGAGCGAACCTCGCTTTCCTTCAACCAGCCGGTAGAACTGGACGACCCCCCACTGATCTTTGCCGGGGCTAAGCGTGTCTGAGATTTCAGTCACTGCTGTTGTTCGGCGGTCATTCTTCATCGCCATATTGAAGCAGTCTAGGCGTGGGTTGTTACATCGGCCACCATTAATTGAGTTTGTTTTCATGATGTATGGGAATTTTGCAATGTTCGATTTTGTGTTTTTGCCGTCACCGTATTTACGACCATAGGCGAAGTGTTTGGTAACTATTCTCTGTGCGGCGAGGTCTTGCTTGTTGTTAGCGTAGTTAAAGGCGCCCCAAGCGCGATTGTGTCCTTTTGCGGACAGAATAGGCAGTGTAGCGGCGCTCTCCTCAAACCTGGCTTCATCATTATCCATTTTTGTCATATTCGCATAGTTCATGCCCTGAGATATAAACTTCCAATTATACTCGTCTCGGAGCTTAGCCATGTCTTCCCATGAAGTTAGTTTCATGTAGTTGGCAAAACAGGGATTCCCCATGTCAGGCGTACGATTAACTACTACGCCCCCGACTCCAAAGAGCCCGCGGGATTTCAAGTCATCCGCATTTTGCAGCAGAGTACGGGTGCCAGTAGTATTTACGCACCCTTTACCATTTGCGGCCTGCCAGGCGGTGCGTCCCCACATAATCGTTATGTACCCTTTGTTAGACGGAAGTGTAGTGCCGTCTCCACCCTCATCAGTTGGTATTGCTGGGGTAGGATTGGCTACGAAAGCTTTACGGATTGCAAGCATGTCGCTAATGTCATTTGAGTCGTCGTTATATGATTTAGGCCAGAGATTCGCTAAACCATATGGCGCTGGCCGTTTGCCACTTTTTGCCCGTGGGCCCGTGGTTTCTGCGAAATGGAAACCCTTTGAAGCAGCCCAACGTGAGACGTCATCCCATTGTTCGTTTGTGTCGGAGTCAACGCGATCCGCAACATTATGCGGGCGAGCCATTTGCACTCCAGCCCACACCGGAGTTGAGCTTTTGGTCATGCTTGACATCCAATCATACATTTCACCGTAAGCATTTCCTTTTCCTGCAGTCGTGTAAGATTGTCTAGCAGAGTAGTTTGCTAGGACTGTCCTGTTTGCTCCGACAGTATCTATTAATGCTTGCGCGACATCCTTGTACATTGTTGTGTTGGCGCCAGAGTATTTACCGTCAGTGCCAATGTTTTGATAGGGGTTTAATGCAAGCTCTACGCCCACTTTTTTAAATGCCGCCGCGGCCGTGGGGAACCAAAGCATGAAATTATTGTGCTCCGCCGCAGTGAAGCCTCCACCTCGTAACGCAGTTCGAACATCCGAGCTAGACGCATACAGAATCATCGGTTCAGGATAATTCGGTGCTTCACCGGGTGCGTTGACCGTACCGATTAGGTTTTTTGTTCCGGCGTTATCATTGATAGCAGTAACCGCAGGAGCGATTGCGTCCATTGCTCGCTTATACAGGTCGCGGTACGGGTAGTTTCCAGCCCCATCTTTAACCCACCAGCGGGGAACTACTGCAGCAATGCCGAACTGCGGGTCAGTCATCGTAACCCGACCGCAAATGTCTTTCCATTCCTCGGGGGCAGAATTACCCACGTGAAAGCGGACGTGAACGGTAATTTTTTCGCTAGGGTGCGCAGCGTTCCACTTCACAGCGTTATTTATCCGACTTTCAAGAGAATTAGGTACATAGGTGGTTGCTCTCGTTCGCGGGTCAACTTTTACAAGCTCGCGAATTCCTACATTGAGCACCGTATGGCGCATGCCCCCTTTTGAGATTGCGAACGAATATTTATTTGCTGAACCCCCAGAGGTATAATCACGAACCTGCGAAAAAGGTTCGGCAGCTTTTGAAACATACTGCCCATCATCTACGAGCCCGACTTTAAACTGAGTCTGTTCCACTGGCTCAACGGCCGCTTTACTTAGGTTGAGCATGTAATAGCCTATCGCACCCACTGCGATAATAGCAAGAATTGGTAACAAAAAATGATGGTGAAAGCCTTTGTTGCCTAATTTCATGCGCATTGTTAATTCCTATTTATTCCTTATATACACACTGAACTTAACTCCAAACCGCTTATCTTTTGTCAGCTTTACTACTAGCTACGAATGCGTGGGCTTATTTGATTATGGAGAGAAGGCTACAACTCAAACGATGCGGAAGAAATAATAACTACCGAACCTGGAGCAGCTCCCCTGCGAGAGAGCTCGTGCATGACGCCCATTTTTTGCAGGATTGATTTTAGTCGCTGTACTGATTCCTCGTTACTAAAGTCAGTGCGTGCGGCAAATTTTTCAGGACGATGACCAGTCACGCGGAACCTATCATTTTCGAGTCGCTCGACTTGCCATGGCTTCTCTTCATTCAGGCGCAACACCGGCACTCCTTCGTGCTCGTCCGCTTCATCTGCAACCATTGCCTCTTGCTCGCGGTAGGCTTTTACAAGCTCTACGAGATTGTAAAGAATTTCATGAGTACTTTTGTGCTGGAGTGAAGACAATGCAAAAACCTCTACACCTTTAGGTACCAGCTTCTTGATTACTGCAAACTTTTCACTCGCTTCGTCTTCTGAAATGGCATCGGTTTTACTGAGCGCAACCACCTGCTGTTTCATGCTCAAATCGATTTTATACTCCGCGAGTTCTTTTTGGATAGTCTGATAGTCCTCGGCAATGTCATCACTCGTTGCAGCTACCAAGTGCAGCAACACGGCTGTACGCTCTACATGCCTCAAAAACTCATCGCCAAGCCCTTTGCCAAGCGCCGCACCCTCAATCAGCCCTGGTATATCAGCGACAAGCATGCTGCCTGCGTCTTTGACGTCAACTACACCCAAATTTGGCGTAAGTGTGGTGAATGGATAATCTGCTATCTCAGGTTTGGCGTTGCTAATAACCGAAAGAAATGTTGATTTTCCAGCATTTGGTAAACCGACTAGCCCAACATCCGCGATCAGCTTTAACTCCAGCGAAAGATTCCGAACTTCACCCTCGCCGCCTGGCTCAGCAAATTTAGGCGCTTGGCGCACGGAACTCACAAAGTGAGCGTTTCCAAAACCACCTCGTCCTCCTTTTGCGATAATCGCCCTTTCCTCATCTTGTGTCAGATCAGCGAGCAACGTCTCACATTCATATACAACTGTACCGACTGGGACGGCGACGAGCAGGTCCTTGCCCTTACGCCCATGTTTGCGTGTCTTGCCGCCCGCTCCACCTGCTTCTGCTGTAAGTTCTTTATGGTAACGAAACGACATGAGGGTGTTCTGGTTTCTACTTGCAACAAAAATGATACTGCCACCGTCTCCACCGTCTCCACCATCAGGTCCACCTCGGTCGACAAACTTCTCATGACGAAAGCTCGTGCGGCCGTTACCGCCATCACCGGCTTTTACTGTTACCGTTGCTGTGTCTATAAATTTCATAATGCTCCGTCAATTATAGCAAATCTTCCCCCTGAACGAGAAGAGGTAAAAGGTCAAACCAGATAGAAGGCTATTTTACTCTAAGGTTCATCCACCTAATCGTAAGTTTTACCAGTCATTGTACCTTCCTTCATCAAATGAAGTGAAAGTAACTGAAGTTAATAGCGCATCCCAGGTGAAACCAGCTTAGCGGGTAATATAGTTTGGATAAGCATTGACTGAAACAACCGCATATCCCACACGACCAAAACCAGCAAAACCATTCATGTCACTAACTTTCATGGTGCCATTGTCGTAGACTTCTTCGACGATGCCAACATGTCCGGCCCAACCGGCAGGAGTTTGGAAGATAGCACCAGCACTTGGCGTACCCGAAACATTCCAGCCACTTAACCGAGCATAGTAAGCCCAGGTGTTTGCATTGCCCCAGTTGCCAGGTGCGCCAGAACGAGCAGCAGCGTAGTAAGTACACCAGCCATAGTCATATCCGTTCGCACCGTAGCGAGGCGTAAAGCTGCTACTGCCTGAGACGATGGTAGCACTACTGCGTGTTGTAGTGGTTGTGCGCGCTGGTGCGGCCGCGATGATTTTCCCATCAGGGATAATAGCCCGACGGCCAACCACTAGACCCGATTTTTCAGCGTCGTTATATTGAGAGATTTGATCGACATTTGCATTGTACTTTGTTGCAAGTGACTGGGGTGTGTCCCCTGCCTTAACCGTCACGGCAATACCGTTTACGGGTGGTACCATCAGCGTTGATCCCACGGTAACTGCGTCGCCCGGTAGGTTGTTTGACCATTTTAGGCTATCAGTAGTGATGCCGAACTTCTGTGCGACTGAAGAGGCAGTGTCGCCCTCGACTACTTTATAGTCTTGGATGTCACGCCAGCTTTTTAGGGCGGTACTAACAACCTGAGGCTTAGCTGCGATGTTAGTGTCGCTGGCACTCATAACAACGGCAACCTTGGCGCTTTGTGCTTGGTTTACGATAGGTGTTGCCTCGGTTAGGCGGGTAGCTTGAGCGATATTGGCAGCGACATCATAGGCAGTCAGCCGATCAATTGGATCAGCGGCCGCAGCCTGGACAGAGCCAACCGCGTGGGTAATGATGATATCTTTGTCGTTTTTTTGCCGTGCGCTACTAGCGACAAAGCCAATCACCACTAACAGTACTGCTACATTGGCAGCCACGAGACTATAGCGGATAGCACGACGTCTTACACTTTTACGACGAAATGTTTTCTGTAAGCGACTCCCCTTAGGCAAAAGACGGCTCGGGTTAAGGCGAGTGGTGACAGAATGTGATGTGTTGATACTAATTGTGGTTCTCCTGATGAGTAGAACAATTTGTCCAAGTCATCTTGGCGCTACTGACAAAAGTACATCTTACTTAGTATTGACGTCTCTTGCCACCAGGCTAAAGACATATTTAGTTCGTTATTATGGTACTTTAGGGGCGCATAACAGAACACCTTACGGCTTACATAAGCTAATCTGTTACCGTGACATAATAGCAAAGCATTATTGTCAATGCAAGATTTTTGTCGAATTTCCTGAGTCGTTACCTCTGTTATTGGCACAGCTTGATGCAGTATTTTTTTGTGAGTGCTTCGTGCTCTTCTACGGTTTTAGAAAAATGAGTAACTCCGTCGTCACCTGCCACAAAAAAGACCCAATCTGTATCTGCTGGATGTGCCACTGCCTCAAGAGAACTCTGGCTTACGTTTGAAATCGGCGTCGGCGGCAAACCGCTATGAATTCTGGTATTATACGGCGTGTCATAGGTAACGTCCTGGCCTTTTCCAGCCAGTTCTGAGCCGTAAAATGCCGTTACATCACTCCCCAATTGCATGCCTGTCTTAATCCGCGTTAAAAACACTTGCGCCGCCTGTCTTCGGTCGCTCTGATGCACTACCTCTTTCTCAACAATTGAGGCCACGATGATACCCTGATACACACTCACACCCTGTTTTTTTAATCCTGCACGAATGTCTGCGGTTAGTTGACTATCCATACGGGCCAGCGCCTGCTGGATAATTGTCTTTACCTTTGTTGTAGTTGTACGCTGATAAGAGTCAGGATATAGGTAGCCTTCTAGGCTTGCTCCTTTGGGTTTGTCGGCAAGAACTGGACTATTTTCGTACTGCGCAGGCTCAAGCGCAGCATCAACTTCTGTTTCGCTAAAACCCTGTTGTATCAGTGCATGACGAATCTGATCAAGCCGTTGGCCTGGAAGAATCGTAACGAGCTTTGTCGCGACTTTCCCCTTGGTGAGCTGCGAAACAATCTCTTGAACGCTTTGGCTCGGACTTAGTTCGTAGTTCCCCGCCTGTAAGTACTTAGCCGCATTGTTGAGCTGTGCATAGCGAATAAAGGTTGGTTCATTTCGTATAAGACCCTGCTTTTTTAGAAGTGCAGCAATCTCAGTCAGCGACATGCCAGAAGCAATTTCTACGCTTGCGGTTTTGGTATTGCTACTGACTGGTTTCAGATTTTGTTGGTAACCATAGAAGAGCACACCCCCTGTTGCAACAATAACCAGGCCAAGAGCCCCAAGGATAACGAGCGATTTCTTAAGATTTATTTTACGCTTTACTACTGTCATAGCGGTCTTCATACTCCTTTTTAGTCATACCCTCACCAGCAAAGTAACGCTCTAGTATAGCAGCCGCGGCATGCGCATCAACTCGTTGCACAGGACTAGAGGGGCCAATAACATTCTCGGCTTCGGCGCTTGAGAGCGCTTCATCAACATAGCTCAATGGCAGCTCGAAAAATGACTGCAGTTTTCCCCCAAAGTCTTCTGTAAGCTCCGTTTGCTCGCTCCTCTGGCCGCTCAGGGGTATAGGCAAGCCTAGCACAATGTGGCGTACGTTTTCATCGCGAATAATTTGCTCCAGATGCGGTATCAGCTCCTCGTCATTGGCAACCACTCGATATGGCCGGGGCAAACGAGCAATATTGTGGCCGAGTGCCACCCCGACACGCTTCAAACCATAGTCAATCCCGATAACGTTAAAGTCCTGTTGGGTCACGCTACTCACTGTCCGATAGCTTAACTTCTATCTTTTCGGTGTTTTTGGGTACCGATGTGACCCAGAAAGGACTGTACTTCACATCAACCTTGCTGACTCCTGGAATCTGGCCGAGCTCTTCTTTAATTTCGCCAGCTTTCTTGCCAGCAACCTGTTTTTTGATCTCTGACTTGTCTACCTCGGGGCCAGCAATTGATACTACCTTCATTGCAATCACCGCAGCCGTAGACGTTGCCGGTGCTTCTTGACTAAATGTCGCCTTAGCCAGCCCATCATCGATAATTTTTTGCTGGTCGGGATCTATTTTACTATTCACGTTCTTCACGATGATATTACGTAGGTCAGCTTCTGCAGCACCGAGCATCGTGTAAGTAACAACGGCATTGACTGTTACCGTGTCGGCCTTGTCGCCAGCCTGAGCACTTGATGTAACCTGTGGCTCGGCGGCCAGGAATGTAGATGGTAAAGCTTTAACTCCTTTAGCTTCCAGACCGTCGACAAGGCCCTGTTTGATAGCTGTCGAATCTTGGGTAGCAATCTTTGACTTTGCCCCGTCTATGTCTGCCTGAGTGACTGTTTTTACTATTTCATCCGTTCCGCCGGTCATAGAAGACCCGTAGGCAGTAACTTTTGTCGTTCCGCCAGAAAAAGTATGTGCACCAGCTGCAATGTTGTACGCAGCCCCGCCTTTTATAGCAACCACATCGACCGTATCTTTGCCATTTTCGTAGCACCTTCCCCCGCTTGTAAACGTGCTGCCCGGAACTCGGGCGGTGCTTTGGGAAATGAAGACTTTGCCGTCACGAGAGAAGCTTGTGCCGCTACTGACTGTAACTGTTTCATCTGTGCAGTTCGTGATCGTAATCTTACCTTCGGCCTTTTCTCCGTTATTTTGCTGTCCGGTTGCGCTTGCTTGCTGGGTATAGTTTTTTTGCATTGAGAAGGCGGTAGCCGGCACTCGGCGCTGCTCAATATCAAGTTCTTTTGTCGCGGTGTCGAGGTTTAGATTTGCAGCCGTCTCAACTTTGCTCGTCTGTGTCGCAAGCGAGACCACCGCATGTGGCATAATCACAAAAGCTACATACCAGCCCAAAATGAGCAGTATAAGGCCTAAGACACCCAGAGCAATCTTTTTCTTAAAGCTATCAAAACTTGGAACTGCCAGTTTTTTGTCTCGCTTTGGCTTCGTCACTGCTTCTTCAGCTTCGTCACTTGCTTCAGCTAAATCTTCGTCTGACTCAATCACCTCCTCGTCGACCGCATCGAGTCCAGCAAGTGTGCCAACAGGAGTTGCTGCTGCTTTATTCGCGTCAAAATCATCAGCTGAGGTCGCTGTTAGACCGTCTAGTTCAAGCGGCTCGTCAACTGCCTCAATCTCATCCTCACCTGGGAGAATTGGTGCATCTGGTATGTTTGGCTTACTCGTTGGCGAAGACGCTGTGTGCAAACCCACCATTCCGGCAAGCGGCAAGAGAGTTGACTCAGTCGTTACAAGCACTAGGTTTTTGGAAACGTCATCGGCGGCACGCTTCAACAGTCGCATGTTGACAATACTCTGGAGCATGGAGGCGCGCTTTGGCAGCACAAGCGCTACTATGCCGCCCTTACTGGCGCGAACTTTTTCAATAATGCTCGTGATTTCGTCGTCAACATCAATATAAATTGTCTCTTTTGATTTCGTCGTTTCTATGCTTTTTATCTTTGGTGAAGTCACTTTTGCAGCTTTAACACTGACCGTTTTGGCTTTGGTCTTAGCCCCAAAATTACTCGGTAGTTTTGATGGAAGTTTAGACATGGAGAATCCTATCTATTTTTTCTTTAACCGTATCACCTGCTCCAGTGTACTGCACCGTATCGAGCCCAACCCTAAGAAGACCCATTGCAGTAATGTACGTATGGTCCGTAACCTTATCGGTAGCATCGGTAATGCCCACAACCTGATCAGGGCGAATATGTGCAATCATTGGTTTGCGTGTGAAGGGCAGGCTTGCGTACCAATCAGACTGCTGCAGGCGCTCCACAAGCATAGTCAGCGATGAGCCGCCTCCACATAGATACAATCGATGAGGCAAGTGGTCGAGTTTTTTAAACTCAGCGAGCGCCAATTCTATACCCCCCATCCAAACATCGAGTGTTTTTGTGACCGATTCTTCGGTTAGTTTTCGCATTTTGTCGGGGATTTCTCCACTCGATAAACCAACTTTATAGTTTTCGGCTTCTTCAAAATCAACGCCCGTGTCCCGCTCGATGCCACGTGTGTAGGCACGCCCACCGATGCCAAACATCTTGGTTCCCTGCACTCCACCGTCTTTTACGACCGCAATGTCAGTAGTGCCACCACCGATATCCATGAGTATAGCGCTCATGCTGGCCGACTGGTCACTGCCAATGACTGCCCGGGCAACGCCAAATGGCTCGGCCGCTACCGCTACAAGGTCTAGATCGAGCTGCTGGGCAACGCGCTCCAGCGCGCCAATGTGTATCAGGGGCGCAAAGGCAGTGTAGAGCTGCACGACGACATCTTTGCCCTGAAACCCAACCGGGTTGGTGACGGGATAGCCGTCTATCTCTATACCGACCAGTGCGCTGTTGACTAGCCGCACATCGATTTCTTTGCCGCCCATCTCCCAGGCTAGCTCCCGGCGAGCTTTAGCTTCTGCCCGTTCCTGCACCAGACGAATGATTTTCTCAACTTCCGGCATATCGAGTGCCTTTTGGGAATCTTTGCGCACGACTCTCACGGTAGTAGTTGTACCTTTGACAAGCTCACCGGCAATGCCAATAACCGCACTCCGCACACTAACCCCAGCTTGGCCCTCTGCCTCGCTGAGCGCCTTGTCGCAGTTCTCGACCACACCACCAATGTCGGCTATTGCACCCGCTTGCATGTCGCTTATAGCCTGCCGAACACGGCCAGCGCCAATAATCGTTAGCGTGCCATCGTCTTCGACACGAGCAATCAGCGCCTTAACAAACTCAGTCCCTACATCGAGTGCAATCAAATGTTTCTGAGTATTCGTTTCTTTGCGTGCAGCGACCTTGTCTAAAGCCACTGATTTCAGCTCTTTTATTTTGCCAAGCATATCCGCTTTATTTTACCACAACCTGCACGGATACTAAGGGATCTCTATACCACAATGCCGCCACCTACGACACGAGTATGGTCGTAGAGTACGGTGGATTGGCCAGGGGTAAGCGCACGGATTGGTTGAGCAAGCCTTAGACTGTAATTTCCCTGATCGTCACTAGAAACTTCAGCATCGACCAACTCAGCACGGTGACGAGTCCGCACTCGGTACGTTTTGCCCGGCTTTGGCGGTTCGTTAATCCAGTGTGTTTCAGTAAGTCGTATTTCGCGGTTCCATAGGTTAGGATCCTGGATGTCAGTAGTGACGTACACTTCGTTTTTAGCCATGTTTTTGCCTGTTACGTAGTATGGCAGGCCGCCGCCCACGCCCAGGCCTTGCCTCTGGCCGATTGTATAAAACAGCGCGCCGTCATGCTCACCGATCGCCTCGCCGTGCTGGTCGCGTATAACACCATGTGGCTGCTCACCAAACTCGTGCAAAAGAAACTCCTTTATTCCAACCTTGCCCACAAAGCAGATCCCCTGGCTATCCTTTTTTTCAGCCGTCGCCAGGCCCAATCGCCTTGCCTCGGCACGTACGTCTGACTTAGTTGCAAACTCACCGATGGGCATGAGGCTTCGTGCCAGCGCCTCTTCGGATACGCGATACAGGAAGTACGTCTGGTCCTTGTCTGGGTCAGCCGCCATGTGCAGTTCTGCACTGTCTTCTTTTTGCAGCACTTGGGCATAGTGACCAGTCGCAATCATTTCTGCGCTGTCTGCCAGAGACGTATCAAGAAATAGCTTAAATTTAATCTCTTGATTACACATAATGTCAGGGTTTGGAGTCAGGCCTTTTTTGTAACCATCGAGCATGTAGTCAACCACCCGTTGACGATACTCCGTCTCAAAGTCGTATAACTTAAAAGGTATGTTGAGATCTACCGCGACACGCTTGGCGTCTTGGTAGTCTTGCTTCCATGGACAGTCAAAGCCGGGCAAATCTTTGCTCCAGTTTTTCATGTAGACGCCCGTGACATCATGGCCGGCTTCAATGAGCCTAGCGGCCGTAACCGAGCTATCGACGCCACCACTAAGACCTACATACACTTTCATAGCCAGCATAGTATAGCATTTTGACCTATCTTGTCTGGCGATTTCACCTGGGATTCACTTTTAACTTCGGTGATTTTCACTCCATTTGAAAACTAGACATTGCACGTTAGGCACTGGGCGCTCATTGCCGCGGGGTTAAGTGGCACTCTGGAAAATGCCCGATCCAAGTTGCTATTGCTGATCTTGCTCGTAAAGCTGCGCTTGTTTTTCAATACGCTTGCGAAGTGCTGCTAGCTCGTACTTTCGACCGACCCAGAACATCGCAAAGATAATCGGAACCATAAGCAAAATTGGCCACCATATATATTTGGTCTCGACTGTTGTGCCCCCAGCGTTAGAGCCATTTGCGCCGCTCTGCCCTGCAGCACTATTTTGCGTTACTTTTCCGTTACCAACCCCAACGAGCTGTAAAAATGCGACTGTCCCCTTAGAGTCAGTAGCACGTACTATAACCCGATACACCCCGGCTGACTTGTATACATGACTGAGATCAAATGGCCCAGCGAAGCCAACACTTTTGAGATCTGGTGATGATCCATCTCCCCAATCAACACTAATTGCATATGGCCCAGAGCCACCACTCAAAATAATAGACCACGTGAGTGGTGACCCCACCGCCGCACCAGCCTTCGCCACATTACTTGTTAAACTCACGCGTTGGTTAAATTCAGAGAACTGCGAGTCTCGAAAGGTGACCGCCGGTGTATTGCTATCTGGCCCCGCCTGATCAAGAGCGTCATACACTCGAGCAGTGAGTACGTTTGCTCCACTAAAAAGATCGGCCTGAAGGCTAAAACGGCCCGCGGTGCACTGTGCCGACCCAATAAATATGTTGTTACTAAATATCTTGACAATCACGTCGCCCGAACAAGTACCGCTAATGGTTATTGGCGTCTGAGTAAACGTTTGCCCAGCCCCTGGGGATGTGATGACTGCCGCCGTTGTTGGAGGCGGGCTCGATATCTTACCGGCCAGTCCAGTAGCGCCTGATTGCTCAGGATTAGTACTACCGAGCGCCGCAACAGCCGCTGGTTGCGCAATAAAAAGCGCAAGCGACAACACTGCAAGCGAGAGTAGATGTTTACATGTCTTTTTTCTATTTTGCATGATGCTCATGTTTCTATAATAGTTACATCATAACTGACGTCGTTTAAAAAGAAAAGGCCAGTCTGTTTAAACTGGCCTTTTCCGGGAGGTCGATGTCGTACCTTAGCGACGACTTGCTTTGCGAACCACATTGGCATTGTAGCGACGGATTGCCCGTGGCAGACCAAAGAGCAAGAAGAGTAATGCTGCGAGGAGGATGAGTGCGATGACAATCAGTGCAATTGGTACCACCCAGAAAGAGGAGTTTGCACTGAGGAGTTGGCCATTATCGCCGTAACCAAAGTTACCTTCAACCGTGTATTTACCCCAGCTGCCAACTTTGTCTAGCTTAACCACAAAACGGCGAGTGCTGTCTGGTAGTACGTTTCCCTTGGGATCAGTGTTGTTAATTTCAGTTGTCTGTAAGATCTTATTGCCTTTTTTAAGGGTAACTTTACCAAAGGGTTGCTCATGCACATTGCCCTGGTTCTTAAACCGCACGGTGGCATACAGATCTTTATTGCTTGTGAAGAAAGCGTTCCCGTTGATGCCCTTTTCGCCTTTACGGACATCGAAGCTAGAAATTACCATGTTTTCACTAATGTCGCCGGGTACTTTGACGAGAATGAGCGAGCCAACGCTTGCAGACAGGGTGATGTTGTTGTTGTTTTTGGTACCAGCTGGCGCAAATCGAACAGCACCATAGTACCCTCCTGCGGCCGCACCACGAGGAACATTGATGGTTACTTTAACATCTTTGTTCTGGCCGGCTGCAATTGTTACATTTGGGATCTCAGCGATGTACTTCTTTAGGCTGTGACTTGGCGCATATTTGTCAGCGTCGAGAATCAAAGCAGGTTGGCCATACTCGTTGTCTCCCGCTACAAAGTCATTGATGATCGCTTGAAACTCCGTGCTTGCTGAAGTTACGTTTTGAACATTGACGGTCACGCTCTTAGACTCACCGGGTTTGATACTTAGCTCAGTGCGAACTGGTGAGATTCGCAGGCCACTTCCTGCGCCAGCCTGTTGTGCTGCCGCCGTCGAGCCAAACCCGATAAGCAAGGCACCAGCAGCAAGTATGCTTAATACAACTGTTTTCTGCGCACGTCTACGAATAGCTTGGTACATATTTCCCTCTTTTTACTGTTTACGCTTATGATAACAGAAAGCGTGAAAACAACAAACAGGCGCTGTATATTTCACCGCATTTGTTATTTTTTACAGAGGTACATTTCACTTGGTTACGTATAGCGCGTTTACGGTTAAACCTAGAAGCTAGCGAGCGCAATATAGACGAGTGTACTCACGTAGTAGCCAGGCGCCTGGTTGCGGTCAACATTAACAATGTAGTTCGCCGTGTAGAGGCGGTAGGCGTCTGAAGTTGTAGAGCTCGCAATCACGTCACCAGAGTTAAACTTAAAAACATTTGGTGTGTTGTACCCTGCAGCAACCGTCGCCACGCCCGGCCCCTGCACCTCTGCTCCGCTCGGCGGCACAGTGTTTGCGCGTAAGTTCAAGCCAAATTGACTTATGCCCTTCCTCGAAGCGTCTGGGTTCACTAAAGGATTGATGGTATTGATACCCGAAGTCAATGTTGTGCCTGTCACCCGTATGGTGTAGCCAAACTCGGCATTAGTGCCCACCAAAAACTTTGTTTGACCGGTGTTGGTTATGTTTGGTGCCATTTCACCAAAGTCAATGTAGTCCCCCTGAGCGGTAGAGCAGTCATAGGGTTGAATCTGAGCGCCGGTACAAAAAAGCAAGTAAGGGGGCACCGTAGTCATCACGGTCAAGCCACCATTGATCGCGTACGATAAACCACCGTAGTCAATTGGGGCACCCGTGGCATCAGATGAGACAAATGTTTCTATGCGGCCATAGTATGTGCCTGCTGCATCTGGGTTTTTGACCCCTTGTATAACGTATCTGGCGGTCGTAGGGCTGGCGACAGATGATGTACGCGTAAGGATAAGTTCGTTATCTGTCGAGAGCGATGATTTGGTAAAACCATTCATGCCAACCTGGCTGGTAAGCGTCGCCGTGGCAAAGCTGGTGCCATTTGGCGGCGTACAAACATCGCCGTAGAGCGGGCTGTTTGAGCACAGTTGTAGTCGCACAGAACCAATGTTGGTCGTAGTACGAGTGTCAAAGCTCAGGGTGTATTCCACTGTCTCACCGGCATTGGCATTGCTCATTTTGAGCTCGCGGTTAAGCACCTGCAGACTATGTGCCGGTTGCACAAAGAGCACTCCCGCTGTGTGTAACAGCAGGAGTGCTCCGAAGAATACACCTAAAATATTGTAGCTTCGGGAAGAGAGAGTGCAAAAACTAGGCACTGTCTATATCCTTTTCTGCTTAGAACGTTCCCGTAGCAATCAAGATTTCGTTGCCAGTGTAAATACCAGCTGGGGTCGTCAGGCTTGCAGTGGCTGCAAAGACTAACTCATTATTTTCTTGGCTGACAGGACCAGTGCTTGAGGCAATAGGGTCACCATAAACGGTTAGTACACCCTGGGCACCTGTGCCGCTCTGGCGGTCCATCCCATAATGTAGGTTAGCAGGGTCTGCAATGTTTGCGTTCAAAGGTGTACCACTGTGGTAGTTCACGTCTCCGACTACGACACCGCCCAGACTGCCCGCGGCGCCAGTGGTAGCTGTAGAGTGGTTGACGAATAAACCAAATGCAGCCGTACCAGCCGTTATGGCCTTCGCCGCACTACCGTCAGATGATCCACCACCGTCGATGCCGGGTATGTTGCACGCTGCACCACCCGTGCTGCTGAGGCCAGCATTTGCACATGCGTTAGTTGCTTTCATGCGGATGATTGCGCCACCCGTAGCGTTGGTGGAAAGCTGCGTCCAGGCACTATCACGATCAACTTGCGCTGCTGACAAAACGCGGGGCGTACCTGTTCCGATATCGACTGAGGGTGTTTGGGCCGCACCACAACCACTACGGACGACTGAATCTGAGCCGAGAGTCGAATTATCGATAGGCTCGCCTGAAACACAAAATGTTAGCGTTTCCATGACACGAGCGGTGATGGTGACTTGCTGGACTGTGCTCAGGGCAATACCACCATAGTCAACATATGTACCCGTTGTTGTGCCACCTGTGTAGCCTGAGTGGTTACCAGTAGCAAATGTCAGAACACGAACAAAGAATGTGCCAGTGTACGTTGGGTTTGTGATGTTACTAAACTCTAGGCTAAACACGCCACTCGCGCCAATCGTTAGGCCAGTAACATGCAGCTGATTTGCTGCAGGATTTGTAACTGTACCTGATGCTGCTGTAGCACTCCCTAGAGTAGGAATATGCCCCGCAGTTGTCTGGCATGTAGCACCAATAAGTGGGGTGTCGCTACAAAACTCCAATACTAATTCTTGTGCTGCCACAGAACCAGTTGTGAACTCTACTAAATACTTGACATTACTCGCGCCTGGGGTAGAGTCGCTCATCTTAATACTTCGACTTGTAAGTTGCGCTGCATCAACTTTTGACACAAGAGCTGGCGCAACAACCCCGACTGCTAACGCAAAAGCTGAGACAAGGGCTGTCGCCCGACTCAGCACATTACGATTAATATTCATTTGCTTTCTCCTTTGTAGAGTTTTTATTTTAGGTGTTAACGCTCGCATCGTAACACGATTATGCTTGCATGTGCAAGCCCCTACTGCCGGAGCCTAAGCCAAGGCTGTGGATAAGTCCTTGGCTTAGGGCAATGAATGTTTCTTTTTTGATAGAAAAGCAAACTATGTGCTTTTAGAACGTACCAGTTGCAATCAAGATCTCGTTACCAGTGTATATACCGGCAGGAGTCGTCAGGCTTGCAGTTGCTGCGAAAACAAGTTCATTATTTTCTTGGCTAACTGGACCAGTGCTGGCAGCGATTGGATCACCGTACACAGTCATAACACCTTGTGCACCCGTACCGCTCTGGCGGTCCATGCCGTAGAACAAACTAGATGGAGTTGCCGTGTTGTTGTTGACGCCATCGTTGTAGTTTAGATCACCATTGACTAGGCCGCCTGTACTATTAGCGACTCCTGAGGTAGCGGTACTGTTCGCAACAAATAGTCCGAATGCTGCAGTACCAGCGGTCATAGCGCTCGCGACACTTCCGTTCGTTGCAGATCCAGGCAGACCGGGGATACTACAAGCTGCACCGCCAGTGCTACTGAGACCGGCTTCGGCACACGTGTTGGTGGCTTTCATGCGAATGATGGCCCCGCCTGTAGCGTTTGTAGATAGTTGAGTCCAAGCACTGTCGGCATCAATCTGAGCTGCAGACAAAACCTTGGGCGTGCCACTACCAATATCAACTGCTGGTGTCTGCGCCTGTACACAACCACTGCGTACAACTGCGTCTGATCCCGCAGTGACGTTGTCGATAGGCTCTCCAGATACGCAGAAGGTTAGAGTTTCCATAACACGAGCGGTGATGGTGACTTGTTGGACGGTCGATAGAGCAAAACCACCATAATCGTTATAGCTACCTGTCGTAGCGCCACCAGTATAGGCATCTGAGTCATTTACACCATCAAATGTAACAAGACGAGCGTAGAAAGTACCCGTGTACGTTGGGTTAACCACACCCGTGAAGTCCAATGTAAAAGTCGAGCTTGCGCTGATGGTCAAGCCTTTAACTTGCAGCTGATTAGTGGCAGGAGTCGTCAGTGTTCCAGCTGAGACTGCTGCGCCCGTTAGCGTTGGCAGATGGGTGGTATCTGTTGTATCACAGGTAGCCCCGACGAGCGGCGTATCCGTACAAAATTCGATCACAAGCTCTTGCGTCGCCGTTGGGCTGTTCATAAACGACAGTTGATAGGTGACGCCACTTGCCCCTGGCGTTGAGTCGCTCATTTTAATACTACGTGTTTGCACCTGCGCAGCGAATGCCTTTGACCCAAGCAATGCCGGGGCGGCTGTGCCGACTAGTAAGGCCAAAGCAACGACGGCAGTCACAGACCGACCGAAGACAGTGGATTTGATATTCATGTTGTAAATCTCCTGTTGTAAGTGTTTATTTAATATTTACATCAGGTAGAATATCAAACGATTCATACAAATGCAAGATGTAAAATACGCAATACTTCCTATTTTGTTGTAATTTATAATTTTAACAACATTTGTTATTAGGAATTGTTTTTTGGGAAATTACTTTACAAAGACGCCTACTTCCACCCAACCCCAGATCAGATACCGTGTTTTGCTTTCAATGAGATAAGACGTGACGAAACGATCCACTCTACCCCCGGCTCACACCTAGATTATGCTGGCAAGCTATACCCTCAGAATGTCGACGTAGCGACGAGAATATGGTTCATAGTGTAGGTACCCGCAGGAGTAACGGGACTCATGTTTGCGAGGTAGCTAATCGTGTAACGTGTGGTCCCGGACGACTGCAAAGAGCGAGCGATTATCTCACCGTCACTGTAGTGATATTGGTTTGCTGTGCCGTAGCTGGCAGCCACCTCTCCAAAGCCAAACGGATCAGTTGGAAAGTCTGGGTCTTGTTGTGGCGCTGCGCCAATTGATTGTGGCGATGAATTTGCTACCAGGTTAATGCCAAATTGTTCGGTTCCTGTCGCAGAAGTAGCTCCAGCGCCCATAGGCACCAAGGAGTGGGTAGTGATCTTAGGTGTACCACCCCACGTCTGCACAACATATCCGCTAGCGAGATACGAAAGCACCGTAAACTTTGCCTGTCCCATGCGCGTTGTACCTATATCAAGCACTCCCAGGTCTACACTGGGCGTCTCTACGATCATGACCAGTGATGGTTCTCGGTTCGTGTTAAACCCACCCCATATCTGATAGTTGCCGCTCTTGCTGTTACCAACCGTTAGCTCGCCCGCTGACTGCTTGGCACAGAAGCTGCCGGAACAAGCCTGCAACTCTCCACCAGTACCAAAGAAAGCTTCGTTGATTTGATAGTTCGATGAAGATGACTGCTGCGCAGACACCGTCTGCACCGCTCCTGTGAGCGTTGCAACCACCGATAGAACCACACCAAGTACGATTTGTCTCTTCATAAGTGCTTATGATATTTTCGCGCATTTGCGTGAGATACGCAAACGGACTTTCTATAAAACAGATGGAAACGGTTTTATTTTATACTGCAGTCTAGTATGATAAGAGCAAGCATAAGCATGACCTATCTATAGGCGAGAGTATGGACAACAAAGAGACACCAGCAGATTCACTCGAAACCGGCAGCTCACTCGAAACTTCGAGTAGCCTTGAGGGTAGGAACACCTCTAACACCTCACCAGACAATAGCCCGAAAAAAGATGACCTAAAGCCCAAGAAAAAACGTGGTAGCCATGGCATAAACATTTATCTGCTGATATTTATATTTCTTGTTATTTTAGCTGGTGTTATTGTGGCCGCAACCTATCTCGCCAGTCAAAAAGAAGGAAACACCCAAATCCCTACTCAAAAACTATCAGAAGACACCTTAAAACAGCTCTCAACCAGCAATGTCACTGTTGGGCAGCCCAAACAGCTTTTGAGCGTGCAGAGCAACGCCATATTTGCCGGCAAGGTGCTGATCCGCGACAGTCTAGAGGTGGCAGGACCAATCCAAGTCGGTGGCGCCATGAGTCTCCCTGGCATAACTGTCTCAGGCAATAGCCTCTTTGAGCAGCTACAGGTCAATAAAAATCTAAGCGTTCAGGGCGATGCTGCTCTGCAAGGGCAGTTAACTGTTCAGAAAAACTTGAGCGTGAGCGGCAGCGGCACCTTCGGCGGCCCCGTCTCAGCACCAGTTCTTAATGCCGGTAGCTTGCAATTAACGGGTAACTTAACCCTTACGAAGCACCTCAGCCTTGGCGGCGCAACACCTGGCCGTAGTAATGGCAATGCGCTTGGTGGTGGCGGTACGGTCGCCATGAGTGGCTCTGACTCCGCAGGCAGTGTCAACGTCAACACTGGCTCGTCCCCCTCTGCTGGCTGTTTTGTCACCATAAACTTTGCTCAGCGCTTCAATGCCACACCAAAAGTTATTGTTAGCCCCGTCGGTTCAACTGCAGGGGACTTAAACTACTATGTCAATCGATCTACGAGCAATTTCAGCATCTGCTCAACAAACCCTGCCCCCGCATTCGCTAGTTTCGGCTTTGATTACTTTGCGGTAGAGTGAGTATTTTCAAGAGGGGCTCGCCCCTCTATGTAACCATCTCGAAATAAATTCGAGATGGTTACTACTCCCCCTAAAGGCTGCGCTGACGCTTGAGGTCGCTTTGCTCCAACTGAAGAAGTAAACTGGAGGTTAGTCTTCAAGAGGGGCTCGCCCCTCTATGTAACCATCTCGAAATAAATTCGAGATGGTT
>CAYMUP010000003.1:0-18728 GCA_964393815.1 uncultured Candidatus Saccharibacteria bacterium | reverse complement strand
ACTACTCCCCCTAAAGGCTGCGCTGACGCTTGAGGTCGCTTTGCTCCAACTATAGGAATACACTATACGTCGAGAAAGACAACAATTTCGTTTGCTTTGACGTGCATGATGCCCCCCTGGATGGGGAATGGCAAGTCGGCGCCATCTGGTACTCTAACCATTAGCTCGCACGGCTCTAAAAGCGTAATAAAGTTGTGGTGGCGCGGCAAAATGTCAAAGGGTCCGGTGGCACTTTCGGCACTAACGCTCTTAGCCGGACCATCAAAATATATCTTAAACGGCGAGTAGACTTTCACTTGCACCGTATCTCTTGAAGTCTCGTCTTCTGCCTTTTTCACCTGGGATTCAGCTTTTACCTCTGGTGACTTCACTTCATTTTCATTGTCGGGCATAATTACCGTCACTCCTAGATGATGATTTCTTCAATGCTTTTTAGGGTTTCCTCGCGCGAGAAAAAGTCCCCAGGCACACCGTTGTGTTTGGTCATAACATTCATGTTCTGTGTGAAATTAGCAATGAGTTTTTTTGCTTTGGCGTAATCTGCACGGTCAGCAGGCGATAGCTCGTTTTCGCCAATGATGGCAATGATGCCTTTGAGTGATTCATATTTCTGTATAAGTGCCTGAACTTTCACGCTCAGCATATAGTGCCTTTCGCCGACAATTTCTGGCGTCAGCAGGCTTGAAGTAGTGAGTGTCAAATCAACCGCTGGACGAATCCCCTGCTCTGCCACTTTACGGCTAAGAACAATGATGGAGTCCATCTCGTGTTGTATGAACTGCACCGCCGGGTCAGAGATGTCATCCGCAGGCACATAGATGGTCTGTACACTGGTAATAGAGCCATTCTCATTGGAACTGAGACGGTCCTGTAGAACCTTAACGTCAGAAAAGACCGTTGGCTCGTAGCCACCTTCGTTCGGGATTTGGTCGAGGATGGTTGAAAGTTCGTTTCTAGCCTGAATGTAGCGGAACATGTTGTCGGCAAAAAACAGGATATCTTTACGCTGATCATCGCGGAAATATTCGGCTGCAGCTGTCGCCGATATGCCAATAAGTGAGCGCTGTACCGGGTTTTCATTCATCTGCGCAAAGAACATACAGGTGTTTTTGAGTAGGTCATTTTCGCGCAAGGTGTCCCACAGCTCGTGGCCTTCACGGATGCGTTCGCCAATACCAGCAAAAAACGATAGGCTGTTGCCGCTTCGAGCGGTGTTGTTGATGAGCTCCATCGTGACGACGGTTTTACCCACACCCGCACCGCCGATGACACCGATTTTCCTACCCTTCACAAATGGCGTGAAGAAATCGATTACCTTTATGCCGGTTTCTAAGATTTCTGGCTTTGCGACTGAGAAGTTGGTGCTCTTTGGCGGTAGTTTTAATATATCTTTACGCGGCGCTTCTTCGACCCCAATCGCCGGTTGACCATCAAGCGGATCGCCCAGCGCGTTTAAGATTCGACCGATTGTCTTCTCGCCGATCGGTATCTCGACCCCACGACCCGTCCGCTGCACGCCCATTCCTTTTTGGATAGAACGATCAGTACGCACATTGAGACAAAAGGCGATGCCGCCTGGTTCTAGGTGGTCAACCAGCAACTCAGTCCCTTGCTGGTTTTCAACGATAATTAACTCGTTAATATCCGGTCCGTCTTCATCAAACTGCGCCCGAACAACAAGGTCTTTGATGCTAATAATTACGCCCGCCACAGCTCGCTCCTTTTCGCGACCGTTCCTACACTACGCACCATCATACGGCCACGCTCGCTTTGCTCTTCTTGATACCGTTAATGATCTCTTTAAGACGTTCGTCTTTGACATTGCGCCGCGCTCGGTTATATGCAAGGTGCAGCTCTGCTTTTGACTCGTCTGCGCGCTCGTGAGAGGCGCTCATGGCACGGAACCGCGAAGCATACTGGGCAAGTTTTGACTGCAAAATCAGCTGCGATAGCGCAATTTTCATCATTGATCGCTCAAGGTGGGCCGCCACCGCGTAACTCGACGGTTCAAAAATATAGGTTGCTTCTGAAATCACTTCTTCTGGCTTTTCGCCCTTACCCGCCGTTGTCTGAATGGCAGTGGTCAGGCCAATCTTTTTCACCTCTTGGTTCATGAGAGAAATGTACTCTTGGTAAAAGACAGTGCATTTACGGTACTCTTGCACTTCTTTGATGATTGGCTCGACGTTTATATTACGATCTTTGCTGGGCAGCTTGTAGTACTTACGAAAGCCAATACTTCGCTGCGAAAGCTGCATAGCACCATGGTGACCAATGACGATGATATCGTTTTTCTCTTTGTCATAATCTTTAAGCATCAGTTCCACCAGCTTTTGGTCAATGTCACCACTAAAGCCACCCTCGGCTGTGATGATGATAAAAAGCTCTTTGTTTATAGAGGACTCTGCACCTTTATCACGGCCATAGGCAAAAATCGCATCAATACGTAGCTGTAGATAAATCTGCCACAGGGCGTCAAAAAACTTGGTCGACTCGAGCACCTGGTTTTTGGTTTGGGCAATCCGCATACTCGCAATGCCCTCGAACACGCTCGTAAGCTCGACGAGTGTAGACATCGAGGCTTCGTCTTTGGCAATATCTACTGGTCGCCTCACGATTTCTGTCCTTCAGTTTTTTCTGCATCTTCTGTCGCTTTGGCATCTTTATCTGGTGCATCGTCTGGTTTAGGTACGCTTTTGTCTGCTGAAGCCACCTTGGTGTCTGCCTTTGGCGTATTCGAATCTTCCGCCCCTGCCTTTTCAGCTTCTTTCTTCACAAATGGTGCGCGCACCACTTCACCCACAAACATATCGTGGACAGCCTGATATTTATCGTCTTCGGTAACTTTAGCCGCATAGTCATTGGCATTTTTCTTAAGCGCAGCAATGTTAAGGACGGCACCTTCTTCCAGATTAAGCACAATATCGAGCATAAGCTGCTGGGCCATGAGCGAGTAGGTATCTCCCGGTCCTTGTGTCAAAATCTCGAAAATATTTTTACCTGTTGCAAGGGCATGTTTTGCCTCAGGACCAAGCTCAGAGCCAAAGTGAGAAAACTCTTCTGCCTGTCGGTAGTTCGCAAGAACTTTGAGCGTTTGCGCCGCCAAGTCCTTCTGCCGCTTATTGTGACCCACACCACCGGCACGTGTCACGCTCAGCCCCATACTGATAGCAGGTCGTATACCGTTACGGAAGGTGTCCATATCGAGGATCCACTGACCATCGGTAATTGACATAATGTTTGTAGGGAGATAAGCCGTGATATCACCGTTTGCCGCATGTACAACGGGTATAGATGTAAGACACTTGCCGTTTTTATCGAGTCGCCCCGCTCGCTCGAGCAAACTCGAGTGCGCGTAAAACATATCACCGGGGTAGCTATCTCGGCCCGGACTAACACCAGAGAGCAGCGCCACTTCGCGGTAAGCATGCGCATGGCTCGTTAAATCATCGTAAACAATGATGGTGTCTTGATCGCACTTTTGCCACAAGTACTCTGCCATGGCGCACGCTACATACGGTGCAATGTAACTCATGATCAGCGACTCAAACATAGTGCTCACCACCACAATAGCTTTTTCCATGCCGCCGTTTTCCTGCAGCCTACTCAGCAACATGTCAACATCACTCCGCCGCTTCGCAATTAAACAGTACACAACGACCTGATCGGTGTTTTTTTGATTAATAGCCAACTGCGTCACTACAGTACTTTTACCTGACTTTGAATCGCCAAGAAGGGCCATACGCTGACCGCGCACAAGGGGGAAAAGTGCATCAATGGCTGTTACGCCACTCTCCACCTGATCAGCGACAAGCCGTCGTTCGTAAATAGACGGTGCAACATTGAAAACCGGCCAAATGTCATCTGCGGCCACCGGTCCTTTGCCGTCAAGTGGCTCGCCAGTTACTGAAACCACCCTGCCCACAAAATCTTTTCCAACCTTACAAACTAATTCCTGGTGCTGAATCACCGCTACCATTCCGGTGCGAATAGGCTCGGTGCCAAGGTGCAAAGCAACTACGTGGTCTGCAAAAATTTGGTTCACAAACCCCTTGCTGCCATCTTCGAACATAATCAGCGCATGGATAGCACAAGGCTGTAAGCCACTAATTTTGATCAGGAATTTCTCAACAGCAATAACTTCACCGACAGGATGCCCAGCCTCAACGAGACGCGTAAAGTGCTGCCCACCGCCTGTCGCCACACTCATATCGTACCTCCGCGTAAGCGCTCGATAAGAACATTGCTTTGTTTCGTTAGATTTTTGGCGAGCGACAGATCAAAGTATTTGCTGGTAGTACGCACCACACAGCCAGCACCAATACTTGGCTGAAGTCCAATCGTCAAAAGTACATGGGGACTAATTTCTCTTCTAAGCCAGACCATAAGCTTCTCGATAAACTGCGTTGATGGGTCGGCACTGAAGCTCATATGAAGTCGCGGTGCCTTTGTCTTCACTGCAGTTAGGTATTTCGCGATGAGCTGTCGATGATCTTCTTCGGACAAATTTATGCCATTAGCTTCCGCTAACTGGTCAAGAAGATGAGATGTCTTTGGTAGTTTAACCTCAGCATCCCCCTTTAGACGCCCGGCCTGGAAAAAGTTGTCGATTGACTCAACTTCGCGCTGCAATCTACCAATATCAACTGGACCTACGACCGACACAGGCAAATGCAGAGCTGGAACCGTACTAGTAGCTACAGTGTGTTCAGGATCCATCGCGCAGATCCTCTATAATCGCTGCCTTATTCGCTTCAAGATCAGCCAGGATAAATTCAAGCTGATCATTGAGATCAATCTGATCACCGATAGCCGCCAGCACATAGTGATTGATAATGTCGGCCATGTTTTGTTCAAACCTGCCAACAAGTTGTAGCTTTTCAGCTGTAATCTGTTTTTGAACCTCTTGGCCAAGCAATTGCCGTTGTTCTTCTATAGCTGTGTTGGTTTTTTGGATCGATTCAATGGCCAACTGCTTTGCGTCATCTATAGATTGTTCGTATTTCGCAAATTCCTCTTGAAGGTTACGGGTAATCTCGCTCTTCATATACTCGTTCAGTTGGCTGGTCGTCAGACGGAGATCCTGCTGCAAAAACATCGCATTTTCTGAGATAATCTTTTCAAAGTGTAAGCGCCCGCGGTTACGAAGCTCTTCTCTAAAGGTGTCATTAAAGATATGCTGCACGTCATCTTCGGCGGCCTTGCCAAAATCTTCGGCTGTTTGCTTTTTTGCAGGCGCTCCGCCGCGGACCGCCATCCAGCAAAAGGCGGCCGTGGCCGAAAGTAGACTACCAACTACGAGTGCTAATTGCCAGATTGTCATTTTGTCTTTTCCACCCTTTGCATGAGACCACCACGCTTATGCTTATAATCTTAATAATAAGTATACGATAAACATCCCGACAACTAAAATAATTAAGCCAAGCACGATCACTTGCATCAGGCCGCGAATGATCGACTTTTTAGCAAGTGGGTTACGCCCAATCGCAATTATGCTGCTCCGTACGCCGCCGTACAGTACATTGCTAGAAAGAAACACAGTTGCAATCACAATAGCCAGACTCACATACAGCCGTACACTGCTAACTGGTTTTCCGGCAATGGCACTACCGCTTTTACGCAAAAACTCAGGTACCGGCGGCCCTGTTACTGAAGCGGCGAGTGGGTTATGTGAAATAGAGATGTCGATATTGATGAGCCCAATCGCGACTTTCTTGGTGCCTTTCGATGTTTTGAGCGACATCGTACTGCTCACGTTGCTCTGCCCATTAAAGCCACTGATCGCTTTTCCTAAAATGGTTGTCTGCTGGCTATCAGCCTTCATGCCGATACCGTCTAGCGCCGATATGCTGATGATGTCGCCGATCTTAATCGGCCCATTTTGGTTGCTCACAAGCGCTTGGTACTTACCTGTCGAGGCAACATATACTTGTGTCATCGCCGTATCACTACCGAGTGATACAACCGTATCATTTGCGGCCACGGCAACCCCTTGCATAGAAACATCCGACTTATTGCTAAGCGGCTGCACTTTCTTACTATCTTTCGGGTCGATCATGACAAGCATGCCTTTTTGGACGTTTCCGTCGGTAGCATACGCTTGAGAAACACTCTGAGCGCTTGCAGCAGTGGAGACGCCAAACAGACATGCAAACACACCGATAATCACAAATGCAATCAAACGACTGTAAAAAGACCGCACCATATAAACACAAGTATAACCACTTTCGGCAGCCAACGCCACATTTTTTAGTCTCATCCACTGCAGCCATATATAAAACCTTACCTAGAGGACAGTCCTCTAGATAGAGTTTTAGTGAATTCTTTCATCTATGGGTACGACCCATAGATAGTTATCTAGCGAGGATTGCGAGCGTATCCACAAGATAGCGAGCGTCAGCTTCGGTTGTACTACGACCCATAGTAAGACGAAGGGAGCTACGAGCATCCGTATCATTTACGCCCATTGCTTTTAGCACGTGGCTCGGCTCGTCTGAGCTTGCGCTGCAGGCAGAACCAGCCGCCGCCAAGATGCCTCGCTTTTCGAGCTCGAGCAGCACCCGTTCATTGTCAGTTCCAGGCAGCGTGATGTGAAGATTATTGGGCAGCCGATGTTCGAGGGAGCCATTAATAATTGCACCTGGGATTTTTTGCTCACAGAGGTCAAAAAACACTTTTTTCACTTGGTTGAGTCTTTCTGTCTCAGCGGAGCGCAGCTTTTGAGTTTTTTGGAAAGCTACCGCAAACCCTACCGCTGCCGCAACGTTTTCAGTACCGCTCCTAAGCCCCCGCTCCTGACCTCCACCGAGGATTAGGGGCGCTAGCTGTACGTGGCTTCCGACATATAGTACCCCTGACTGCTTTGGCCCATAGATTTTGCCACCGTTGAGTGTCATGAGATCAACGCCTAGCCGAGATACGTGGAGATCCAAATAGTTTGCCGCCTGACATGCATCGGTATGAAGATAGATCGGGGTTTTGTTGCCTGTTTTTTGCCGCTTGGCACGTTCGTCCTTAATAATTTTGGAAATTTCGCGCAGCGGCTGGACCGTGCCCACTTCGTTATTCGCGAGCATTACACTCACAAGAACCGTATCGTCACGAATCTTAGCGCGCAAATCATCTACATCTACTCTGCCCTGCTCTGTTACAAACGCAGCGGAGCAATTAAATTTCTCTGCCACATGTCGTACTGAATCATGCTCTATAGTGCTGACCGTAACGGAGCAATTTGGAAATTTAGCTAAAACCCCCGATATTGCTAGATTATTCCCCTCGGTACCACCTGCAACAAAGGTAATTTCCCGTGCCTTAACCCCCAGTATTTCAGCGATTTGTTTGCGCCCTTCTTCGAGCGCTTCTCTCACCTTTTGAGCAGGTAAATAGGTGGCTGATGGATTATAAAACAACTCGGCAAAATAAGGCTGCATTGCCTCAAGAACTTCTGCGTCCATAGGCGTTGCAGCCGCATGGTCTAAATAAATCTGTTTCATCTGCAGGTATTACCGTACACCATTGGCAGCAAGAATCGGATCAAGTTCAGCGTCGATGGCAGGGTTGTAGCGGCGAACGGCCTGAAGTAAGTTATAGGCTTCTTTTTCGCTTAAGGGACGGTATGGTTGGCCGTCTTGAGCTTTATAAATACCGTTTGGGCGTACGTCATAGCGTGTTGTACGTACCTGGTACGCACCCTTTTCGTCAGTCCATTCTTCGTGCCATACCCATGTGTACGGGTCGAGACAGAAAAATTCGCGAGTTGTTGCCTGTGGTACAGGACCAAAGAGCTTCCCCCCTATTTTGGCCTCTTCCCGAATGGCTTCACTGTAAGCTTCGGCTCGCCTTTGCTCATCATTGCGGTGCAGCACTGAGTCTAAGAGCTTACTTAACATTACGCCGCCTCACTTGAACGAGGTTCAAACTGCTGGGCAACGTCATGAGGATCACCATCAAAAACAATACCTAACTTCCGTCGTGCTTCGTCAATTCGTACTGCCTTGCCATCTGGGCCTGAGGTTACTTCTGCAGGTTGAGACGCTTCTTTTCTATCTTCGATTTGCGCTGTTGGGCGAAGCTCAGTTTGTGGTGGTATAGGCTGAGTTTGGGCAGCTTCGCGCTCGGCTTTCCATGCTTGCATGTCGATAACAGGTGCTGCTGTGTCTTCTTGAGGTGCTAATGGCGCAGCTTCTTTGGCGGCAAATACCTCTTGAGCAGTCAGCGACGCATTGCTAACCTGTTTAAAAGGCTGGGGTTCACGGAGTTGTGCATAAAATTTGAGAATTGCTTTATCGGTGATATCGGCAGCAATATACCGACTATTGACAGAGTTTTCTTTACGATCAAGAATCGCCCCAAGCTGCTCGGGACGAAGTTTTGGGTATTTACCAGCTTCGGGCAATTTCTTGCCCATTGGACTCAGTTCATACTTATTGTCTTGACTTGTCATATATAACTCTTATACCTTAAACAGTTTCTCAGCATTTGCAGTAGTAATTTTTGCAATTTGCTCGAGAGGCACGTTTTTTAAACCTGCCAAAAACTCTGCCGTCACCGCTACATGTTTCGGCTCACACACTTTACCACGAAATGGCTTTGGAGTCAAGTAGGGGGCATCTGTTTCGAGTAGAAGAGCATCATCTGGAATGCTTTTGTACACCTCAAGCTGACCTTTATCGCCTGTAAAGGTCGCGATACCGTTCACCCCAATCAGTAGACTGTGACCAAGTGCTCGCTCCATGTTTGCTTGACTGTCTGTGAAGCTGTGCAACACACCTCTCACGCCGGTATATGATTCAAAAATTGGCCAGAAATCATCAAATGCCGAGCGCACATGGAAACTCATAGGAAGATTGTGTTCTAGCGCTAGTTCTATCTGAAAACGCAGTATTTCTTCTTGCGCCTCTTTCGGCGAATGGGTGTAGAAATAATCCAGACCACACTCGCCCACCGCCACGACTTTTTTCTCAGTGGCAAGCGCTTCAAACTGTTTTCTCGAGTCATCTGACAAATGATCTTTAGCTTCATGGGGGTGAATGCCAATGCTCGCCCAAACTCCTTCGTGTGCCCCTGCAAAGCGGACAGCTAGCTGGCTGTCCTTTAGTGTCGTACCTATCGCTATAAGCTTAGTCACGCCAGTTTGCGCGGCGGAGCTCAAGACCGACTCGCTACTGCGTGTGGCCTTGTCCGCAAACCATTTTTCGTGCGTGGGCGTAAGTGCCTCAGTCAGCTCATGCACGTGACAATGCGTATCTACAAATTTCACCGTTTATTCCTCTACTTTTGAGGTTTCCTGTTTGGGAAAGAGCGTGCCTTCCAGGGGTGTTACGACTCCATTCGCAAACATAGCCATAATTTTACTTGCCGTTACCGGTAAAAACGGCTCAAGCAAATCGGCTATTTCAAGCAAATCGCTCACCTGATTAGCGAGCACATCGCGAAGGTGCTCTTCATCACCTTCTTTAGCAAGTTGCCAAGGTTTTTCGATATCGATGTATTGGTTTAGGCCGCGTACTTGGTCCCAGACTTTATCAAGCGCACGGTCAAAACGGCAGTCTAGTAGCGCTTCGCGGTAAGCACCCGCGTCGTGCTCGCCAGCTACCACATCGCCGATAACACCCCCCTGGTACTTCATAATCATTGCGGCAGTCCGCTGCGCGGCATTGCCAAGCTCGTTTGCGAGCTCGTTGTTGTACGCAGCGTCAAACATTTCCCAGGTAAAATCACCGTCGTCATAGCTAGGCACGTGTCGTAGGAAGTAGTAACGGAAGGCATCGGCCCCGTAGCGGTCAATTACTTCGTGTGGAGGGATAGCGTTGCCAAGACTTTTGCCCATTTTTCTGCCTCCAACTGTAATATAGCCGTGTACATACAGTTTTTTAGGAAGCGGCAAACCGAGAGCTAGGAGTATGCCCGGCCAAATCGCTGCATGGAAACGTAAAATCCCCTTGCCTACGACCTGGACGTCGGCGGGCCAAAAATCGGCAAAATCTTGGTGCTCGGGGTAACCAAGCACAGTCAGGTAGTTGAGGAGTGCTTCAAACCACACATACATCACCTGCGTTTTGTCACCAGGCACAGGAATGCCCCAGTCTATTTTGTCTTTTGGACGTGAAATGCTGATGTCGTCTAGACCCTTGTCGAGCAATGATAAAATTTCATTGCGGCGTGTCTCTGGCACCACCTCAAAGCTATTACTACGGATGGCGTCACGAATTTTATCGTTGTAATTGCTCAGGCGGAAGAAATAGTTTTCTTCTTCAATTTTCTCATATGGGCGATTGTGGTCGGGGCAAACCCCCTTGTTGTCTTTGACTTGCGTTTCGGTAAAAAACTCTTCGTCGCCGGTGCAGTACCAGCCGATGTACTTGTTTTTATAGATGTCATTTGTGAGCGCTTTCCAAATAAGCTGGGCGCGTTGCTCGTGGCCTTTGTCGGTTGTACGTATAAAACGGTCGGGCGCGACCTCTAGCTGATCCACAAGCTCGCGAAACTTCTGTGACATTTCGTCGGCAAGCGCTAATGGCGTCTTGCCAAGCTCAGCAGCTTTCTCGGCAATCTTGCCACCGTGCTCGTCGGTGCCGGTACTAAAAATGACGTCAGTTTCTGGGCGCTTGCGGGCATATCGAGCCAGAACGTCGGCCATGACAAACTCCATTGCATGTCCAAGATGCGGTTCGCCGTTGACATAAGGAATTGAGGTTGTCACATAGTATTTCATCGATACTATTGTATCGTAAACACCTTACTGCTGTCACCCATTAACTCCATATATCTATCTGATGCTACGCTTTCCATACATCGGGGCTCATACTCTAGTGAAAAATGAGCATTTTTACTAGCCACACGGATCTTGGGAATAAATTCAAGATGGTAAGGCGCCAATATCTAATGTTCATCCTCTAGTCACTAATTCTCAATCCTTAAGCTCTGTGATTTTTTATCTTTTTTCACCTGGGATTAATATTTAACAGAGGTGAAGTTCACTTCATTTGAAAAAGAGGTTACAGAATCTTGGAGACTTCTTTGGCTTCTAGGGGGTCGAGGGCGGCAAAAAGCTGCGTGTCATAGCGCTCACTTACTTGGTAGATGTAGTCTTCGAGTGCACGGGGGATCACGTGGTAATGCACGTGATCGACCTTGAGCTTGTCTTGAGCGAGAAAGGGACGGTAGTTTTGCCGCACATCGACGCCGTCGCCGAGGCCTGCCTCGATGAGTTTTTGTGAAACATAGTCAACAAGGTCAAAGATGTCGCGCCGCTCGAGATCGGTTAGTTCCCAAGGTTTTTCGGCGTGTCGCTTTGGCACAACCAAAAAGTGGCCGGGCACTTTGCGCGGATTGCTGAGTAAAACTAGCGCGTGCTCGTTCTGCTTTAGCACCCGCTCGTTACTATCACAAAATGGGCAACTCTCTTTATTGGTCATAGCAATAAGTATACCACCCACCAAAAGGTGATGACTTTCCTACAATTTCCTTAAAGCAGCTAAACATTGTATGATTGCTACATGCCCGTTCGCCTTCCTCCCCGCCCTCACGTTGAATCAGTTACTGACCCTGAAGAGCTGTTTTATGCAACATTGAAGCATCTTGATGATATTGCAAGGGTTGTTGGCGGCAAAGCGTGGCTTTCAGAGCGCGCTCATACAATCGAGGGCACCCTTAGCAAGTCGCAGTACGTTGATGAAAAGCTAAATGGCGATGATGATTTGTGTGTAGTCGAAACGTCTGAGACGGGTTTTTCCGCCAGAAAAGTTAGAAGACCGTTTGGAAACGGCACTGACGTCGGTTTTGTTTTCAGGGTGAGCTTTTCTCATACAATTTCTACAGACATGGAGAAAATCCCACAGGAGCATCATACACAAATTATCCAACATTTCTTAAATGAGATCCCGGAACAATTTGAAGATGTTCCACGACAAGATCCTGACGAAGAATACGAAGATTCTTTCCTCCCCACCGAAGCTTCAGACTATGAACCAGAGGCTGCCTTTGATGCATGCTGCGCAGCGACACTAGGGCGCCCTGACGATATTTTTGAATCACGAAATATTGAGTTTATTTTGGATGAGCATGAGCAATATTTTGAATATAGGCGGACTATAGGCTACTTGATTCTTGGAAAGTTTGTAGAGGTAAAATCACTTACCCATTCGGTTGAACCAAGTATTGTCCCAGTTGGAGAGGAGCGAATGATCCATATTGAGGAGTGTATACCGGTTGGCGAGGAGATTACCGATGCTACTCCCGACCGAGAAAAGACACCAGACTGGGAGCTAGGTGAGACCTGCTTAGAAGAAGAAGCTTTCTTAGAAATAATCGGCATCAGTTATGGCGAAGACGAGACAGACATTATAGGTTGGCCTCACCACCTTGGCCAAATGCTACGACTCGCAAGAAAAGTCGCTAAAAAACATTGCTAAAACAGCAGATTAGATTAGTTATGGAAAAGGCCTACAATTACAGTGTAATGGTGGGCGAGGAGGGACTTGAACCCTCAAGACTTTTGGTCAGCGGATTTTAAGTCCGCCGCGTATACCGATTCCGCCACTCGCCCATTTAGAAAATGATACATAATCTATTCTATCAAATATTTTCTCGGATTCACTCCGAGAAAATATTTACAATTACCAGGAAAGAGCAGCCCGAGCTGAGTGGTCGACCGCTCTCGGTTCCCTCATTACCAACTTCCGCTAGACCCGCCACCCCCAAATGAGCCGCCTCCGAAACCGCCCCAGCCACCAGAAGAACCGCCAAACCCACCGCTGCTGCCACCAAAGAAACCGCCTCCACTGCCCCACCAGCCCGTATCATCTCCCGAAGTTTTGCGCTCTTGATAGTTGCGTGAGAGCAAGTAGTCGAGCAAAAGCCCAATGAGTAAGCCAATGACGAGTGCAGCTCCGCCAGCTAGTAAGGCGCCGGCTAGTATCATGATGAGCAATCCCGGTACCGCACCGATCAACCCACCTGCCCACCAGCTCTTGCTACGAGCCAGGAACGATCCCAAGTACATGAGCGGGAATATTGCAACGTAAAAAAGCATGCCGACTATATCGCCCATCCCTGATTTTTTTGGCGCAGTAGCCCCGGTGCCACTCAACCGCTCGCCGCCGATCACATCGATGCTCTTTTGCACGCCAATCTCTATGCCCCGCGCATAGCTCCCTGAGCGGAACTCAGGAATCATATAGTCCTGGATGATACGGTATGACTGCAGGTCCGTAAGGTACGGCTCTAGCCCACGCCCCACCTCTATACGCACCTTGCGGTCGTCCACGGCCACGACGATGAGCTCGCCGTTATTTGCCGTCTTATCACCAATGCCCCAAGCGCTAGCAACCCGGTAGGAGTAACCCTCTATATCTTCGCCGTCTAGTGATTTTATGGTCAGCACAGCGATTTGGTTGCCTGTTTTTTGTTCGTAGGCTTTTACGGTCGAATCTATACGCCCCTCAGTCGCCTCGTCGATGACATTTGCCTGGTCAACTACGGGCGAATTGGTTGGTTTTTGCGGTACGGCAGTTGCAGCCTGAGCTAACCCGGTGAGCCCAAAAGAGGCCACCAGGCTAAAACCAAGGAGCGTCGCCGCAAAAAACCTACGCATATGCAGGCCCGTCCTACTGTGCGTCTGTTGTGGTTGTCGTCGTGGTCGTTGTGGTAGTAGGTGTAGTTAGATCTACCTTCGGTGCGGTGCCTGCACCGCTGTCAGACTTGTAGACATCGCGCTTGTCAAACCCAAACAGCCCGGCCACGATATTGCGTGGGAAACGCTGGATGTTGGTGTTGTACTCGGTGACGGTGTTGCTGTAATTGTCTCGCTCCACCTTGATGCGGTTTTCGGTGCCCTCGAGCTGCACCATCAGGTTTTGCACGTTTTGATTACTCTTTAGCTCTGGATAGTTCTCTACAACCACGAGCAAACGGCTCAGCGCACTGTTGTACTCACCAGCGGCGGCCACACGGTCTTCGGCACTACCTGCGCCGCTATATTTACTGCGGGCATCTGCCAGGTCTTTAAACACTTTTTGCTCTTGCAGCTGCGAACCCTTTACGCTCTCGACGAGGTTTGGCACCAGATCAAAACGCCGCTGGTAGGCGCTATCGACTTTGGCGAGTGCATTGTCAACATTGTTGCGCTGTCCAACCAAATGGTTGTACGTACCAGTCAGCCAGCCAAAGATAGACAGTGCCAGCACACCCGCTACAATCAGCCCTATTAGTCCTTTTGATAATTTCATGCTTATCTCCTTATATACCTATTCCCTACTCTACTGTAGCGAAGCATAAAAAACCAGTCGGATTTCATACAGTTTTTGCCTATTTTTAAGATTTGGCCAATCTACTAAATTGAACTTCATGGGTGAGGAATCTCCATAAAAGCGGTGAGATCATCATTTCTTCTCGCTCGGCTTTCCTGAGAAGTCTGAGCGGAGTATCAGCGTAAAGCACATCGTAATCCCCAAGCGGATTGAGTGAAGTTTTGCTGAGCGCATTGACCGCAACAAGCCGGTGCACCGTTTCTTTGTCCAATCTTTTTATCACATAGCTACAAGGAAGTGAGTACGCGGCAACTTCTGTGCGCATTGTAGCCTGAGCAATACGAATTGCAGCCTGCACAGATGACTCAAAGCGTTCTAGTGGAGTAGAAATAAGCTCGTATTCTATGGGCACGCATGCGCGGCGTGCGACCAAAAGCCGGTCTCCTTCATATATCACACAGTCTGCGTACTGCGGTACAGTCAAAATTTCATGTGGGTTTTCTACCATAGCTTGCCAGAATTATACCCGCACCATCCCCTTGGCAAAAGCATGAGCGTTTTTGAAATGAAGTGAAATATACCCCAGTTAAAATCGAATCCCAAGTGAAGCTACAAGAGGGTCGCAAGCTTTTTGGCAGTGAGCACAACTTTATCTATCAGTGCGTCACGACAAGGGTCACCAGTCGCTGGCTCTAGCGCAAATATTGGCTTGCCGAGAGCAGTGGCATAGGCCATTTCCATTGTGACGCTTGTGCCTACATAACCATCCTTGTTATAGACATAACAGACCTCTGCTTTACGAATCCAATCAAAATGCTCAAGCGTTAGGCCCTTAAACAACACCTTTGTTACATAGTCAGAGTGAATCTTTTCGTCTTCAAAAATTGGCTGCTGAATGCTAGGCTCAAACACAAGCACGCCGAGTTTTTCTAGCTCTATGCAAAATGCGGCTATCTCGTCTTTATACTTTTTACTGCCGCAAACAACGACTGATTTCATACAGCCCCCAGATTGAAATGGATTGGCGTTTCGTCGTTTACGGTGCCCCAGCGAAAAGCTTCGAGTCTCGGAGACGCAAAAGTAAGGCCGTCATATGGATATAGTTTCCCTATTGCGACTCCTCTTCTATTGCCAGCGAAAACAGCCCGATGGAGGTCAATATCGCCGACAACTAGGCAGGCTACGTACCGAGATATTTCACGACGGCGTAGTGCACTAGACGCTTCAACAACCATCGAGCCGTCCACCCTGTGTCCAAAATTTTCCAGTACAAACTCAGCGGTATTATCAACATCTGAGCTAGGGATCTGCGGAATGTCCCATGCAACGTCGCCGGCATCAGCCGGACGCTCAATCATAATAAATCGTTTATCGGTGATTACTAAGGGGAAACTTTCGGGCGGTGTAGTCATGTGTTAAAAAATAAAATGGAGGCACCTACGGGTAACGCTCCCGTCTACACGGTTTTGCAGACCGTTGCCTAACTTCTCGGCCAAGGCGCCTTATTCACATCTAGCGAACATCAGTGATTATACCAGCTCCTCTCGCTTCTGCCCACTACATGACAACGCTAGGGTCTTGCGCCAAATGCTGTAATAGTACGGCAACCATAAGGGGAAGCCCAAGGAGGGCGTATGAAAAAGACCTTTATTAAACTAAGCGCAGTAGCAGCATTTGCACTTACCTTTGGCGTGTCGACTGTTGCTTCGGCCGCCGAACCAGCCGTCAAAGTTGTCACCAAAGACAATATGCAGGGTTGGGCACTGAACGCCGACCCAGATAACATCGTCGATTATGCATTTGTTGACGGCAACGCCAGCATCGGTACGGGTAGCTTGCAGGTTGGCCCAATCACCAACACAAATAATGGAGGCAAGGACAAGTTCATCGCGTTACACGCCCTTGGTGTACCTACTGCTGACCTGGATAGCATTTCTTTTGACTACAAGCTAGCCGAAGGTGTTGCTCCAGAGCAAGCCAATCAATTTTACCTCAATGTGTACACTAACCTGCCCGGTTCTGCGTCTTACTACGACTGCAAGTACGACTTTGTCGGCACGTTAGGCTCAAGCACAGGCTACACTACTCTGACTTTTGACAGTACTGTTGCTCCTACAACCGTCACAGCTGGTACGTCGGTGGCCTCTTGCCCTGCCACGCTCGCAGAAATGCCTGAGGGTAGTGTTGTGAGTGGCTTCGCAATCAATGTTGGCGACACTTCCACGAACGATCAAGGCGTTGGTGGCTACCTCGACAACGTTGTTGTAACCGTAAACGGCGTTAGCACCACTTACGATTTTGAGCGTACTGTTCCGGCAGAGCCAAAAGTTTTGGGCGCTAAAGACGACTGCAAAAACAGTGGTTGGGTTGAGGGAGAAACCGTCGACGGCAAAACGTTTAAAAACCAGGGTCAGTGCGTTGCCTACTTCCAAAGTAGCGCCAGCAGCAAGCACCACCGCATGGTAACTATGCCAACTCTTCGTTACTAATTTCTAGCGTTTTTTACCAAAAACCTCCGACTTTTCACAAGTCGGAGGTTTTGTTTTGTTTTAAAATGAAGTGAAACCTGCCCCTGTTAATTTTTAACCCCAGGGGAAATTTATTCTGCATCATTCACATGGTCTCCCCAAGTTGCGTTGTTTCCCTCACTTACTGCGAAATGCGCCATGAGGCTACCTGCTAAGGCGCCGTGGCGGTGGATTTTACTGTCAAAAGCTGACAGTTACTTTTTGGCCTGCCAGAGGGTCGGATCAATTGGGCCATGCTTGGCAGGTTCGATATCTAATCGTATGACGGTTGCTAGTTCGTCTTCGACGAAGCTGACGTTATTCATGTTTCTGTCATACGACAATCTTGCCTTCTATTTATAGAAACTGCGCTGACCGCCCCACCCTTAGTCCAAGACGGGTCGCCTCACTTGTCTCAATCTCGATTACGACATGAGCGCGTACATCTCTGGCTCCATCTCGTTTGGACTTATAGTTTTGGCGGCCGCAATTATATGTACTAAGTTTGTTTATCGTCTCCAAAGATAGAGAAAAGATTCTAATTAGCTACTCCGTACGCCAATACTGCCTACGTGCTGTGGTCGGAGATTTTCGTGGTGCGGGTGAGGGGACTCTATGACTCTTGACCTGCCGAGGCTGGCGCAAGGGCTTCCCTGGCTATTTATTGATTTTACTCGGCCAGGGGTTAGAATCTCTCACTCCAAACAAGAAAATAGACCCTACCTTTCGGCAGAGTCTATTTTTGGTGCGGGTGAGGGGACTCTAACCCCTGGCCTCGTCCTTGGCAAGGACGCGCTCTAAACAACTGAGCTACACCCGCGTAACTCCACAGATTATAGATAGAGACCAGCAACTTTGCAACCCCTTGTAGCGCTCACTAAAAAAGGAGAGTTTCTGTACCCTCCTTTTTTTAGCACTAGTTCCCTTTCTTTTAGTCAAGGTCAGCGAAGTAGGATACACAGCGGCCTTGGTTTTTAAATGCCTGGCCATCTTCGGTGCGGAGCTCTTTCCAGCCGTCTTTCTTACACTCTTCCTTTAGTGCAGTAGTCTCTATCTGGCGCTGAAAGTCATACACTACGTCACCAACCGTAACAGCGTCTACATTTACTGTATAGCCGGGATTGTACGTGCCTACATTTAACGCTACGCCCATGAGTCCAGCATTTGGGTAAGCCGCCAAGATGTCGCTAACCTTATACAAAACCGAGCCACCCGTTCCCTTTTCTATCTTCATAGCTGCACTGTCATATTCACGAGACGACCACACACTACCAGTCAGCACATTCCAAGTCTGCCACTCATTTGGCATAACTGGTTCGTTACTCTGAGAACCATCACTGAGATATGGTTCGTACACAAGACTCGTGTCAAAGGTGCCATCACCGTTTAGGTCAACAAAAAGCGTCATGCCCGCGCTACCGCCGGGGTTTGGCTGCGACGAGTTATCAACTGGAGTGTTTGCACTAAGTGTCTTAGCCATATACGACAAACCTGGTAGACTCCTAAATGGCTTGGCGATATCGTGATAATACCCCACCTGGGAGGCTACGGTATTATCTGTTTTAAGCTGGAGGGTCGAGGCCCCAAAACCATCGCCAACCGTCGGGTCTTCGACATACACGACAGTCCCTCCGTCTTTACTATAACTTTTCCAACCCTGTTTGTTACTGGGCGTCACGGTAGTTGTCACCGCCGACGCAAATGGTACAGCGACCAGTATAGCAAGCGCACTTAACAAGCTTATTTTCGTCAGTAGTCTTTTCATATCCCTCCTATCTTTACCGCTAGGTGGTTTCCATCATACCAATGGTTCTGGTTGCAAGATATAGAAAATCTTACTATCCGCTTACAACACCTTGAGTATTTGACCCTGTTACGGTACAATACCGAAGTTATTTATGTCGCACGTTTAGCTTTATGTACCCAAAGTTGTCGCTCTAGTTCTGCTACAGCAAACTTTGACACACGAGAT
>CAYMUP010000002.1:8409-62654 GCA_964393815.1 uncultured Candidatus Saccharibacteria bacterium | reverse complement strand
ATTGTCACCGATTTTGATTTTAAGGAGCTTGGGCGCTACGAACAGATCGTTAGTCAGCCATGTAATTTGCTGAAAAAACTGCTTGACGAAAACACATGGTACGACAATTACCCCGAAAACAAGCAGACTTTTTTAGACATGGCCGGTGCGGGTAAGACTGAGGAAGAGGTTGAGGCAGAGCTGCTTGCGTTTGTGGCCGAACATTTTGGCGACGAACCAGCGGTTTTGGCGGGCAACAGCATACATAACGACCGAAAGTTTATTGCGCGCTACTGGCCATCGTTCGATATGCGCTTGCACTACCGGATGCTTGATGTCAGCGCCTGGAAAGTGCTCATGCAAGGCCGCTACGAAGTTAATTATGAGAAACAAGACGTACACCGTGCGTTTGACGACATACAGGCCTCCATCGCCGAGCTAAAATACTATCTCGACTGGTTCAAAGATGCCAAAAATTGAAGCCGTCATTTTTGATCTTGATGGTACATTGATCGATACCGTTGAGCACGTTGCTCAGGCTTTCGAGCAGGTTGCAAAAGAAAACGGGCGAGAGGTTAGTCGCGACGAGGTACTGAACATAATCGGCCCTCCACTGCTTGATTGCTACCAAGCTTTACTGCCAGAACATGATGCAGCAAAATCTGCGGATAGGCACCATGCTCTGCAACAGACAGACTCATTTCTAGAGCTAATACAAGAGTATGTTGGCCTTCGTGAGATGGTAACTGCGCTAAAGGGAAAAGGAATCAAGGTCGGTGTGTTTACAAACCGATGGCGCAAAGGTGTTGAACTGACGTTTGATAAACTTTTGTTGACTGACTTGTTTGATGTTGTTATTACGCCCGACGAGGTAGAAAAGGGCAAGCCTGACCCAGAAGGCTTGTATAAAATCGCGACTTTGTTCGGCACCACTACTGCTCATCTGGTGATGGTTGGTGATTTGCCTGTCGATATTGTAACGGGCAAGGCAGCTTCTGTTGGGTATACCATTGGGATTACGCATGGATTTGGTAGTCGAGCGCAGCTCAAAGCAGCAGGGGCTGATTATGTTATTGACTCACTAGGCGAGATCGAGGGGGCAATCGAGCAAATAAAAAAGATCTAATTTGCATCCCAGGTGAAACTCACCCCTGTTAAAAACCAATCCCAGGTGAAATCTGCGTAAACTTACAGTGCGTTTGCTACAATGTATTTAACGATGGAGCACAAAGAGGTTGAAGAATACATTTTGTCCATGCCGAACGCTAGGCTAGATTATCCTTTTGGGGAGGGCGTGGCTGTGTATAAAGTAGACGTCGCCGGTGAAGATAAAATGTTTGCGCTCATTGCCGAAGACAAATCACCGATCAATCTCAGTCTCAAATGCGACCCCGAGCTCAGTAAAGTCCTCCGCGAAAAATACGAAAGTGTTATGCCTGGCTACCATCTCAACAAAAAGCACTGGAACACACTTGTCCTCAGCGGCCAACTACCGTGGGAAGAAGTGCGGGCACTTATACTACACTCATACAATTTGGTTGCTGGTTTGCAGCGCTAGTCTTTAGCAAGCAGCTCAAGCAAAAGCTTGTTGCTATCAAACGAAGTTACAAGAGAATCTTTAAAAGCTTTATTGCCAGTTTTACTGTAGAGTGTTTTGACGTTACTTTGGTAAATGGTGAGTTGTTGGCTCATAGTCTCTTTCCATACGGTGTCAAATGTACTTGAGGCTCTTGCATCGCTCAGAAGCTGATCGATCTTGGCGTCATTTCCCGCCGCTAACACTTTTGGATCAAGCTTGATTTTGTTGAGCGCTAAGTAGCTATTTGTGCTTGCTTGGTCGTTCGCGAGACTTGTACTAATAGTGATCGCTGTGTCGCGGATGCTTTGAGTAGTGCCAGATTGGCTGCCTTGGTCAGCAATACGAACTAATTGGTACTGCTCGCTAGCGAGACTGGTGGCGAGCGTTGTTGCGGAGTCTTTAGGGGTCAGTAAGGACATGACAACCGCGGCGATGACAGCCAGTAGCACGAGGCCAAGCAAAACTACGAGAATCTTTGAAGTTCGAGAACTAGCAAACTTACTTTTCGGCGGTGTGTGGTCAGCCTCACGGATAAAGGCGTAGGGATCGTGCTTTGTAGAAGAAGATGCAGGAGTACTTTCGGGTGATCCACCGATAACGGGTTGGCTTGGTTGTGGAGTTGGTGCATAGGGCAACTGCCCGCCGCTTTGATCTTGATTCATCTTACGCTTATGGTACGGGAGAGAAGAGTGTCGAGTCAAGTGCTAACAGAGGTGAGTACGTTTCTTATGCTTGCGGGTTGGTTACCAATGCCGGATACTAGAGATAGATGGATGCAAAGGAAGATATACGAGCGAAGCTTGCGATCGAGGATGTGATTGGCGAGTACGTGCAACTAAAGCGTGCGGGGCGTAACTGGAAGGGCTTAAGCCCCTTTACGGCCGAACGAACTCCGAGCTTTGTGGTGAGTCCCGACAAGCAAATATGGCACGATTTCTCATCCGGGCGCGGCGGAGATATGTTTAGCTTTGTCATGGAGCTAGAGGGGCTAGACTTTCGACAAGCATTGGAGCTCCTGGCGCGCAGGGCGGGCATTGATCTAGAACAGTACAAGCAGGTTGGTGGCAGTCGGGGGCCCAGTGCACAGAGCAAAGAACGACTATATTCGGCGCTTGAGCTTGCGGCCAAGTTTTATCAAATGCACCTTACGAAAAACAAACTAGCACTCCAATATGTGCTTGGTAAGCGTGGGTTTAGCAAGCAAACGGTGCTGACCTGGCAGCTCGGATACTCACCAAACAATGGTACGGCGCTCATCGATTTTCTCCGGTCAAAAGGCTATAAAGACAGTGAGTTAAAACTAGCAGGACTAACGAGTCAAAACTACCGTGGTGGCTTGCAAGACATGTTTCGTGGACGACTGCAGATACCTCTATGCGATGCCACCGGAAGAGTGGTTGGCTTTACGGCTCGGCTACTTGAAGACGACCCAAAAGCACCAAAATACATCAACACGCCAAGTACGCCACTCTATGACAAAAGTCGTCATGTGTATGGCCTGCACCTTGCCAAAGAAGCAATTCGCAAAAGCAGTTACGTCATAATGGCCGAAGGTAACTTAGACGTCATCAGTAGTCACCAAGCAGGGGTAAAACAAGTGGTTGCCACCGCGGGCACCGCGCTCACCGAAGACCACCTCAAGGTGCTCAAACGGCTCACCGGCGATATACGCCTCTGTTTTGATGCCGATAAAGCAGGCTTGGCGGCCACCGAAAGGGCAATACCAATCGCGCACAAAGTCGGCGTGACACTGCAAATCATCACCATCCCAAGTGGCAAAGACCCTGACGAGCTCATTAAACAAGATGTTGCAAAATGGCGTGAAGTCATCGAACAACCTCATTATGTGGTTGACTGGCTGATAGGTCGTTACCAGAAGATACTTTCACTTGATACGGCCGTCGGCAAGCGCGAATTTAGCGATGTGGTGTTAAGGGTGGTGCGTCAGCTGCCAGACACGGTAGAGCAGGACCACTATTTGGCGCAGATTGCCGGCATACTGAGTGTCAACAAAGAAGCCTTAAGAGTAAAATTGAGCGAAGAATCTGCACCCGCACCAGTAGCGAGGCGCCGAAGTCAAAAACCCGCAGATTATGGAGTAGTCGCACCTGAGAAACAACGCGTCGAAGAGCACCTAATGGCCCTGACATTATATGTACCTAAAATGCGGCGGGCGCTTTACCCTCTGACAGCCGAAATGTTTGATGATCTTCGGGCGCGGGAGGTTTTTAGGCTACTTTCGACGCAGCCCGACTACGATGGGAGCGACAAGGAACCCGTGCAAAAGTTTGCCGAGTATGGTAAAATACTCGGGTTAGTCTTTGAGACACTCTACCAAGATTTAGACGCGCTCGAGCAGGCCAACGAAGCCGCTCGCTTGCAAGCGAAACTGGTAGGTTTATACGTACGAAACCAAAAACAAGCACTTGTAGCCGAGCTGCAAGACGCCGAACCGCAAAAATCTGATGAATTGCTAGCCCGCGCTCGTGAGTTAGACAATCTTCTCAGAAACAACCAAGCAACCTGAAAAGAGGAGTAGTACGCCTGTGGCACCAAAATCTGAAGACCCCAAAGCAGCATTAGAGCAAGCAAAAGCAGAGCTATTAGAGCAAGCAAAAAAGGCTGGTTCTATCGATGCAAAGACCATTTTTAGCAAAATCCCCGATAGCCCGGAAAACGTAGAACTGCTGGACTCGCTCTACACCGAGCTCGGCGAAGCTGGCATAGAAGTTTCTACGCCAGAAGAGCCTGCCGCTACTGATCTAAGCGACGAATGGCTCATCGAGGACGAAGAAGAAATTATGATCGAGGATCAAACCTACCTCGACGATATCGCCGATGACTCTGTGCGTCTGTATCTGCGTGAAATCGGTAAAATTCCGCTTCTCAACGCCGAAGAAGAGTTAGCTCTCGCCAAACGAGTTGTAGCCGGCGACAAAGATGCCAAAGACCAGATGGCAGAAGCCAACATGCGTCTCGTGGTTTCGATCGCCAAGCGTTACGTTGGTCGTGGGCTTGACCTGCTCGACCTTATTCAAGAAGGCAACACTGGTCTGCTTCGTGCGGTCGAAAAGTTTGATCCAGACAAGGGCTTCAAATTCAGCACCTACGCTACCTGGTGGATTCGCCAGGCCATCACTCGTGCCATCGCCGACCAGGCTCGTACCATTCGCATACCCGTGCACATGGTGGAGACCATCAACAAATTGCTCCGCACGCAGCGCCGTTTGACACAGGAACTCAACCGTGAACCGACAAACGCCGAAATCGCTAAAGAAATGGAAATCGAAGAGGCAAAAGTCGAACACATCATGAAGATCAAGCAGGACATTTCTAGTCTCGATGCGAGCATTCGTGACGACGAGGAAGAGTCAGTGCTCGCCGACTTTATCGAAGACGAAGACACCGTCACGCCAGAAGAATCCGCCACCGGACAGCTCCTAAAAGAACAGGTCAAAGACATGCTAGGGGCATTAACTGACCGTGAGCAAAAGATTTTGAAACTCCGATTCGGGCTTGAGGACGGCAAACAACACACACTTGAGGAAGTCGGCCAAGAGTTTAGCGTGACTCGCGAGCGTATTCGTCAAATTGAGGCCAAGGCGCTTGCAAAACTGCGCAAACACAAAGACGCCCGCAAGCTCCACGACTACATCAAGTAGGTAGTTTTTAAAAACCTGCGACTAAATATTTCACCGCATTGCCATTTTTAACAGGGGTAGATTTCACTTGGTTTTATGAAGTGAGATTATTTTCGGCAAGTATGTCTTCTAGTTGTTGGTAAGTTTGGTCTGGGCTCGCATTATTTATAACCGTGTAGTCGGCATTGGCGATGGGACCGCCTTTTTCGATGTTTTCGATCTCGGCGTACTCGCGGGCACTTACCTGTTCGTCTGTAAAAGGTCGGACGGGGCGGTGCAATAAACGCTCGTGACGTAGTTTGCGCGGTGCGGCTACAGCGATGATGACTGCATTTTCACCCAACCGCTCTTTAAAGATCTTGTATTCCGTCCAGCTGTAGATGCCGTCGGCGATAACAACGTTGTGACCAGCACCAGCGAGCTCTTCGATCTTTGGTATGATTCGCTTGGCCATAACGCCCACGCCCTCAGTCGCACGCAGCTCTTCGCGCACCATTTTTTCGTTGGTTTCGTTGACTTCGAGTCCGCGAGCTTTGACTTCGTCGACGGTGATGCCCCCAAGGTACACACTTGGCCAGCCCTTTTGCTCGAGGTATTCAACACAGAGCCCCTTGCCAGCTCCCGGCATCCCAACCAGCGCGATCACTTTTACTTCCGTCATATCGCTACGTATTGTAACGTACCAGAGGGGAGAAAGGAAGTTTGTGGTTCGTAAAGACACGCAAGAAGGATTTGGGGTATACTAACAGATATGGAGAAGGAAGCGGGCGTGAAGCGGTTGGCGGTGATCGACGGTAAGAGTGTGTTTTACCGTGGCTACTACGCCATGGGCAGCTTAGCTACCAATGACGGTACGCCGACGGGCGGTGTTTTTGGTTTTGCCACGATGGCGCTGCAGGTAATCAAACAGCTCAAACCAGATTATGTGGCTGTCGCGTGGGACAAACCCAAGACCAACATTCGCTCGCGCCTCGCGATTTACTCAGAGTACAAAGCCGGTCGCAAGCCAGCACCACCAGATTTTTATGAACAAATTCCGGTACTGCATGAGTTGCTCGACGCGTTTGGCTGGCCGCTGTACGAACTCGACGACTACGAGGCGGATGACATTATGGCGACGCTCGCCAAAAAAGCAGCCGACGAAGGCATCGAAACCCTGCTCATTACCTCAGATATGGACGCATTACAGTCAGTTGGCCCTCTGACTAAGATGTTTCGGCTTAAGAAAGGCCTTAGCGACATAGAATTGTATTCACCCGCCAGCTTTACGGCCAAATACGGTATTGAGCCCGAACAATTTTTGGACCTCAAGGCGCTCAAAGGTGATTCGTCAGACAACATCCCAGGTGTGCCCGGTGTAGGCGAAAAGACCGCCATTCAGCTCCTCAAAGATTACAAAACGCTCGACGGCGTCTACGAAAACCTCTGGCAGGTCAAAGAAAGTTTGCGGAAGAAACTTGAGGCGGGTAAAGAAAGCGCATATATGAGCAAAAAACTGGCAGCGCTCTGGCTCGATGCGCCGGTGCCACTCGATCTTGAGCGCATGGACGGACACGTAGGTGCCAAAGCTGACAAAATTGTGGAGCTTTTTGAAAAGCTAGAGTTTCGATCGCTTGCGCGGCAAGTGCCCGAGGTGCTGCATGTGGATTTAGAAAAAAGCCAAGCTGCGCGCGCTGCAACCAGCCAAGATTTCACCAAGTCTAAAACAACGCTTATCGATAATGCGGTGAAACTCACCGAAGTTAAAGTGCCATCCCAGGTGAAAAACGTGATTATTCATGGTCGTTCGGCAGGCAGTGCCGGGCGTGACCCGAGAGTGCTCATCGTGTCGCCAGATTCTAAAACGACCTATTCATTTGACCTCACCAAACTTGACCACGCGGCAGTGCTAACTGCACTCGGCCTGGAGGCGTCAAGCGTCGTTGGCTACGACGTGAAATCTACGCTCAAAACGCTGCTCGGCATGGGGGCGACTGAGTTACCATCTGTAGAACATGATGTGCTTGTGGGCGCCTTTACGCTTAATAGTCTAACGCGCGCGCAGTCGCTCACCGACTTGGCGACGGCAGAGCTTGGTTATGACGGTTCTTCTTTTGAAGATCTCAGTGACGAAGACATCTTAACGCGCGCCGGCGAAATAGCGGCTGTGGTGCGGGCAGTGGCAGATAGTCAAGCGGCTGAAATGGCAAAAAACCCGCAGTTTATCAAACTAAATACTGAGCTAGACATGCCGGTCGTGCCGGTGCTGGCGCGCATGGAGTACCAGGGTATACAGCTCGATAGCGACTACCTTGCACGTTTTGCTGATGAAATAAATGACGCCATTTCTGACCTTGAGCAGGAGATTTACGGCCACGCCGATCAGGAATTTAACATCGCGAGTCCTTCGCAGCTGGCAGATATTTTATTTGAGAAGCTTAATCTACCCAAACAGGGGATCAAAAAGGGCAAAACTGGCTATAGCACTGCGGCGAGTGAGCTCGACAAGCTGCGTGGTCAGCACCCTATCGTTGACCTGATTAGCCAGTTCCGTGAGGTCACGAAGCTCAAAAACACCTATGTTGACACCTTACCAAAGCAAACCGATGGTCACGGGCGGGTACACACGACCTTCAACATGACTATTGCCCAAACGGGGCGCCTGAGCAGCGCCGACCCAAACCTGCAAAACATTCCGGTTCGCACCGATCTCGGCAAGCGGATTCGTACGGCATTTGTAGCAGGCAAGGGCAAACGGCTCGTGAGCGCCGACTATAGTCAGTTTGAACTGCGATTAGCGGCGGCCATGAGCGGCGATCAAGAGATGGTTGCGATGTTTAACCGCGGCGCAGACATCCACCTCACAACGGCTGCGCAGGTATACGGCCGTAGCCCCGAGGATGTCACTAAACAGATGCGCTCGGCCGCTAAAACCATCAATTTTGGCGTGCTGTATGGCATGAGTCCTCATGGGCTGGCAGCGGCCACGGGCATGACGTTTACTCAGGCCAAAGAGTTTATAGACGAATATTTCCGTCTGAGAGCACCGCTAATGGGCTATCTAGAGAAGCTCAAAGAGCAAGCTCGCACCGAAGGATACGTCGAAACACTGCTTGGCCGACGACGTCCTATGCCCGACATAAAGTCGAGCAACTATATCGTACGTGCAGCCGCCGAGCGTGCAGCCATGAATATGCCCATACAGGGTACCGAGGCCGACCTTATGAAACTCGCTATGGTCGCGGTAGACAAAAAACTTGCCGCCGAAGTACCTTCTGCCGATCAGCTTCTGCAAATTCACGATTCTATACTTGTTGAGTGCGACGAAGCCGACGCCGAAAAAGTCGCTACTCTGCTTAAAACTACCATGGAAAGCATCTATCCAGAGCTACCCGTCAAACTAGATGTAGACACCTCTATCGGCCAAAACTGGGGCGAGTTGTAAGCTTCCAGAAAAAGGTAGAAGATAGGTTAGTATCTGGTGCAGTGGGATATGTCACTGAAAGGCAATTGGTTTGCTGCGATAATTAAATTTAAGATTTGACAGACAAAGAGTCTAAATAAAGGAGCTGTTAATTATGGGTAGAGAATTAGGAACGGGCGTAGAAAGAGGGTTAAGAATCTTAACAGGTGGGGATAATACAACGCCAACGACGGGGCTCGTTGGGGCAAGGGATTATGTAGAAGGAGGGAAGAAAGAACTAGAAGCTGAACAGGAGTCAGATCCTACAGTAGAGTTACCTACAAGTCTGCGTGAGCGCATGGCAACCGTACTTGAAGCAGCAGCCGGGATCATCCGTCCTCAGCAATAAGCGTGTTGATCATGCTATGCTAGATGGTATATGGCGGAGCAGTTATTTCAGATAGGTGTTAAAGCGCTTGTGCGAGGCGAAGAAGGTAAGATTCTCTTAGTGCACGAGGCTAAACATGGTGAGTCATGGTGGGATATACCTGGTGGCCGTATGGAGCCGGGGGAAGATTTGCTACAGACACTCCAGCGTGAGCTTCACGAAGAAATTAGTGTGAGAGAGATTGCATCTGCAAAGCTTTCAAGTGTGCAAAAAGCCAACAAGCAGATCGAGACAGAAAACGGCCCGGTTGACCTCGTGCTTGTTATATATGAAGTGAAACTTAACAGTGGCCAAAAACCAATCCCAGGTGAAGAAGGACTGGAGTTAGGCTGGTATGAACCAGCCCGTGCAGCTGAACTTCTCGCCAACAAATACCCGCTTGATTACCAACAGGAAGTAGCGGGGCTGTAGAGCAATGAGGGTGTGGCAAAAATATGGGGACTACCGGGCGGGAAAGCAGATTGCTCGGCAAGATTTGAGCCAACATACGCTTTACCAAAGCGTGCAAACAGCCGTGCGAAACGAGGTGGCTATTGCTGGCAAACGCTGGCATAGGCAGCCCGATGTCGCGCACTTAAAGCCCCTTATAGAGTCGGCAAGACACGAGGCTGAAACGGTCGAAAAGAGTGGTCAACTGCGAGGGGCAGTCGCGTGGGCTTGGTTAAAGGCATTGGTGCTGCAGGCCCCACAAGCAGCAATGGCGCAGGTGCAGATGGACCGGCACCCGCATGGTTACAAATCACGGGGCGAGCGTCTCTATGAACTTATAGATTTCAACGACGCGTTTGTAGCTACGGTGCTCGCTCTGCCGGAAGGTGAGCTGGCGGGCTTTGAGACTGAGCTGCGTAGGCTTATAGACTGGTTTTGTAAAAGAGTGGGTGTGCGTAGTTTCACCGATGAACAGTACGAGGCGATCGTGCGCGGGCTAGAGCGCGAGATTGCCGTATTTCGCGGGGTTCAGGCAGAAGGTTTGCAGGCGCAAATGACCAGCCGAGCGAGTGATGCGCTGGGCATAGATATGGTTATAGCCGACCCGGCTACTGGCAAACACGTCAATATCGACTGTAAAGCACCTTCTGCCTACCGACACCGCATATACGATCTACTCCGAGAAGGGCGACTGCGTGAAGAGGAAGTCACCGCCGCTGAAGCCCTCGGCTACATTGGTGAGATAAACGGTCACAAGGGTGGAAAGGTGGCTGTTGTGCTCTGGAGAATAGACTACCAGCGATACGGTGAAGTTCACTCATTTGGTTTTGCAGATACCGCAGAACTAGGTACGGCCATTCGCGCTATACTAGGTACGTACGGAGAGTAATAGAAGGGGAGAGCTATGGACGAACAGGTCGCTCGGCAGCTAACGCGCCAGTTAAAAATTATAAATTTTTGGATTACGTTTTTTGGCACCATAATAGTGGTGACGCTACTAATCTTGGGCTTCTTTATCTTTAAAATGGTGATGTTTGTGCGCTCTACCGAAGAGAAGATCACCAAGATCCAGACGCAGACTTCACAGACACTTAATGTCAAAAACGACATTTGCAACAACAAGCTACTGTCCGGCTCGTCTTATTGCAAAGAGCAGTAGTGAGTAGGGAATTGGGCATTTGATGCTAGACTTCGGTAGCACGGTGTCATCCTAAGCGAGTAAAGCGAGCCGAAGGATCTCCCCCTCATCATTCCCGACCTGATCGTGAATCCAGAAAACAAATACATTGGCAATTGGCGAATAGCGATGTGGAGACAGAGTGCATCAATCAACATCAGTTGAGCCTAGACTTAATCGCTAATAGATAATTGGTCATTCATTTATCATAGTAAATTGCTAATTGGAAATTAGTGATTTCTGTAAATGGAGTGAAAGTCACCGAAGTAAATTATTAATCCCAGGTGAAATGGGTTGTACTGCAAAAGCAAGTGCTTGACATAGTTTCATACACATGCTACCTTGTTAATGAAAGGTAGCTTATGCAAGAAAATGATCAATCATTCACTCAACTCCGCAAAGGACTGCTAGAATTTGCAGTTTTAAGCTCTGTTTCTGACAAACACGCCTACGTCGCCGATATTTTAAAGCGACTCGAAGGCACACCGTTTGAGACAAGTGAAGGTACGCTCTACCCGCTGCTTTCCCGGCTAAAACGGGAGGAACTCCTCGCGTACAAATGGGAAGAAAGCGAAGTCGGCCCGCCAAGGAAGTATTATGGTCTGACAACAATTGGAGAGGCTCGTTTAGAACAGATGCATAAGTACTGGCAACATCTATATAACAGCCTAGAGGCAATAGGAGGAGCACATGCGTAAAGTTATAAATGTCGACTTAGGCGGTAGGGCGTACCAGGTGGATGAAGAGGGGTATGAACTCTTGCAAAAATATTTGGCGAGAGCCGAAAAACAGCTGGCAGACAATCCCGACAAAGAAGAAGTGCTCAGTGACATTGAATCTGCCGTGGTGACAAAAGCAACGGCAGAGTTAAAAAACGGTCAAACGGTTTTGAAGGCAGTGGCTATCAAAAAAGCCATCAAAGAGGTGGGCCCAGTTGAAGCTGACGATGAAGCTACCGTGACAGAGTCTACAGACCCATCGGAGGCACAGCCGAGAAAGCTATATCTTCTACCTAAAGAAGGCAAAATTGCCGGAGTTTGTGCTGGTTTAGCGGCCTATTTCGGTATGGACGCGACACTCATGCGGGTCTTGTTTGTGCTGATGCTTTTCATCACCCAAGGCTTTTGGCTGCTCGTCTACATCGTCTTGGCGGTGGTGATGCCAAAGGCGCAGACAAGGGCCCAAGAGGCAGAAGCGCATGGTAAACCAGTCACTGCTCAAGAGATTGTAACGCGAGTTAAGCAAGACATACCCGATGACAGCATACAGCGTGTAGGTCGTGTGCTTTCGACAATTGCTCGGGTGGCATCACGTATTTTTGCGATCTCGACAGCAATCGTTATTGGGCTGCTCGCAACAGTGTGGGGGTGGGGGATTTGGCTTGTATCACTCGGTCAGACAACACTAACGGGTAACCTGGCAGAGTTTGGTAAGTTTGAGCAACTGGCACTCATTACCGCCATGTTTGTGGCTGTGGCCTTACCGCTTTTGGCACTCTTCAGATTATTTGAGCGCATCGCTCGTCCAGAGAAAGAAAACCCCTCCGAGCCTTCTGTGCTCCCTGTTGGTTTTTGGGTCCTATGGGTGGCCGTAGCTGTTATGCTGAACGGATTTATCGTTGCAGCTATTGACCCGGTACGCTCAAACGTCAGGGCAAACGATGGGTATCTTAAGATAGGCAAGCATTCGATTTGTGTCGATGGCAACCGCTGTTCAAATGAAGTCATCAGAGAATATGAAAAGAATCGGAATAATTGGTAGATCTTGCAAAATTGACACAAATATGCTATCATAGAGCCATGAAGCGCATCTCAGCTTCGGGAGAAACAATATGAAAGCAATACGATCTATCATTTTTCTACTTGTTTGTGTCGGTTTGATCTGGCTCTTTATATTGCTGCTAGCCAACGCTTTTAGGGGTAGTAATACCACTACCACTCAGCCAGCAGAAGACCTCGCGAGTTATGCTGCTACCGATGCGGTAACCGAAATGTATGTTGACGGCCCTATTATCGTCAACCAGGATCATAACGCTATTCGCATTTCTGTGAGTCGCACAGAGAGCAAAATCGAAACAATGATCGGCTATGATGGCCAGGTCTTAGAAAGTCGTAGCTATCCAAACACCGCCGAATCATACAAGAGCTTTTTGGCGGCGCTCGATGTGCTTGGCTTTACAAACGGCTCAGTTAAAAACAACGATCCGCTCGAGGCTGGCACGTGCCCAACTGGTAGCCGCTATGTATTTCGACTGATGAACGGCAGTGACGTGAGGCGTAGTTGGACCACGTCTTGCGGTGGTGGTAATTACCAGGGTAGAGGTGCTCAAACGCGCGCACTTTTCAATCGCCAGATACCGGTGAAGGACTATAGCGAAGTAACTCGCTCACTGAACATCAACACTCTCTAAGCTAGCTTTCTTCTACACTGTTCTTTAGGTTAAAATAAGTCACATGAAAACGCGGGCAGTCATTTTTGATCTTTACGGCGTACTTGGGCTTAATGCCTGGCAGCAGTTTAAGACGGAGCATTTTGGAAGCAAACCTGAGCGCTGGCAGGCTCTACGTCGTCTGGGTGAAGAAGTTGATGCTGGCAAAGCTTCCAACCAGCAGTTTGTGTCTGCAGTGGCGCAGGCTGCAGAGGTTTCTGAGGCAGAGGTACGTCAAAAGTTTGAAGAAACAGCGCCCAATAGACAGCTGCTAGGCTGGATTGAGGATGAGCTACGGGGCGTGTATAAAATTGGTTTACTCAGCAATGCCAGCCGCGATGTGCTGCACACAATTTTTACTGCCAGCGACCGACAGCTTTTCGACGCTGCCATCACCTCATTTCATGTGGGGCTAACTAAGCCAGACCCCGCGATTTACCAACTTATCTGCGATGAACTCGGCGTAGAACCAGATGAGTGCATCGTAGTCGACGATCAGTCTCGCCACCTAGAAACAGCCGATAAATTAGGAATGAAGACTATTTTGTATACCACTAACGAACAAGTTGAGAGTGACGTTGAAAGGTTACTAAAAAGTGATTAAAGCAATCATTTTTGATTGTTTTGGCGTGCTCATCACCGATAGCCTGCAAGCGATGCATGATAAGTTGGCGCTCACAAACCCACAAGGTGCGCGCGAGCTGAAGGCGGCCGTACAGCTTGCGAATCGAGGCATTGTTTCAACCGATGAAACTAGAGAGCAACTAGCCTCGCTTTTTGGGTTAGATGTCGATACGTATGTCTTGCAGCTACGGCAAGGCGAGGTGAGAAACGAGCCGCTCCTCAAGTTAATCACCACCTTGCGCCCTCAGTACAAAACTGGGCTCCTCAGCAACATCGGAGCAGGGAGTCTGCATAAGCGCTTTTCAGAGGCTGAGCTTGCTGGCCTTTTTGACGCAGTGGTTGCCTCTGGCGACGTTGGAGTTGCCAAACCCGACGCTGCGATTTATCGGCTGGCAGCAAATAGACTTGGGGTAGAAACGAGCGAGTGTATTTTTGTAGACGACAGAGTGGGTTTCTGCGAGGCAGCAGAGTCTACCGGTATGAAAGCTATTGTGTATGAGAGTTTTGAGCAATTTACTGCTGACCTAGATCAATTGCTTATCCAATACGAAAAATGAGCTTTTTGTCGGTGTTAACCGCCTTTTGCAGGGCAGGGGCGTTTAAGCGAAGTGAACCAATCAGGCTTGCGCTGCGCGCCGAAATAAGGAGAGATTTAGGCTGCACGGTTACGCGCACGTCGCTGTTGTAGTGGCGCTGCACGTAGTCTTTGATGGCACTTACTTCCGGTGGCACATCAAAATCTTTGCGCAGCAGTATGTCTCTAATCCCATCCATAGTGTCACCAGTATCGCCTAAAGCACCAGTTTCTGCAAATCATACCTCTGTTTTCATGTGATGACTCTAGAGAACGAATAAACAACCAGAGTCGGCGGTGAAAGAGGTCGACTGGTTGAGATATAATAAGCATGTTATGCCAGAGTTACCAGAGGTGGAGACAATTCGAAGGGGCTTGGACGCGTTGATTGTGGGCAAGACGATACATAGTGCTCACAACTATGACAGCCCCAAAAGCTTCCCAAACGCGCTCGGGGACGTAAGCTCCTTTTTGGTTGGGGCGAATGTCGTTAGCGTAAAAAGGCGAGCCAAACTACTGCTCATAGAGCTATCAAGCGGTTACACGCTGGCTTGCCATCTCAAAATGACGGGGCAGATTATTGTGGTTTCTGACGCGGCCAGGTGGGGTGGTGGGCATCCGAGCGACAGTTTTTTGCGCACACTACCAGATAACACTACACGTGAACACATAGAATTTACCGATAAAACGCGGCTTTATTTCAACGATCTGCGTAAATTTGGTTGGATGAAACTGTATCCAACCGCAGAGATACCAAACATCTATTTTATGCGCAAAGTTGGCCCAGAGCCGCTTGAAGCCAGCTTTACAGCTGAGAATTTCATACTCCGCATGCGTCGCCGCAGCGGCACGAGCGTTAAGGCGGCGTTGCTCGACCAAACGGTGCTAGCTGGTGTCGGCAATATATATGCCGACGAGAGTTTATGGGGAGCCAAAATCCATCCCGGGTGCAAAGTTGCTGAGGTAACAGATGAAAAACTCGCCGTTTTGCTAAATGAAGTGAAAAAGGTCATGCAACTTTCCATAGAGAAAGGCGGCTCGACCGACAAAAACTACGTCAATGCTGAGGGTAAAAAAGGCAGCTACCTTAGTTTTGCGAACGTATTTCGGCGCGAAGGCCACCCTTGTCCGCGTTGTGGCACAACCATTATCAAAACCCGAGTCGCTGGTCGCGGCACTCACCTCTGCCCTAACTGCCAGAAACTAGCTTAAAAGCTAGAGCTTGCGGAGGAGAGTATGAAGCGCCTCTATATTTGCGAGGCGGTAGTTGGCGAGGGACCGACCCCGGCCGATTTTGATGCTCCAAGATTCGGGTGGCATGGCCTCGAACATGTCTTCGTCAGTGGTATCATCGCCGGCACAGAGTACGAAATCATGGTCGTGGATGAGCCATTCTTGTCCAATGCGGCCTTTGTGGGCTTCGCGCGGTTTAACTTCGAGGATCTTTTGGCCATCGCGTACTACTAGATTGTACTTTTGGGCAATTGGCCTTAGTAAGCGCCTCAGTGCAACCAAGTTCTTTTGTGAATGATACGGGGAAGCCCCTCGGTAGTGCCATACCAGTGCGTATTCCTTGTGTTCAACATGTGCTCCGGGAGTCATCTCTGCGTAGTGGGCGAACAAATGAGCAACATATTCTTGCCAGTTCATGTCACCCGACACGGTACGGTGCCAGTTTTGGCCACCTTTTCGTCGGTAAAATGCACCGTGTTCAGCGGCAAGACCGACAGGCAGGCCTCCAAACCAGGACTGCAAATCACTGCGGCTGCGACCACTGGTAACGACAACATCGTTAGCGGGGTCGTCGGAGAGTCGTTTTAACAGATTTAGTACGCGACGACTTGGCGTAGACTTTGCCGGATCATTTACAAAAGGCTGTAAGGTGCCGTCGTAATCCAGCATAATTAGTCGCTTTTTGGTTTGATGATAGTCGGCAAGCAGAGCGTTTTGAAGGGTGCGAGACAGGGTGTGTGTAACGTGCACGAGACCTGGGGCCTGGCGTGGTTTTTCAAGTGTATCTACAAAACTATCTACCCAGCGGTGAACGTTAAAATGTTTGATGTGCCGCTGCATATTGGCAGTGCGGCGGCGGAGCTCACTTTTTGGCAGCGTGAGGGCGTCGTGTAGGCCGCTGACAAGTGTTTTTGGCCGGTTTGGATTGACGAGAATGGCATCTTTGAGCTCTTCGGCGGCACCGGCCGTCTCGCTTAGTACGAGTACGCCGTCGTGTTTGGTGGCGCTCGCTAGAAACTCTTTGGCGACGAGGTTCATGCCATCACGGAGAGGTGCGATGAACGCCACATCCGCTCGTCGGTACAATGCAGCATACTTGGCAAACGGTAGATTGTCGTAGACTGCATCGATGGGTCGCCAAGACTTCGTGCCAAACTGTTCGTTAATGTCAATGACGAGCCGTTCAATGTCTTCACGCAGTTTTTTGTACACCTCGATGTCGCCGCGTGAGGGCATGGCTATCATGGCCATCACGACCTTGCCGTGCAGCTCGGGCTGCTTTTTTAAGAGGGTTTGATAGGCTTTTAGACGCTCTAAAAGCCCTTTGGCAGGATCCATGCGGTCACTCATGAGAATGACTTTTTTGCCCTTGTAGCGCCACTGCAAATTTTTGTATTCACGGGCGACATCACGGGTTTTGGTAGCTTTTTCGAAAGCCTCGTAGTCGATGCTGATTGGGAACTCAGTGACGCGCACGATGCGAGTAGAGAGCGCGACTTTCTCGGTGCCGACACGTCCGATTTTTTCGGCAACGCAGCCCGCGAGGAAGTTTTCGACGTAACTTGGGGTGTGAAACCCGACGAGATCTGCCCCCAGCACTCCCCGTAGCAGCTTATCTGCATGACCGGATTTGACTAGTTCGGCGTGTTTTGGGAAAGGTATATGTAAGAAGAAGCCCACTCTGCTGCGAGGCCTGAGTACCCGAATTTGTTCAGGTACGAGCTGCAGCTGGTAGTCGTGGATCCAGAGTGTGTCTTTTGGGGAAGAAAGTGCCACGGCGGTCTCTGCATAGAGTTTGTTGGCGGCGACAAACGCTTTCCAGTTTGCGCCTGTATTGCCAGTAACAACATCCATATCGTGATATATGGGCCAAAGGACACTATTGCTGTAGCCGTTATAGAACTCATCAATCTGTTTTTGCGATAAAAAGACGGGGTGACAATTGTGCTTTTTGAGGATCTCGGTGATTTCGGTCTTGTCGTCTTCGCTCAAGTCGTCGCTGGGGAGCCCTGGCCAGCCGATCCACAGACTATTACCACCTTTTGTGTAGGAACTGAGAGCGGTAGCTAGCCCACCACCACCTTGCTGGTAGGTCAGCTTGCCATCAACCTTCTTAAACGAAAAAGGTAGGCGATTGGAAACGATAATCTTTCTGGCCATAACTGGTAGCTTCTATTGTATGGATTCAGATGAGACAATCTGTAAAACTCCTTACAAAAGCCTGGGCACGCTTTGCAGCGGCGATCCCACTCTAGCCACCGGTAGATTACTCAGTTAAGATAGAGGGGTGATAATGACTCTTACAGGGGAAAATGATGTTGCGCGCCAGGCGGATCTGCGCCGGATCGTCGCTAGTTTTGTGGCGGAACACACCGACATGGGTCTCGAGAAACTGGACGGCGAAGAGGTTTCGTACGAACGCATGGTCGAGGCAGTACAGAGCCTGCCATTTCTCGCGAGTCGTAAACTAGTGGTGCTTCGTACTCCTAGTAAAAACAAAGAGTTTACAGAGCGCTTTGAGGCATTTTTAGGCGAAATTGCCGAGACAAACGATGTTTTAATCTTGGAGTCCAAGCTCGACAAGCGCCTGAGTTACTACAAACAGCTCAAAAAACTAACTGAGTTTTGTGAGTTTTCAGTGCTGGATGCGCACGGAGTGGTGCGGTTTGCCGGTGACTACGCCCGTGAGCAGGGCGGAACGCTCAGTGCGGGCGATGCACGCTACTTGGTCGAACGAGTTGGGGCAAACCAGCTGCTCGTACAACACGAAATAGACAAGTTGTTGGCTTACAACGCTACAGTCGACCGTCGTAGCATTGATCTTTTGACTGAAGCCTCCCCGCAGAGCACTGTATTTGAACTACTGGACGCTGCTTTTGCGGGCAATGTACGCCGTGCAACGCAGCTATACAAAGAACAACGGTCGCTCGGTGAAGAGCCTCAAAAAATTATCGCTTTGCTCACCTGGCAGCTCCACATCATCGCTCTCTGTAAGACTGCAGGGGAACGTCCGAGCGACGTAGTGGCCCGGGAGGCCAAAATTAGCCCCTTTGTAGCCCAAAAATCGATGAATCTTGCGCGGCGACTAACGCTTGCACGTATAAAAGAGCTGGTAACCGAGCTGCGCAAACTTGACCAGCGCACTAAAACTGACGGCACACTTCCCGATGAGGCCGTCCAATACTTCCTTCTCACCCTCGCATAGTAATACCTTGGAAAACAAAAAACCGCCTCCAATATATTGAAGGGCGGTTTTTGCTTGCAAAGAGGTTATTTTTTCTTGGCGGGGGCTTTTTTGGCTGCTGGTTTCTTAGCAGGTGCCTTCTTCGCAGCTACTTTTTTAGGAGCGGCTTTTTTGACGGCAGCTTTCTTAGCTGGAGCGGTTTTGACTTTGTCGCTTTTGACTCCAGCTGGTGCACCGGCTTTTTTAGCGGCACGAGCGGCCTGAGACTTCTTGCGGGCAGCTTTGTTCTTGTGCATCACACCTTTTTTAGCGGCTTTATCGAGCTCGCTCTGCACTTTGTCTAGGGCTTTGACGGCTTTTTTCTTGTCGCTAGCAGTTAGGGCAGTACCAAAAGCTTTGACAGCGGCCTTTAGACTACGCTTGGTTTTGCTATTGCGCACTGTGGCTTTACGGGCAACTTTGACGCGCTTTTTTGCTGATTTGATGATTGGCATATGTTGTTATGATTCCTTCGCCTTACGTTTTTTAAATACTGTTTTGCTAGCTACGTACTATAAACGATGTTATCGGTGTTGTAAAGAAAGGCAAAAGGGACGTCGGGCGTTTCTATGTATAAAAAACAACACATTTTTAACGTGCAGATGGCAAAAGACTATCGACAAGCGAAACCGCTTGTGGTAGCATGCCATTAGAATCTTTATAAATAAAAACAAAAAACAACTATGGAAGACCTCAAAAAACAACTTATCGATCGCCTAAAACAGGCTCAAAACGTGCTCGTTACCGTTAGTAAGGACCCTAGTATTGACCAGCTCGCAGCTGCCATTGGCCTTACCATTGCGCTAAACAACATGGGTAAGCACGGTACGGCAGTATTTAGTGGCAAGGTGCCGAGTACATTGGAGTTTTTGAAACCTGAGGACACGCTAGAACAAAATACTGACAGCCTGCGCGATTTTATCATCGCACTCGATAAGTCGAAGGCAGACAAACTTCGGTATAAGGTAGAAGATGATGTGGTACGGATCTTCATCACTCCATATAAAACGTCAGTTTCTGAAGCCGATCTCGAGTTTAGCCAGGGTGATTTCAATGTTGACGTGGTTGTGGCACTTGGTGTGCAAAACCAACAAGACCTCGATGATGCCATTCAAACACATGGACGGATCTTGCATGATGCGCTTGTCGCAAGCGTAACGGTGGGTGAACCCTCTGAGTTAGGGACATTAAATGTCGTTGGGACAAATGTCAGTAGCCTGTCTGAAATGGTTGCAGGGGTCGCCGAAGAGTTGGATAAACAAGCAGTTGATTCCCAGGTTGCCACCGCATTTTTGACAGGGATTGTGGCGGTAACAGATCGCTTTAGCAACGAACACACAACCGCCGAGACCATGAGCATTAGTTCGGCACTGATGGCAGCAGGCGCAAACCAACAGCTGATTTCGAGCGAACTCGCTGCACCAGTGCAAGAAGAGCAGCCAGTTGAAGCAGAAGCTCCGCAAGAAGAACAGTCGGAGAGCGAACAACCTGAAGTGCCAAAGTCAGAGGATGGTACTCTCGAAATAGACCACAAAGCAGAAGAGGACAAGGCCGAGCAGAATACTGAAGACCACGAGAAGCCGGGAGATGATCAGTACGCTGAAAAGATAGAGCACAATGAACCACAAAAAGATGAGTCTGAAAATCAGGAAGCGGATACGCAGATACTCCCTGAACCTGTTATCCCTATCCCCACGCCAGAACCACCACACGTTCAGATCGCAGTTGATGAAAACGGCAATCTAGCACAAAAACCACAAGCGACCGATCCTTTTATGCCGCATCCTGAAGAGCCAGCCGCGCAACCCGCCGAAGAAGCGCATACGCGTGGCCGCACTATTGAACCACCAACGCTAGGTGGTACTCTGACGGCAAATACAACAGAGGAACCTCTGGGTAAGTCGTATGAAGAAGCTACTCTGCCGGAGCAACCAGCCAATCCGCCTCTGCTAAGTCACGATTCTCCTGTAGCGCCACCAACAGCTACGCCCGGGCAGTTCATGCCACCAGAACCACTGCAAACTCCTCAGCCTACCCCAGTACAATCACTCCCTGAACCAACAGATGTGAGTGTTATGCCTGCAACGTCAGAAACTGAGGCAAGTTTACCCAGCTCCTCGGGAGAAGGAGCAGACAAGCCAATAGACGCTGATGAAGCACGAAAGGCCGTTGAAGCCGCCTTAAATAGTGCCCCTGCAGCGGCCTCAGATACGCCTTTACAACCTATTACTGCGCTCAATGCTCAGCCGCTCGGGGATCCGCTCCATGAAAATAGTACGAAACCTGCGATAGCGCCACCAGCTCCAATGCCTAGTGCTCCGGCGCAGCCATTTGTGCCGGCCCCAGGGTTTGAGGCGCCTGCTGGGCAGTCAGCTACTCCCCAAGGAGTGGCTTCAACTACCCCTGATGACCCCGATTTGCCGCCCCCAGTGCCGCCACCGATGATACCGCCGCTACCGTAGTGCAAGATGATTAGTGTGTAACGTGTCACATGTGACAATGGATTGCCATGTCACGTGTCACGATGAGCTGGTACAATTGCGTGTATGCAAGGCATATTGCTGGTAAATAAGCCGCAAAACTGGACGAGACTCACCGCAGAGACAAAACCTCACGGTTTTTTCTTTACCCCACTAGATAAATCTTGCGGGGCCCCCGTGGACTTTCGCGCTAGTGTCTGGGGAGGCACAAGGCTGTTCTTTTTCCCCTCGAAAGGTAACGCGTAATGCAGGGGATACTGCTGGTCGATAAGCCGCAGGGCTGGACGAGTTTTGATGTGGTGAATTACGTGCGGAAGATAGTGGCGACCGCTGAGGGCAAAAAGCCTAAAAATTGTAAAGTCGGGCACACTGGTACGCTTGACCCTATGGCGACGGGCTTGCTCGTGCTACTTATCGGCAAAGAGTACACCCGTAGAGCAGGGGAAATGAGCAAACACGACAAGACCTATGAGGTGACTATGCAACTCGGCGCTACGAGTACCACGGGCGACATCGAGGGGGAACTGACCCCTGTTTCAGAGCGCCTCCCAGGTGAAAACGAGGTTTTGGCAGCGCTCCAAAAATTTACCGGCGAGATCATGCAAACACCGCCAGCCTACTCGGCGATAAAAATTAACGGCCAAAAAGCCTATGACCTCGCTCGTAAAGGCAAAGCGGTCAAGCTCGTGCCGCGCCCTGTAACCATTTACGACATTCGTGATGTGCAGTATGCGTACCCAGAAGTATCGTTTATCTGCGATGTTAGCAGCGGGACCTACATTCGCTCTCTGGCCGCCGACATCGGCGAAGTACTCGGCACCGGCGCCCACCTAACCGCCCTCCGCCGCACCCGGGTAGGGAAGTTTGATCTCACTGGAGCACTCGTAAGCACCGAGATCACGCTAGAGATGCTAGAGGCAAATCTGCTAGAAGCCTAGAAAATAAGCAATTTACATTTCTTTCCTGGGGGTATACAGTCTGACCATGGAAATAACACCGAAGCAGCTCCATCATTATACAGGCTATGCGCTCGGGCTGGCTGCTGAGAGTCACTGCGTGCGTTCCTACGGGACCAGGTCTAATCATAGCTGGTTTATGCTTTTTCCGAGAATCCATGAGCTCGACGAAGGTGCAGACGGAAGCTACCTCGAGATTGATAAGCGACTTAGTATGAGGATTGGAAGGGCTGGTATACGGGGATGGAAGTTGACTATCTTTGATGTCACGGACATATTGCGGACAAAGCAAGAGGCCACCGCGCCGTTACTAGAGGGCTCTCAGATGCCTTTATACGATACGCCAGATGTTAGCGACCAGGCCGCTCTACGGGTTATATATTCGTTTCGTTGGAATAAATCAGGAGTGTTTACCTCGTCCAAGCGCCACCAAGCTCTTGTTCCTGGCCAAAAAATACAAGGAATGAGCAACGCTCTCAATTATATTTCATCTGGGTCAGACTCGCTATGCGATCTCGTACTTCCTGAAGTCGATATTGCCACACCAACACGTGAGGATCTTGAGCGACTACGTGAAGATCTTACTGATCACGTTTCTACTTACCGGAGACTGAGTGGAACAAAATCGTAGAGTTAACCAAGACGACTAAGAGGCTAAGAAACTTATATCCAATTATCTACTTGACAAATACGCTAATGCTGGTATAATGTTAAGCCATGACGTATGAATTAGGTGAATTAGCACGTGAAATTGTACCGAATGATGAAGTTTCTCGTATCCGTGGAATTATCGGAACTCTTGAAATACAAGAAGACAATGAGCAGGAAAAACATGCCGGAGAATTTTTGCCTGTTTACCGGCTGGGAATGTCACCTAGTACGATGAATGACGGTGGATTGGTAGCAGTTGAGATTACCCCTGCTGCTATGAGGGTGGAAAACCATGGCTTTGCAGAGCAGAGTACTACGTCTGTAGCATGGGACTCTGAAGCGGTTAAGGCTTTTCATGGTCTATTTACCGGGCCTCTCGGATTAGCTTTGAAGGCACTAGGATATAACTCTCAAACTGCAATAGACTCAGCAACCAATGCTGAACTTTTTGCGGTAAATTTCCCAAGTCTCAGTGAACTCACTACGGCTGCAAACAATGGGTTGCATTTTACCGCCGACGCAGTAGTCTATGGCCCGTTGCTTGAAATGAACAGAGACCGCACTCTAGGCTTGGCTAGAGGAGAGTACTCCTTAGGTGATAGAGAGGGTAATGTGGGTATGCCCATGTTAAGTTATGCGGTGGGCGTGGCTATGTTATCTCCAGAAGTTGTACGATATCTTCAAGAGGGCGCAAAAGAGGCTGAAAATAACCCGAATCTGGCAAGAAAAGGGCCAGTCCCTTGGGAACAGCATGACGCTTGGTACGCGGGGAGAGCACTTATGCACTTTATGCTTACCACAGGCAAGCTTTTTGAGCTTGCTAGAGTCGTGGAGAATCCACGCGGAATAGAGGGAGTTACGCCAACTCCATTGGAAGACTTGGGGTACGATCTTGATATCATAATCAACCCTAGCGGACAACGTTCACAAGATCTAGGGCTTGCTGCTGCAAGCAGCGTGCTGAAACACATCACAAGACTGAGCGAGCCAGGCAAACAGTTGCAATAGAGGTGGAGATCTGGTAGACTACTTCTTAACGCCATCTAATAGTCTCTAAAGTTTTAGGAAGGAAAAGTAGAGGAATATATGATTTCTGCTGAGAAAAAGACGAAGATTGTGAAAGATTTGCAGGCAAGCAAGACCGACACCGGTAGTGCAGCCGTGCAGGTTGGGATTTTTACCGAGCGCATCAAAGAGCTCACCGAGCACCTCAAAGAGAACAAAAAAGATTTTGCGGCTCGTCGTGGTCTGCTGCAGCTCGTTGGCAAGCGCAAGCGGCTTTTGCAGTATATTGCTGCTAAAGATGGGCAGGCATATCTTGACCTTATTAAAAAACTTGGCATTCGTCGCTAGACTCTTAGAAATTGGACGTTGGAATGTACTCCCTAAAAGAGTAGATTCCATAATCTAGAACCTAAAATTCTAGTACATTCACGATAAACAGGCGAGTCTGACACTGTCATTTCGACTAAAATGGAGAAATCTCTATTTTTTAGAAGGTCCTTGGGCTTTGCTTAAGGATGACAAAATAGATTCACCGATAATCGTTCGGGGTAGGACATCAGCGCTCCTAAAGATAAAAGTGGCAGAGGGGGCTACTAAAGAGGGAGAGTTGGATCTTACACTCGAACAAGAAAGGAGCTTTTACTATGGCTCAAACAACGACTAAAACTATAAACCCATACGGCAAAGAACTTGTTGTCGTCGAGACGGAGTTTTGCGGACGCCCGCTCACGCTGGAGGTTAACCGCGTCGGATTCCGCACAACCGCAAGCGTTATCGCGCGCTACGGCGACACGGTGGTACTGGGTACCGCCATGCTTGGCCGTCCGGTGCAGGGGATGGATTATTTCCCGCTCAGCATCGACTACGAAGAGAAATTTTATGCAGCTGGCAAGATTAGCGGCTCACGTTTCATCAAGCGTGAAGGTCGCCCCAGCGATGACGCTATCCTCATTGGCCGTCTTATAGACCGCCCCATTCGCCCACTATGGCCAAAAGGTTATCGTAACGAAGTGCAGGGTGTGGCAAGCGTGCTCAGCATGGACCCGGCTTTTCGCCCAGATATGATCGCGATGATTGCGATGAGCGCAGCATTCATGCTCACCGGCGCACCTTTTGACGGCCCGGTAGCTGGCGTGCGCGTCGGTATGACTGAAAGTGGCGAGTATAGGGCATTTATGAGCGCCGCAGACCTAGACGCAAGCAAACTTGACCTCGTGGTCGCTGCCAGCCCTGGTGGGGTCATGATGGTAGAGGCCGGTGCCAGCGAAGCCACCGAAGAAGAAGTGGTCAAAGCACTAGAATTCGCCGAGGAGGCCATCAAGCCAGCTCTGGCGCTACAAAAAGAGCTTGCCGACAAGATCGGGGTGAAAGCCACCGAATATGAACTGATACTCCCAGACGAAGACAAGCAAAAAATGGTCGACGAGTGGGTACACGGCAAACTTGGTGCGGCTCTGCGCGCACCATACCCAGAGCGCAACGAAATGATTGGTGTACTGCGTGAGCAAATGCGCACCGAGTTTATCGAAAAACTAGGTGAAGAAGAGTTCACAGGTAGCTTTACCGAGTACGACGAGGCGCTCACGATGGCGCTACACAAAGACGTACGCAAGGGCATCGTTGAAGATGGCGTGCGCCCAGATGGCCGCAAGCTGACAGAGATCCGTCCGCTGAGCTCTGAAGTTGGCCTTTTGCCACGTGCTCACGGCTCGAGCCTCTTTACCCGCGGTATGACGCAGGGCATGAACATTGTTACTCTCGCGCCGCTTTCATACGCACAGCTCGTCGACACGATGGAGAAAAACACCGAGCGCCGTTACATGCACCACTACAACGCGCCTGGCTTTACTGTAGGCGAAGTGCGCCGCTTGGGCAGCCCTGGACGCCGTGAAATCGGCCATGGTTACTTGGCTGAGCGCGCGCTCATGGCCGTACTGCCAAGCGAAGCAGATTTCCCGTACACCATCCGTAGCGTAACCGAGATTATGAGCCAAAACGGTTCAACCAGCATGGCCGCAACCTGCTCAAGCTGTTTGGCGCTCATGGACGCTGGCGTGCCACTGAAGGCACCTGTTTCGGGCATTGCCATGGGTCTCATGGTCGACGGCGATAATTTCTACGTGCTCAGCGACATCGCAGACGCCGAAGACTTTGCCGGGGACATGGACTTTAAGGTAACAGGCACCAGCAAGGGCATCACCGCCCTTCAGATGGATATGAAAGTGCACGGTTTGCCCGTCTCAACGCTCGCAAAAGCGCTCGAGCAGGGCAAAGAAGGTCGTGCCTACATACTCGACCACATGCTGACGACGCTTGCTGCGCCACGTGACGAGATGAGCCCATATGCACCACGCGTCGAGAGTGTCACCATCAACCCCGACAAGATTCGTGAAATCATCGGTAAGGGTGGTGAAACAATCCAGAAAATTACTGGCGAAACCGGCACCGAAATCGATATCAAAGACGACGGTACGGTCATGATTGCCAGCCCAGACGGCGAGAGCATACAGCGAGCCAAAGACTGGATCCTCTCTATTGTTGAGGAACCAGAAGTCGGCAAAATCTATGTCGACAAACCAGTTGTATCGGTGATGGACTTTGGTGCGTTTGTACAGATCCTACCCGGCAAAGACGGCTTGGTGCACGTGAGCGAAATGAGTGAAGAGCGCGTGGGCAAACCGAGTGATGTCGTCAAAGAAGGCGACCTTGTTACGGTGAAGCTTGTGGCTATTGACGACCGTGGACGTCTGCAGCTCAGTATGAAGGCTGCTGCGCGGGACCAGAAGAAGTAATTTCCCTGTAACGTGTAACAGTGACATTGGATTAACGATTAACCTGTAACAATTATGTCAAACGAGATCACAAAACAGATTCTAGAGGAAATGCTAGATTTGAGCGTGAAAGTAATCCGTTATGCAGAAAGTCAAAAGGTTAATCGTTCTATCCAAGATCAGCTTATACGTGCGATAACTAGTATCGGAGCAAATTACTCCGAAGCTCAAGATGCGTCATCAAAAAAGGATTTTTTGAACAAAATTTATATTGCCAAAAAAGAAGCATCAGAGTCGATTTATTGGCTTAAGCTATGTGCGAGGCTTAACGCCTCAAAAGAAAATGTGGAACTTGAGGACAGAACCCGAAAATTTGTGTTGCTTTTACAAAAAATCATCAATTCGTCGAAGGAAAAATCGTGACATGTTACACGCTAATCCAACGATACAGGTGACGGGATAATGGATAATCAAGTCCTGCTGGATGAACTTCAGAAGACTATAGAATCTTCGGGGGTTGCGCCGGAGCTGAAGGCCAAGGCCACGCAACTGGTTTTTGGGGCGGGAAACCCGGACGCGGAGATAGTTTTCATAGGTGAAGCTCCGGGCAAGCAAGAAGATGCGCAGGGGCTGCCTTTTGTGGGGGCAAGCGGCAGGTTTTTAAACGAAATGCTTGCGGCCGCAGGTCTGAATAGGGACGATGTGTATATAACTAACATCGTGAAATACCGGCCGCCAAACAACCGCGACCCGCTGCCAGAGGAAAAACGAGCGTTTTGGCCGTATCTCATGGAACAGCTTGAAATCATTAAACCGCGAGTGGTGATAACCCTTGGTCGGCATAGTGGTGCCTGTTTTATCCCTGACCTGCACATTTCTAGCGACCACGGCAAAGCACGGAAGGTGAAATATCACGATCTAGAGCTGCTCGTCATACCTCTCTACCACCCGGCAGCGGCGCTGTATAACGGTGGCATGCGGCAAACGCTCATTGACGACTTTTTGGCTGCCGCCAAACTTGCTCAGTCGAAAAAAGAGATAGATTGATGGCAAAAGAAGCGCTACTAGACAGAGTGATTAGACGTCATTTCCAAGCAGAGCTTAAAGAGAATGACATATTTGTTCACATACGGTCCGTGCGTACTAGAACAGCGATACAGTGGTTGCAAAGCAGTAATGTTATTAGAGCATTAGATACCTGCATCGTTGTGTGCTTGTTAATTATTGGTCTGATTGCCATCGCAATCACGCTATACTGGTTTGTCGTTAGTGATAAAAGTAGAGCAGATTATCCTGGGCTTGTGTTTTTAGTGGTTGCCTTTACTATGCTCTCGACATGGGTAGTGTCATTTTGCCAATCCTCGCTCCGATGGGCTTGGCGGAATCGGCAAAAAGACAAGCGCGTTAGTGAAAAATAATTATAACCAATAGCTATACTCCCAGCGCAGTCGTTTACTCTTAGGGATAGCCGAGTACGCACCACGCTCTCGCTAGATATAGTTGTTAATTCTCGCATTACCTCTCGGAGCAGTGGAAAGTGTTTTTACGCTTTCACTCTCCATCTATCTTCAAATGAGGTGAAAGTTACCGAAGTTAAAACGTCATCCCAGGTGAAATCATTGATTTTTAAGGGGTGGATGTGATACAATGTAATTAACGGCAAAGAGGAAAATACGAAAAAAAGAAAGGCGATTATTTCCTCTGTTGCATCTATATTTTTAGAACGAATCATCAATTTAATTAAATCAGCAGTCTTTAAGACATAAAAGGTACCATAGGCTGCTCTAACACAACTAGTTTTAAGGAGAAAAATGAAACCAGAAACCAATCAGCTCGGCCGAGGCCGGGACAGAAACCGCAAAAACTTTGACAAACCAGCTCGTAAACCATCAAATGGCAACCGAGCTAGAAACCAAGGCCAGCAAAATGGTCGTGGCGGTCAAAACCAAGGTCAAAACTCAAATCAGGCCCAACAACAGGGTGAAAAACGTCCAACGGTCAGCCGTGGTGCCGCCGTGCGCGCTCAAAAGCGCAGTCAAATGGACGCGCAGCGCATCGCCAACCAGTTTATGCCAGCGCAAGTAGATGAAAAGGGAAGAGCGAACTTCATAGACGATACCCCTCGCCTCAAGATTATCGGTCTTGGCGGTATGGACGGTGGTGGTAGCAAAAATACCATGCTTGTCGAGTATATGAACGACGCTGTTATCATCGACTGTGGCAATGACCTCAGTGTCGACCTGCCGGGCATCAACTACGGTGTCGCCGACACGGCATACCTAGAAACGATTCGCCACAAACTGCGGGCGTACATCATTACACACGGGCACCTTGACCACATCGGTGGTTTGCCACATGTAGTGCCCAACTTTCCGGCTCCTATTTACGGCTCCAAGTTTACCATCGGCCGCGTCGAGGAAATCTTTGGTAACTTTGGCTTGCCTATGCCCGATGGCTTTGAACTGCAAACAGTTATGATGAACGAAGACACGCACGAACGGCTCAAAATCGGCGAGTTCTATGTCGAGCTCGTGCGTGTGACGCATTCTATTCCTGGTAGCACCTGCGTGGTGCTAGATACACCTGCTGGTCGCATCATCAACACCGGTGACTTCCGCTTTGATCCGCAGCCACTCGACCACGAGCGCACGGACATGGAACGCCTCATCGAGCTTGGTAACGAGGGAGTGCTTGCGCTACTGAGTGAATCTACCACTGTTGAGCGCGCTGGTCGCACGCCTAGCGAAAGTACCATTGAGCAGAGCTTTAAAGACATCATGGATCAAGCTCCCGGCCGTATCTTTATCGGTGTGTTCAGCACCAATATGAACCGCATACAGATGATTGTGAATGCCGCTGTGCACCATGGCCGCAAAGTGGCAATCGATGGCCGCAGCATGGTAAGCACGCTAGAAATGGCCGTGCGTCATGGATTTATGAAGATTCCGAAGGGTACTTTCATACCAATTGCATCGGTTCCAGCTCAGACTGACGGCAAGGTCGTTGTGATCTGTACGGGTAGCCAGGGCGAGCCAAGCAGTGCGCTGCAGCGGATGGCAAATGGCGAACACCGCCACGTTAAACTCAAAGAGCAAGACACCGTCATTCTCTCGAGTACGCCGATCCCAGAGAGCGGTAACGATGCGCTCATCGGTCAAATGGTTGATGACCTCGTTAAGAAAAACGTCCATGTCTTTGAACACCGTAACCACGATCTAGACCATGTCGGACCGCTGCACGTTTCTGGCCACGCTAGTCAGGACGAATATGCCGAGATGATCCAGATGACCAAACCGAAGTTTTTCATCCCGATTTATGGGGCGTACCGTGTCAAGCAGCGTCATATTGACCTAGCTGTTGAGCAGGGCATCCCCCGTGCCAACACTGTCAACGCGGTCAACGGTGAGGTGATTGCGCTGACCCCTGAAAAGATGGAAATCATCGGTGAAGTACCAAACGGTACTATCTTGGTCGACCAGACCGGCGCACTCGTAAACAATGTCGTTGTCAAAGACCGCGTGCTCCTGGCCGAAGAAGGCCTGGTAGCAGTGGTACTGACCATAGACAAACGTACGGGTGGTTTACTGACTAGCCCAGATATCATCAGCCGCGGCTTCATTTACATGCGCGAGCAAGAAGAGGTGATGAATGGGCTGAGAAACGAAGTTCGACGCGCAGTACAGCAACGCTTTAAGCGCATCGATCTCGACCGCTTCAAGGCGGAGCTCAAAGACCACGTCACACACTTCCTCTTTGAGGCAACCGGTCGTAGTCCCATCGTCATCCCTGTTGTAAACATCGTCGGTGGCAAGCCCGAAGGTGGAAAGCAGGGGGGCAAACCAAACGGCAACGGTGAAAACGAAAAACCCGCTGAGCCAGAAAAAACTCCAGAGCAAGTCGCTGCCGAGCAGCAACGTCGTTTCCAGGAAATGCGTGAGCGTCTCCTCAACCAAGACCCTCGTGTTGACTAAACGTAGCACAACTAGCAGTTGACAGAGACCGGTGTTTCCGCGTACGCTTATGCTATTAATGGTAGGTGCATAGCTTGTGCACAGAAAGCAATACATATGGACGATACATACTACACAACGACAACAACTACACAGGTGAGCCCTGAAACTCAAGCAGCTATTGGGATTGTTTATCTTGTTCTGTTTGTTTTCTTCGCCATTCCATCAATAATTGCAACGTGGCAACTCTATAAGAAAGCGGGTAAGCCAGGATGGCCAGCAATCGTACCTTTCTATAACACAATTGTCATGTCCGACATTGCGAAGCTTGGCATTGGTTGGGCTATAGCAGCAATCTTTGTGCCGTTCGTAGGCATCTATGTGCTTGTTAAGTTTGTGCAGCAGTACGACTGGGGTATGGGCAAGATCTTGGCCTACATCTTCCTGCCGATTGTGGCGCTCTTTATGCTCAAGAATGTCAACTATAAGGGTGGTGCTCCAGAAGCTACTGCCTATGGTCCTGCACCAGTAAACGGCTACCAGCAACCTCAGCAGACAGCGAGCCCCCAGTACACGCAACCTACGCAGCCTGTTGGCACACCTGCACCGGGGCAGCCTGTACAGGATGTAAATCAGCCAAACCAGAATACACCTGGTGGCTACCCGCAAGCTTAATTAAAGATAAAAATTCACTAAACACCCCTCACAAAAAGCAGGGGTGTTTTGTTTTTGTTCGTAAAAACTATTGACAAAGCATATGCTTTTTGCTATAATACAAGTTATGGATAATGAAAACAAATATGACCCTAGTGACAGACTTAATCAACAACCCCGCCCGACACCAGAACAAGCAACTGCGTTAATTGCCCTCAGGGAACTCTTGGCGCAACGAGAAGAAGGTGGACAGGTCTCACGCAGCGACCTAAACGAGCTGCGTGCTATAGTTTGGACGATTCCACCCGCCGCCGAGATGAACTAGACGAGAAGTAAAAGAAAACGTATAATAAAACAGTTATGGCTAAAAAGAAAAAACAAACTAGAAAAAAGGCTGCCGAGCTCGAAATTCGCGAGCCGTCACCAATGGTCGGCTATACGCTTGCAATCATTTTCATTTTAACGGCGATATTCATAGTCCTTGGAGGCTTCAATACGGGTGGCAGTCTGCCGACGGGGCTTTTTGACGGTATTTCCTGGCTGATCGGCTGGGGTGCCTGGATTTTGCCAATCTCACTTTTATACTGGGGTTATTACAAATTCACCAATGACGACCATCGTGTACCAAAGGGCAGGCTGTTTAGCATGTATGCGTTTTTGGTGCTCGCTTCGGCTTGGTTCTTTACCGCTTTTTCGAGTGCGCCTGCGCCTGGAACGGCAACGGTCAAAGGGGGCAATGGGGGCAAGATTGGTGGTGCAATCGGTGACGCAATGCTTTCGGCTCTCGACAAGATCCCAGCCAGCCTGCTTTTCTTCGCATTTGGACTACTAGCGTTTTTCTTTGCGTTTGGCATATCGCCGAGCGTGCTCATGAAGATACCCGAGCTTTTTAAGCGTCCAGAACCAGAGGAAGACGAGCTTGCTGGGCTCAAAGCGCGCCAGGCAGAGAGCAGCTTTAAGCTAAACGAGGGTGTGCCTGTCGTACACCACGGTGCTGCGCAGCGTGAGACACCTAAGAGCCCACTTATAAAAAATACTGCCCAGAAATTGACGGCAAACGAAGATCACGAAGCGCTCACGGCGGCAAGTGACCCCGACTGGAAGTTCCCCAGCGTGGCGCTGCTAGACCAAAAGGTCGACAAGGCCGATGCAGGTGATGTCGAGGGCAATGCGCTGACCATCAAAGAAACCTTGCGCAACTTTAGCATCGACGTTGAGATGGAAGGCGCCAATGTAGGTCCTCGCGTCACGCAGTATACGCTCAAACCTCCTACGGGAGTTAAGCTGACGAAACTAACGGCGCTCGAAAACAACCTGGCACTGGATCTTGCGGCTACAAGCATCCGTATGGAAGCCCCAATCCCGGGTAAGCGTGCCGTGGGTATAGAGGTGCCGAATGTAAAGGCTGCAACCGTGCGGCTGAGTTCGCTGCTGCAGTCAGATGACTGGTTGAAATCGACGGGACCACTGACTTTTGCCATTGGTAAAGACATTGTCGGTAAGCCGGTGGTGGCTGATCTGGCGCGTATGCCGCACTTACTGGTGGCTGGTCAGACCGGCTCTGGTAAATCGGTCATGATTAACGACATTTTGACGAGTCTCTTGTACCGCAATAGCCCCAGCACTCTCAAGCTAATCTTGGTTGACCCAAAGCAGGTGGAGCTGACGCCGTATAACGACATCCCTCACCTCTTGACGCCTGTCATTAACGAGCCAGAGAAAACCATCTCCGCGCTCAAATGGGCCGTGGCAGAGATGGAGCGACGACTGCGTACTATGGCTGAAGTCAGTAAGCGCAACATTGAAGAGTACAACAACCTCAAAGACACCGACAACATGCCTTACATAGTGATCGTGATCGACGAGCTGTCTGACCTTATGATGATGGCAGCGCGCGATGTTGAAGCCTTGATCGTGCGAATTGCCCAAAAGGCTCGTGCCGCAGGGATCCACCTGATACTTGCGACGCAGCGACCGAGTGTCGATGTCATCACCGGACTCATCAAGGCGAACGTGCCGGGACGCATCGCGTTTACGACGCAGAGCCAGGTAGACTCACGCACTATCATTGACCAAGCAGGGGCCAATAAACTCCTTGGCCGCGGTGACATGCTGCTACTCACGAGCGACATGCCTGCGCCAAAGCGTGTCCAGGCAGCATTTGTCAGTGACGAAGAAACGGTCAAGATAAACGACTTTATACGGGAGCAACGCGCGCCAGATTACAACGACGAAGTGGTAAGTCAACCAGTGCAGCTTGGCAAGGGTAGTAACGTCATGAGCATGGGTGATGGTGGGCACGATGGCGGAGATGAAGACATGTTCCACGATGCGGTGCGCGTGGTGATTGAGAATAAAAAAGCCAGCACCAGCCTGCTGCAGAGGCGTCTACGCATCGGTTACGGCCGGGCGGCTCGACTTATCGAGGAGATGGAAGAGCAGGGCATCATCGGCCAGGCAGACGGTTCCAGGCCGCGTGAAGTACTGGTGAGTAGCCTAGATCAAGTCTTTGGCGGCGGTGGTGCCGCAGACGACACGCTCGAAGAGTATGCCGGCGCTGACACGGGAGACCGCGACGACTACCTCGCCCGATAGAGGCTCGAAGAATGAGTCACGGTTTAGCGACCGATCCTAACTCCTCGTCATCCCCAGCTTGATTGGGGATTCAGAAAAAACAAACCAAACCCCATTTCGCACACCAGCCGTTCCGGCTGGTTCTTGCGACCAACTTTTGCTTGGCCAAAAGTTGGACCAAAAGGCCAGGCACACTTCCACCATCTCGGTCGAATGTTGATCAGTCAGACAACCAGTAACCACAAAGAGTGGTCACTGACCCTTTACAGGGTAAGTTGTATAAACTGACAACATATCGAGCCGGGAGCTTCCAGAGTGCCCCTAACCCCGCAGCTACGAACGTCTAACTTCTAACATCCAACGTCCAATTTCCAAATGAAGTGAAAGTCACTGAAGTTAAACGAGCAAATGGGGTGAAAGTTGATCAGATTTAGAGACAATGGTTCATAAATTTTGTGTGCAGTCTATAACAGAGTAAAAAATAATTTTGTTGCAAATCTACCTCTGTATAATTTCAACAACGGAGTGAAATAGATACAAATTATACAACACATTTTGCTTGCGCTTTTTTTGTAAGAGATCTAACATTAAGGTAAAACAAACAGCTGTTAGGGGGAAGCACGGTGATAGTCATCAATACTTTGAGAGACGGTAGAGAAATCCGTCACCGGCTGCCCCTACAAAGCTCAGTAGAAATTTGCAACGAACAACTAACTCCCGGCAAAAACGCCGGGAGTTTTTCTATTAACGTAAAAAAGAAAAGAGAATACAAATGATTGCACCACGAGGGGTGAGCCTCATGGAACTTGATCGACATGCTTCTGAACAAAACGCACCCTACCTGATATATACATCGGACTGCTCTGACCCAAAAGAAATAGATGATGGTGTGTTTGTGGAGCGCCTGCCGCTGGCAGGCCAGGCCTATAGGGTAGGAGTTTGTGTCGCAGATACCTCCAAGCTCTATCTCGATGGTACCGTTAGACAGCAGGTTATAGAACGAGTTCATGCAGAATACTGGGACTTACCCGGTGGTGAAAGAGCATATGCGCCCATGATTGACCCTGAGGCAATCAAAGAACTAGAGCTACGCGAGGGCAAAGTGAGAAGCGCGCTCATAATTTCGTTTATGGTAGGGCAAGAAGTTGATCCGCAGGACGTTAAAATTGAGTTTGGACGGGTAGAAGTAGTAAAAAACCTTACGTACAAAGAATCGAGCGAGCTTTCTGTAGTGGGCGAAAGGAATGAAGACGTAGCAAACGCGGCTAGTCACATTTCAAAAATGCTACGGTTTACTGAAGGTGGTGATTCAGACAAAAAAACGGGGGGTGGTCCACTGCATCTTGGCCCAAGACAAAAGACTGAATATGCTTCGTGGAAGCACGGATCAAAAATGAATGAGGCATTTATGGTTGCCGCAAATCATTTAGTTGGTAAGGTGATGGCCGAAGAGGACTTGCCGGCAATTTACCGAGTTCATGATCTTTCTGACCTGACGCACGGGGAAATACTAGATGCAAGCTGCGCACGATACACACGTCTGCCAGGTAAACACCAGGGGTTAAATGTTGGACCATACTGCCGAGTGACCTCATCTCTCCGTCGGCTTGAAGATTTTGTCATGAGTCATCACTTGCGGCAAAGGGCATCAGGGCAGGCTGTCTCAAAGGGCGATATAGGCGTGATGGACAGGGCCATTCGCGAACTGAATAGAAGAGCAATCTACGAGTCTGTGCGGCCTTCTGTTGCCCGCGCGCGTGCCCATTCGGATATGGAGCGTGATCATCTAAGGCTGGTAAGTTGACTTTATAGGGGTGGAACGGTATAATCGGGCTTACTATTAACTCAGCTTGCAGCGAGTTACCAGGTAGGTAACATGAGCGTGCGGGCTTAACCCAAAGGAGTAATTCTCTTATGAATCAGTACGAGATTGCAATTTTGTTTGACCCGGATCTAGAAGTAGACCTGGAAAAAGCGACCGACAAGGTCGAAAAGATCTTCACCGACAACAGTGCAAAAGTAACAAACACCGACAACTGGGGTAAGCGCAAGATGGCTTACTCTATCAAAAAGCACGATAGTGCCGTGTATGTCATCTATACTCTCGACATTCCTGGTGCGAGCGTACAGAAGATAGAGAGCATCTTAAACATCACTGACGAAGTCATCCGCTTTTTGATCGTACGCCTCGACCTAAAAGTCATGGCCAAAGCTGATGCTGCCCGCAAGCTTAAAGCTGAGCAGGCTGCAAAGCGCGCTGAGCGTGAAGATGACAAAGACGAGGACGAAGAGGAGTAAACCCTATGGCAAAGATTTTTAAACACAAGACAGACGTACCTTTTTTTGACTACAAAGACTTTAAAACGCTGCAGCGCTACGTTGACCAGTACGGCCGCATCGAGACTCGCAAGAAAACCGGTCTCACCGAGAGCCAGCAGCGCCGTCTCAGCGTAGCTATCAAGCGTGCTCGGCACCTTGCGCTTTTGCCTTTCGTGTCAAAGGCGTAGCAGTAATGAGAAAACCAGAATAGGTTTTCTCACCCTGCAGGTTCCGCCCTGGCGGGATCTGGGTGCTCTTTCCTGGGAAGTTGTAAGAACATCTCCGAAGTAAATTCGGAGATGTTTTTTGTTTATCTCAGTACGATACATGTTGGCACTTGACGAGAGTTTTTGAGACGAGTAGTGTAGGAGTACAAACTAACCGGGACATAGTTCCTATAAGGAGGGTAGCCAATATGGCGCGATCATTTAACCAAGTAATACTCATGGGTAATCTCACCCGTGACCCAGAGCTTCGTCAGACACCAAATGGGCAAAATGTCTGTAGTTTTAGCCTGGCTCTAAACCGCTCATATAAAGGTGCAGACGGTAACTGGCAAGAGGCCACTGATTATATCGATGTGGTAGCATGGGGGCCGCTAGGCGAGCGCGTGGCGCAATATCTGAGCAAAGGCCGACCATGTCTGGTCAATGGACGTTTGCAGTCGCGCAGCTGGGAGCAAGATGGCCAAAAGCGCAGCAAAGTCGAGGTTGTAGCCCAAGACGTAACCTTCCTAGGCAGCGGCAACGGTCAGGGTGGTGACGGCGGAGGCTACCAGGGTGGTGGCAACGACAGTAACAGCTCGAGCAAGCCTACGTCCAAGAAAAAAGATGACCCGGTTATAGAAGATATCGGCGATGAACCCATCAACCTAGACGACATACCTTTCTAACCAGGCCATTACAGCGTAGATGGGAAATCTGATCGAAGCTACACGTCAGCTAGACTTAAAAATAAAGATTATCTTAAGGGGCGTGGATAGGGAAAATACATCCCAGGTGAAAAAACGGGCGTTAGAACAGATACGGCTTGCATGCAACGAAGTGAAACTCGATGTCCGGGACTATGAATATGCCGAGACACTGGCTGAGCAAAAGAAGTGGGCACGCATAGGCAGACACAACCTGAAGGCGCTTGAGCAAAATATACTGCTGCTCGATGATGTCTTTGGCCCTGCTGATGTTGCTGAGCTAAGCGCGGTGATCGAACAGGTGCGCCTAGCGCTAAGATAACAGGGGTGGTATACTGTAGGCAAGATAACGAACTAGAGCCGAAGGGAGTATATGTATGGCGCTTTCGATTACAAATCTTAAAAAAGGAGTGGTATTTCAGCTAGAGGGCGAACCTTACCGCGTGGTGGAGTATAACCAAAAGGTGATGGGGCGGGGTGGAAGTATTGTCAACGTACGCATCAAGAGCCTCATAGACGGCAAAGTGCTCGAAAAGACCTTTAAAGGCAACGAGCAACTCGAAAGTGCCGATGTGACAACCCAGAGCGTGCAGTACCTGTACACAGACGGCAACACCTACTTTTTTATGAACCAAGAGAGTTTTGAGCAGTTTGAGGTTAGTGCCGATATGATTGGTGATGGTGCGGGTTATCTCAAAGAAGGCGACACAGTGCAGCTACAGTTTTTCAACGACCAGCCTATAAACGTGGAGCTTGCGAAAAACGTGCCGTTACTAGTGACTTACACCGAAAATGCAGTCAAAGGTGATACAAGCAGCGCCATCAGCAAAGACGCAACGCTTGAGACGGGTATAACCATCAAGGTGCCGGCTTTTATCAAACAAGGGGATGTGATTTCTGTCGATACAGCCACGGGTAGTTACCGCGAACGAGTGAAAGAGTAATTGGATGTTAGAAGTTGGACGTTAGAGGTTGGTAATGCTGGGAAAATGATTAAGTCCTTTACTGATTTAGAAGCCTGGAAAGAAAGCCACAAGTTGGTACTGATGATTTACGACACCACGGACAATTTTCCTTCAAAAGAGCAGTTTGTGCTTGGCGCCCAAATACGTAGAGCGGCTATCTCCGTAACATCAAACATAGCTGAGGGTTTTGGAAGATCGACAACAAAAGACAAAAAGCATTTTTTTACTATGGCAAGCGGGTCAATATATGAGGTAAAAAACCAACTCATAATTGCGCGTGATAGAGGTTATATGCCAGCAGGCCGTTTTGCTGAAGTGGCTGAGCAGGCAAACTGTGCTCACCAAATACTTCACGGTTTATTGAGAGCACACAAACAATGAAAGTACCAACATCCAACGTCAACCATCCAATGTCTAAGCGACGGTTGGATGTGGCGCTCGCTGAGCAACAGATGGTATCGTCGCGGTCGCAGGCAGAGAGCTATGTGCGGCTGGGGCAGGTAAAAGTAAATGGTAGAGTGGTGACTAAAGCCGGTTTTTTGGTGGGCGAAGAAGACGAGATTCGGCTCAGCGCTGAGGAACAATATGTTGGTCGGGCGGCACTAAAACTAAAGAGCGCAGACCAAGCCTTTAAGTTAGACTGGAAGGGCAAAACAGTGCTCGATGTGGGAAGTAGCACGGGTGGATTTACGCAATATGCATTGCAGCACGGCGCGCGTAAGGTTTTGGCGGTAGACGTCGGTACAAACCAGCTGCACCCAAGCCTGCGTGACGATGAGCGGATAGAATTGCATGAGAAAACTGACATACGAGACTTTAAAACGACCCAGCAGATCGACATTGTGGTGGGCGATGTTTCGTTTATATCGCTCCGTGAGATTTTGCCTTCTGTTGCAAAGCTGGTTCCACAGGGGGCGCTCATCGTGGCGATGGTGAAGCCACAATTCGAGGCGGGGCAGAGTAACCTCAAACACAAGGGTGTCATCAAGAACGACCGCATGAGACGAGACATTTTGAAAGATTATGAGCTTTGGGTACAAAAAGAGTTCAAAATACTAGATAAAAAAGATTCTGAAGTGGCTGGTGGCAAGGGAAATGTTGAGCGTTTTTATTTGCTCAAAAAGCTGAAATAAAGAAATGGGTGAATAGTGAGTTTCACCGCATTTGGCTTTCTAACTTCAGTGACTTTCACTTCATTTGGAAATTGGACGTTGGATGTTAGAAGTTAGACGTTCGTAGCTGCGGGGTTAGGGGCACTCTGGAAGCTCCCGGCTCGATATGTTGTCAGTTTATACAACTTACCCTGTAAAGGGTCAGTGACCACTCTTTGTGGTTACTGGTTGTCTGACTGATCAACATTCGACCGAGATGGTGGAAGTGTGCCTGGCCTTTTGGTCCAACTTTTGGCCAAGCAAAAGTTGGTCGCAAGAACCAGCCGGAACGGCTGGTGTGCGAAATGGGGTTTGGTGTGTTTTTTGTTGATGGCCTTAATATCTATCTCGAACTTCGTTTAGGCCGACGATAGAAAGAGTTTTTCTGGGAGATATTGCTAGACAACGAGCATTTTTTCGAGGGCAGATTTATCGAGGATGACGAGGCCACTACGATTCTGCGAGATGATGCCTTTGCGTTCAAAATCTGAGAGTGAGCGAGAGGTAGTCTCGCGAGTGGCGCTGATGGAACTGGCAATATCATGGTGCCTTAGGGGTACTTCAATTTTGTAGCCTGCGGTGGTTTGTGTGCCAAAGCGATCAACAGCGCTCAGTAGGAAAGAGGCAAGTCGCTCGCGCACAGTGCGGTAGGCGAGCGTCATGATGCGGCCGCCGTGCATGTGGTACATTGCAGTTACCATATCGAGCATCGGTACGGCTATATCTGGGTTCTCTGCTATCTCAGACTGAAAACGCTCAAACGGCATCAGCCAAAGTGTAACCTCTGATAACGCACTATAGATAATAGTGCTGTCACGGTCGATAACTGCAAAGGTGAGACCAACGAGCTCTCCAGGCTTGCGAATGATAAGTACATTTTCTTCGCCGTATTTGGTGATGTCGTGAGCTTTAACAAAGCCCTCTTCTATGTAGAGAACGCCGCGGGGGGAATCTCCCGGCCGAACGACGTATTCGCCTTTTTTATACACCTGGCGCGTACCCGTGTGGAAAAAATCCACCAGTTTTTGCCGCTGTATATCGGAGGCAAGCATAGGGCTAGTATGTCATATTTTGCTGGGCTCTGTCTACTAATTTGTGATAAAAATCGTGTAGGGGCTGTAACCGAGATTACTGACGTAAGCCAGGGGCGATACGTAAACTGTAATTGTAAGCACGTTTTCGTTTTCAAATCAGAGGAGGGTGTTATGGTTACCCAAACAGAGGTTGATGAGCAGCTAAAGGCAATTGGTGTTAGTTTTGACCTGTGGGGTAGCGAAGACGCCCGAGAATTAAAACACGTGCTACTCCCCGATGAACACATTACTCACGCAATCAACGGCTACTATGATGGTGGCTTTGCCATTTTATGCGTCACGAACCTGCGTGTCTTGGTGGTGGACAAAAAACCTTTTTCTCTGACCGTGGAAGACCTGCGTTATGACATGATTGCTGAGGTCGACTATAACCACCGGATAGTTACGGCGAATATGCAGATTGTAACGCCTTTGCGTACAATTTTATTTACAACGTGGGCCTTCAGGCGGCTACGCGATAGCTCGCAGTACATCCAGAAGCGTTTGCTTGACATGCGGAGTGACCCGCGTTTTTGGGAACATCAGGTGACTGCCACGGGAAGCCTAGAGCCGCCGCTAGAGAGCCTGCCTGTTTCTCCAAGTGATGTTCGTTCTTCGATTGACCGACCAATATACCAGAGTAGCTTTGCTCCGCCAGAACCACAAGCATCACTACTTCACACTGCAAACCCGTTTGTAAAAGTGCCGACACTTGCGCGTAGACGTCGGTTTCCAAGCTACTATCTATAAATTATTATTAAGCAAAAGAGCCTCAAGCAACTTGAAGTAGCTGGTAAAATAGAGTGCATGGGTAAGCGACTAAGCCTAACGGCATTGAGAAGTGTGGTTCGGAAGCATCCTCGCCTTTTCATGGGGATCGCCGGAGCTTGGCTATTGGTGGCTCTTTTGCAATTTGCATACGGCGGGAGTAAAGCGTTGCCATTTGCTCGCATGGGCGATAGTGCTGTTGGCGGCAAGGATAAGACCGCTATCGCCAGTGAGCTGTCTGATCACTATAGCCAAGCGCCGCTCTCCCTCGCCATCAAGCAAAAGAAAACGGTGCGTACCACACTTGCCGCTGCCGGTCTAAGGCCAGATAACGAGCAAATTATGAATGGACTGACCAACTACCCATGGTGGCTGCGGCTGGTGCCTGGCTCGATTGTCGTCAAGGGGGCTCTCACGAGGCAACCTGTTTTGCTGACGACTGACAGACAAAAGATTCAGGAGTTTACGGTCGGCGTGGCTACAGCTTGCGAGATTAAACCGGCTGATGCGGGTGTTGCAGTCAAAGGTGGGTCGGTGGAACTCGTTTCGGCGAAGGATGGACAAGCTTGTGACGAAAAGAAACTGCGGACGCTTCTTGCGGCACAAGTTGCACAAAAGTCAGGAGTTTCTGTGGCTGCCCAAACCCAAGTCGTCAAGCCCACTAGGAGCGATAGTGACGTACGACCTTTGCTCGCCAATGCACGCAAAATTGTTGCGCGGCCATTGCAGTTATCCCTGGCCGGTAAATCCTATACGCTGAGTGCTCAGCAAACAGCGCCGTGGCTACGTTTTCCCGAGGACGCAAAAACCAAGAAGCTCGCTATCGATCTTGATGAGACGGCTGTTTCGGCCTATCTCGCATCCATCGAAAAAGATATTTATATCGCACCAACACCAACGCTTATAACGACTATGGATGGCATCGAAACTGCACGCGTTGAGGGTGCAACTGGGCGAGGTGTCGATAAAACAAAAAGCTTTGTACTTATACGTCAAACGCTACTCGGTCAGGGTGGTGCGGTTGAACTACCTACAGCCACTATTGCGCCACCCCTAAAGTACAATCGCTCATATAGTGCGACGCCAGCTGGTTTGCAGGCGCTCGTGACTGACCTCGCGAAAGACAAAAAAGACATGGCAATCTCGCTGCGTAAACTTGGCGACAACGGTGTTTCGGCAAATGGTACAAAGCAGTATCACCCGGCGAGTACCTACAAAATCTATGTTGCTTGGGCAGTTCTGAAGCGGATTGAGGCTGGGCAAATGGGTTGGGGTGATGGAGCGACGAATGGCATGACAATTGCGCAGTGTTTTGACGCGATGATCGTAAACTCTGACAATGCATGCGGCGAATGGTTGGGGGCAAAAATCGGCTGGACCAACCTAAATAATATGCTGAAGGGGATCGGGCTGACGTGTACAAATCTGTCATCTGCATGGCTTTCGTGCGCAAACGACGAAGCGCTTTTCTTGCAAAAGCTCGAGAGCGGTCAGCTGATGAGTGAGCCTTCTCGGGCACGGTTAATCGATGTTATGAAAAGGCAGATTTTCCGCAAGGGCATACCGGCAGGAGTGAGCGCACCGGTGGCAGACAAAGTTGGCTTCCTGGACTGCAACCTGCACGATGCGGCGTTGGTTTATTCACCAAAAGGTGTGTATGTGTTGGTGGTGATGAGTAAGGATGGTACTTGGGCGGATATTGCTGATGTGGCGCGCAAGATAGATGCGCAGATGGCCGGGATGTAGCGCCCGGCTACGCGCTAGATCTTGGATATCGTCCTTTAGTAAAGCCGAAAGATCTTTCTTGTTTCTTCACCATCTTTTAGCTTGGTTGGAATCCAGAAACCAGACCAAAAAACCCATTTCGTACACCAGCTGTTCCGGCTGACGTACGACCTTCTTTTTCTGCCGAAGAAAAAGAAGGCAAAACCCGGGGTCCCCATGAAACCTGTTTCATGGGGTGTTAGTGTCTCGGCACACTTCCTACTGCTCGGCAACTGTTGTGAACCAGCACAACTTGGGAAACACTAGCGTAGTACGCATTTTCGCCTTTGTTGTGCTGTATCACAACAGTTGGACCGGGCAGTCTCCAGAGTGCCACTTACCCCGCAGCAATGAAAGTCTAGTATCTAACGTCTAACGTCCAATCACCAAATGAAGTGAAGGTCACCGAAGTTAAAATGGCGAATGCGGTGAAATGGGCTTTACTTTGAGACATTGAATTTAAACTCGACGACGTCGTCTGGGTGCATAACGTAGGTCTTGCCTTCAGTCCTAACTTTGCCGGCCGCGCGGGCGGCAGCAAGTGAGCCTGCCTCGATAAGGTCGGGGTAACTGACGATGTCGGCGGCGATGAAACCGCGTTCAAAGTCGCCGTGAATGACACCTGCAGCTTGCGGTGCGGTTGCACCTTTTGGTATGGTCCAGGCGCGAACTTCTTTGTCGCCAGCCGTGAGATAGCTCTGCAGCCCGAGCAGTTCGTAGGCTGCATGAATGACTTGCACGAGCCCTGACTCGGTCTGGCCATAACTCTCAAGTAGCTCAGCGGCATCGGCTTCGTCGAGGCCGCGTAGTTCGCTCTCGAGCTTAGCGCACACAGTCAAGGCACGGCTCGGTGCTACGAGCAATTTCACTTGGGATGCCACTTTTTCATCTGTTAGTTCCATTTCATCGACATTGAAGAGATAAATTATCGGCTTCAGCGTAAGCAGCTGTAACTCTTGCTGTAGCCAGCTTTTTGATTTGTGATTCATGACCTCGGGCTCTGAAAAAAGCGGCTTTCCTTCGTCGAGCAGGGCTTTCACTTTTTCTAAAAACTCGATTTGAGGACGAATTTTGGGGTTTGCCTTGGCTTCTTTTTCGAGCCGCGGCAGACGGTTTGTGACGGTCTGCAAGTCTGCAAGCACAAGCTCCGTGTTTATAACATCTATGTCTTTTCTGGGGTTGTGCTGGTCGTCAACATGTATAACATTGTCGTCTTTAAAGGCGCGTACAACCTGGACAATGGCACTGCAGCTGCGAATATGACTGAGAAACTGATTGCCGAGGCCTTCGCCCTGGCTTGCACCTGCGACGAGGCCGGCGATATCAACAAACGTAATGGTGGCGGGTTTGATGGGCGCTCCATGATAGAGTTCGCTTAAATGTTTCAGGCGAGTGTCAGGTATCGGAACTATACCGGTATTTGGTTCTATGGTCGCAAAAGGGTAGTTGGCCGCCAGCGCCCCAGCATCTGTCAGTGCATTAAAAAGCGTCGATTTCCCCACATTCGGTAATCCCACAATTCCAATAGATAAACTCATAAAAGATAGTATAACAGAGGTGTTTACTCGGCGATAGGTGTACAAAAAACTTGAACATGCATATGGTTTTTGGTGTATACTTGCCATATATGACACAGGAGCAAGAGAGTAAGGTCACGCCTGCTGTGAGTAGTGTAAAACCAGCAGAGGGTACTAGTGAGGTCGTGAGTGCTGCTTTTGGTAGGCGTACTGGCTATAAAGTGGTTGCAGGATTTATCTCGTTACTGCTCATCGGCCTGGTTGTACTCTTTATGTTGAGCATGGCCAAGACGGCAGATAAGGAAAATGTTGTTCAACGAGATGAAGCGGTCAAGACAGCAGTAGCTGCAATCAGTGCACAAGATGGACCCAACATAGAGAAAGTTGGAGATGCTGTTAAAAAAATCGATGCCTTACCGGCCGACAATACAGACCGAAGCGCAGAATATATTGCTACCTGGTACTATGTGCAAGTTTCCGATGCTAAAAATGCCCGTAAACACTTGGACAGGCTGGCTGCGGCAGAAAAAAAAGGTCAGCCTCTGGACGTAGAGCTACAAGATATGGCCAGCTCAACAAATCTCAAGAATTTGACTGATTCAGTTAAATTTCTAGAAGAACATAAGAGTAGCGGTGGAGTGACAGGTGGGTAGAAGGTTTTGGATTCGCAGTATAGGTGTTTTTGCGGGGGCAGTATTTTTTTGGCTTGGTTTACTTACTATAGCTTCGCCTGGTAGCACTAGTGCATACTTACCAAAACCGATTAGTTCATCCGACGCACCCCCGAGCGTCATAACGGGAATATCTTCAGGATGCGATAAGCCAACATGGTCAATGGTGCAGGACTCTTGGATATCTCCTAAGGGCAACCCCGCCGGTACCGTAGTAGAGGTTGTACCTGGCTCTAGGACAGTCGAATTGCAACTCAATGAAATTGCGTATCGGTGTCGGGTTATTTCTGACGCTATAACCGATGGGTACTTTAGGATTACAAACACCACTCCAGACACAGAACTCGATGACTCTGGGGATAATACGTATCGTCACAAATACACATCGGCAAGCACAACTGGCTATGTTACCGGTGCGGCCGCACGACTAGTCAAAACTTTTAATTACACACAGGCAACACCCTTTACCGCAGGTCAAGTCATCAACTTAACAGTCACTAGTAAAGGGACAGTTCAACGAACTATAAGCGGTAGCAAATGTGCCCTGCAAGAAAATGAACCAGCCCCTGCTAAAGATGTTTCTGACATCAGAGATCCAGGCCCATGTACAACGGGCGATAACATATTCTCTATAAGGGTTCAGCTAACGACTCCTGCTGAGCTTTACGGTACGAAGATATATTATGATCCTGCCGCGCCGGCTGCGATCGACAAAAGAGATCCAGCGCTAGACCCGCTGGAGGTTAGTGTGACAAGCGCAGGTTCTACTGCAGCTAACCCGTTTGAGTTCTCGGCGACGAGCGGTGGTGGAACTGCTATACCCGTGTCGGCAACCGGAACGTATCGTATAACAGATATTGAGACGGACTTTCTGACAGGATGGGATTTGAAGGGCTATAGCATCTGTGAAAGAGGAAAAACTGATTGTACGGTCGCCAAACTGCAATATAATGCATCTGGCTATTATACGGATTTGCCATACGGTGTTGCATCTTTCAACTATCGTTTTTACCCAGGCAAAAAATACGATATGCGGTGGATATTCCAGAAGGCAGAAGACCTTATTAGCTGTGCAAACACATCATGGTCACCTGCGTATCCAGATGAAGCAAACCCTTCAACGGTTACCGTAAGGGTTCGCGACAAAGGCACGCCAGTTAACCCACAGATGAGAGTTGAGGTTCTTGATGGAGGCTCTATTAAGACTAGCTTTGGCGCAAGCGCTCCGAGCAAACCTACCAGCGAGCCAGTGTATGTTCGTACAGTTAGCCCTGTCGGCGGGCCAGGCTATAATACTACTAATACATATACGCTTCGCTGGACGTACTATTACGGAGCGACAGAGAAGCAGGTGTGTACTAAATCTTTTGTGATTGTTAAAAAGCCCTACTTCCAAATAGACGGAGGTGATTTATACTCTGCAAACGGTAGTATACAATCTTGGAATAAAGACGGTGCGCCAAACTTGTTTGGTGCAGGTAGCGGTGGGGCAGCTCTTGCGGCAAATAAGATAAAGAACTTCATTACTGGTAGGGAACTGAACACGGGCGTAGGAGACGGTTCAAAACTGGGCTTTGCGAATACGGCAAAAGACATTGCGACCAAAAAATACGGCGGAGACTTTGCAGCTGCGCCGGTGCGGGAAGTGCACTATACCGGCACGCTACCAGGTGTCCCAGTAGCGATACCCACTACGTTGTTTAATTTGGCTAGCGCACAAGACGGGAAAAACTACACTTACTCTGGTGCTGCACCTCTTCACCTGACCGGAACACTTGGCACGGGCAAGCATATACAAATATTTAGTGAGAGCGATGTTGTAATAGAGGGTATTTCATATGGTGGCTACGGAAATATAGCAGAGATTCCAAGACTTGATGTTTACACCGACACCGGCAAAAATATTATGGTAAAAAATGACGTAACGACAATCCACGGGTATTTTGAAACATCAGGTAGTGGAAAGTTTTATAGCTGCGCAGTCGGGAATACGCCCATTGAGCAAGATGCTTTGGCTGATGCTACTACGGCGGGAAGATGCAATAACCCGCTCACCATATACGGCGCAGTTTCTGCCTCTGAAATGGTATTCTCACGGACGCACAGTAGTCTTTATAGCTCTAGCTCCCAGCCTGCGGAAAAAATTGTACACTCACCAGAGCTGTGGCTTGCTAAGCCGACGCAGAGTTCGGGCAGTGGCGCATTTGACTTCGATGCATTTATGAACTTACCGCCAGTCCTGTAGGAATAGGCAGTAGTTCTTCAAGCCCCGTAAAAAAACTTACAAATAGGCTTGCATTTCAACATCGTGCTTATGCTATACTAAAAAGTAATTATGAGTATATTGAGTGGGGTATCATCTTTCTTCGGTCTCGATATCGGCACAACAGGGATACGGGTAGTTGAACTTCGTGGCACAGGAGTTGCCCGGACGTTGGTCAAATATGCTTACGTACCCGTTGAGGGCAAACTAACCCAGAGCGATAGTAAGGCAGACCAGCAAAAACTAGCTAAAGTTCTAGAAAATCTTGTAGCAGAGGCCAAATTGACGACGAAAAATGTGGCAGTCGGGCTGCCAAGCAGCAAAGTGTTTACAACAGTAGTCGATTTCGACAAGGTGCCACAAAATGAACTTGGCAAAGCTCTCATGTACCAGGCCGACTCACTCATACCGACGCCTCCGTCAGAGAGCAAAATTGACTGGGCTATGCTCGGGGATTCACCTAAAGACGCCAATAAGGTTGAGGTGCTGCTAAGTAGTGTGTCAAATAACTATATCGAATCTCGCCTGGATATGATCGAATCCATCGGTCTCAACGTGATAGCTTTTGAACCTGATAGCATCGCGATCGCTCGGGCGCTAGCAGACCCTGCGTCAACGGCCCCTCAGCTAATAGTAGATATGGGGCAGTTAAGTACTGATCTCGTTGTGGTAATGAACGGCGCTCCGCGACTTGCTCGATCTATCCCAACTGGTGTAGAGGCAGTCATTCGTTCTGCAACACAAAACCTCAACATCGACGACAAGCAGGCGCAACAATTTGTCTTCAAGTTTGGTGTCAGCAAAGACAAACTCGATGGGCAAGTTTTTCAGGCCATTGTTGGAACCGTAGACATGCTTGTGAGTGAGATAGACAAGTCTATCAAGTTTTTCCAAACTAGGTATCAAGGCGCTAAACTCGAAAAGATCATTGTTACCGGTGGCGCTTCGACCATACCGGAGTTTCCGCTTTATCTGGCAAATAAATTTGGCCTTAACATCGAAATAGGAAATGCATGGCGCAATGTGGCCTATGCTGAGGACAGACGAAACGAGCTTCTAACGGTTTCTAACCAGTTTGCCACAGCCGTAGGGCTAGCAGAGAGAGACGAATAAATATGGTACAGTTTAACCTTCTCCCAGATATCAAACTCGACTTTGTCAAAGCAAAACGTACTAAGCATACCGTAATGGTTGTAGCGCTTTTAACAAGTGCAATCGCAGTTGGGGTGTGTGTCATAGCCTTCTTTATCGCAAATGTAGTGCAAAGGCAACAGTTACGTAGCCTAGATGTCTCGATAAAAGAAAAGTCAGCAAAAGTAGCTAGTATCAAAGACATAGACAAAATACTTACAGTCCAAAACCAGCTCAACAAGCTAACGGGATTGCATGAGGAAAAACATGCGCCAACAAGAGTGTTTGGTTATCTCTCAAAGCTAACTCCTGCAGACGTAAGCCTGAACAAATTTAGCGCAGACTTTACTGCAAATACAGCAACAGTAGGAGGCACGGCGACAACGCTCAATGCCGTTCGTACCTATGCAGACACACTGAAGCAGACTAACTTTACGCTGAGCGGCGAAACTGAGAAAGCCAAAGCTTTTAGCAACGTAGTCCTAACGACGTTTAGTCGCGACGATAAGTCGGCAACATTTGAGATTACTTTTGCCTTTGACCCCACGATATTTACAATTACAAAACAGGTGGAATTGTTGCCACCGTCAAGCGCTAATGCCAGTAGTGCAGGGCTATTTGAGGAAGACAGATAATGGAAGTCACAAATCTTACGAAGCGAAAACTTATCGACAAGACAAACTCGACAATCGTGATTGCGGTGAGTATAGCCGCGTTTTTGACCATCTTTTCGCTCGTAGCAACAAAAGTGCTTGTTAGCCAAATTGCCTACCAAAACCGCGTGATTAACAAAAAACAGCTAGCCGAAAAGACGCTTAAAAACAATATTACCACCGCTGACCAGCTCAAGACATCGTACGACGCATTTGCCGATACGACGCAGAATATCATTGGTGGATTAACGAGTGGATCTGGTGCAAATGACGGTGCAAACCCTAAGATTATCCTAGACGCTCTACCTTCGTCATATGACTTTCCGGCACTTACTACAAACCTTGAGCTACTTGCAACGCAGAATGCAAAGCTTACCAGCATTACAGGAACTGACGATGAGGTCGCCCAAGCCACTAATACATCAAGTACCAATCCTCAGGCGGTAGCAATGCCGTTTGAACTGACGGTAAGTGGTAATTATGACCAGATACAAAAAATGGTATCGGCAACCGAGCGTTCTATCCGGCCGATAAAATATAACAGCATGGAAGTCTCTGGCGAAAAAGATGAGCTGACGTTACATGTCGTAGCTGAAACGTACTACCAGCCTGCTAAATCTCTTAAAGTTGAGATGGAGGTTGTCAAATGAAACAAAAAGATATAGCACTTTACATTGTTATTGCCTTCATTAGCGCAATCTTAGCTTTCCTTATCTCTAGCAAGCTGATTGTTACACCAGCTAATAGGCAACAAAAGGTAGAAAAAATTGATCCAATTAGCGCAAGCTTTGAGGCGCCCAGCAAAGAGTACTTCAATGAAGAAAGCATCAATCCCACCCAAGTATCTGGCGTAGGGCAGGCAACTAACCAAACACCATTTAACGGCACGAGTCAGTAGGGGCGCAAAATAGATGAGTGTTTTGTCTGCCGAAGTACAGGCGACTGTTGAAGATAAGCTTGTCGAGGACAAAGCCCTAACTAGGGCGGACCTAAGCGAGCTAAAAGAACAGGCTAAAGATTCCGGATCACCACTTTTTAGCTTATTGGTAACAAGCGGCAAGGTCACAAATGAACAACTCACAAAGACTATTGCGCACGCTTCAAAAATTCCTTACGTAAACCTTCTTGAGGCTAAAGTAGATAGCAAGATTCTTGAGCTGTTACCATTAGACGTCGCCGAGCGATATATGGCAGTGCCTCTTGGCGAGATGCAGCATCGTCTAGTCGTGGCTATGCTCGATGCGGACAACGTGCAAGCAGTCGATTTTCTTAGTAACCGAATAGGCCGTCCACTCAAAGTCTATGCTGCGAGTGAAGAGGGCATTCGGCAGGTGCTTCACCAGTACGATGCTAAGATTTCTGACTCGCTTGTAGGCGAAATAGGCAAAATTGGCGAAAACATAAGCATTGATACTACGAAGGCAGAGGAAGAAGCTGCTCAAAAAGAAGCTGATCGCTCAGCTTCTATCACGACCATTGTTCAGGACTCGCCGATTAGTAAGGCGCTTTCAACCATTTTAGAGTACGCAGCTAAGAATGGGGCAAGCGATGTGCACATTGAGCCACTCAAAGATAGTCTTAAGATCCGCTGCCGAGTAGACGGTATTTTGCGGGAAATAATGAAGCTACCAAAAAGCACTGAACCGCCGCTTGTCTCGCGTATAAAAATCCTTGCCAATCTTAAGATTGACGAACACCGTTTGCCGCAAGACGGTGAGTTTAGCATTAATGTTGCGGGCAAAGATATTGACTTGCGTATTTCAATTAGCCCTGTTGTTTGGGGTGAACAAGTTGTTATTCGTTTGCTCGACAAGAGCGGTACGAGCCTAAGGCTTGAAGACATGGGTTACGCTGGCCGTAGCCTTCGGACCATAAAAGAAGGTCTAAAACGTACAAACGGCATGATCCTGACCTCTGGGCCAACTGGTTCTGGTAAGTCAACGAGTCTTTACGCACTTCTACAGGAAGTTCGCAGTGACGCGGTCAATATCGTGACGCTTGAAGACCCCGTTGAGTACAAAATGGAAGGGGTCAATCAGATCCAGGTCAATGCCGATATTGGGCTAACCTTCTCTGGTGGCCTTCGCTCAATTCTTCGTCAGGATCCCGATATCGTGATGGTTGGGGAGATCCGCGACAAAGAGACAGCGGAGCTTGCAGTACAGGCAAGTCTTACGGGGCATTTAGTCTTTAGCACGCTTCACACCAACAGTGCAGCCGGTATTTTGCCGAGGTTGCTCGACATGGGGGTAGAACCGTTCCTGATCGCAAGCACCGTACACGTTGTGATTGGTCAGCGACTCGTGCGTCGAAATAGCAAACATAGTGAAAAGATAGAGTCGACGCCCGCCGAAACGGCCGCTATACAGGCAACGCTCGGGTCACTTCTGCCACCTGACGAAGCTCATCGTGCAGCTGTTTCGACTGATCTAGGCTACGAAAACTTGCCATTAGCAACAGATAGCGCTTATACTTTAACTAAGGGCGTCGACGGCCCAGATTCGCCTGGCGGATATAAAGGGCGAATGGGAATCTACGAGGTCTTTGAAGTAAGTGAAGCGATTCAGCAGCTGATTCTCAAAAGAGCGACCAGCTCAGAGATCCAAGAGCAAGCCGAAAGAGAAGGCATGGTACTCATGCGTCAAGATGGCTATCTCAAGGCACTGAATGGCCTTACGACCGTGCAGGAGATTAACCGTGTAGCGTCAGCAGACAGCGCTTAAGGTAAGAAGTAAAAGGATAAACAGGAACGAAAAGAAGGTGGGGAACATGAGGACCAAGCAACAACGAGCAGTGAGCAGGCATATGAATTATCGAAATGTCTCCACACTTTCAGTATCGAAAGGAGTGAAATAATGGCTGGTCAACCCCGTATTGAAGTTTTGCTAGAGGATGTGGTCAAAAAAAAGGCCTCTGACCTGCACTTGCAAGTTGGTTTGCCGCCGATGCTCCGTGTCGACGGTGCGCTTGTACCGGTGGCAGGCACAGATCCTCTTAACGAAGAGTCAGTTGAAGCACTTGTCTTTGCTATTTTGGACGAAGACCAGAAGCAAATTCTACTCAAAGACAAAGAGTTTGACTTTAGTTTTGCATTTGGTGACCTCGGTCGCTTCCGTGTAAACGCTTTTCATGAACGGGGCAATCTCGCTGCAGCTCTTCGTCTCATACCAAACGAGATTTTGACCGTCGAACAACTTGGGCTCCCACAGATTGTTACTAAGTTTGCAGATTATCCTCGGGGTCTTGTGCTTGTTACTGGACCGACTGGTTCTGGTAAATCAACCAGCCTCGCGGCGCTCATCCACAAGATCAACATGGAGCAGGGTAAACATATTATCACTATCGAAGACCCTATCGAGTACACACACCGCAGCAAAAAGTCCATCATTGTCCAACGAGAGGTGCACTATGACACCTACTCATTTAGCGCAGCGCTCCGTAGTTCCCTGCGTGAGGACCCCGATGTCGTGCTCATCGGTGAGATGCGTGACCTCGAGACCATAGCAAGTGCCATCACCATTGCCGAGACTGGCCACTTGGTCTTTGCCACGCTTCACACGAACAGCGCCGCTCAATCTATTGACCGTATGGTCGACGTTTTCCCACCACACCAGCAGCCTCAAATTCGCGCGCAGCTTTCCAACATTCTTATGGCCATCTGTAGCCAGCGACTCATACCAGCTATCGGTGGTGGACGCATCGCTGCAGCCGAAATCCTCATCGCGACTCCAGCTGTACGCAATATCATCCGCGAGGGCAAGACACACCAGTTAGATGCTGTCATCCAGACTGGCGCTGAGTTTGGCATGCAGAGTATGGACAAGCAACTCGTTTCGCTCATCCACTCGGGCACCATCAGCTACGACGAAGCGCGTAACTACGCTGTTGATATTGACGAGTTAGATAGGCTAATGCGAGATTAATCATGTTGACATATAAATACACCGCGCGAAACCCCTTGACCGGCGAAACGGTCAAATCGACGGTGCAGGCAGATAGTGAAGGGTCAGCCGCTAAGGCACTAAAACAAGAGGGTCTCATTGTCACTACTATGGAGCTCGAAAAAGAGCGGGGGGCACTCGGTGGGCGTTCTAAGGTCAAGGCAAAAGACCGTGTTCTCTTCAGCCGTCAGCTTGCGACGCTTATCAATGCGGGGCTGCCGCTCATACAAGCGCTTCGGAGTGTAACAAGCCAAACCGCCAGCAAATCACTGCGGGCAATCTTGTCGCAGATAATCTCAGACGTCGAGGGCGGTAGTACGCTCGCAAATGCGATGGGTAAGCACCCAAGAGTATTTAACCAAGTGTATTTGAGCCTTATTGCGGCCGGCGAGCAGTCTGGTACACTTGACCATGCGTTAGAGCGACTCGCTATACAGCAAGAGAAAGAAGCTGATCTCAATAGTAAAATTCGTGGTGCTATGATTTATCCTGCTGTTGTCATCTTTGTCATGATTATGGTTATCGGATTTATGGTGGTAAAAGTTTTGCCACAAGTAAAAGTTATGTACGAAGGAATGCCAGGGGCTACCTTACCCTTAGTTACGCGCATATTGCTTTGGGTTTCTGACTTTACTATCAAGTTTTGGTGGGTAGAGCTGCTCGTACTCGGGCTGTTAGGGTTTTTCACGAGCCGCTGGGCGCGGACTGGCCCTGGTAAAGAGGTGATCGACAAGCTCAAGATGCGCATGTGGCCCATTGGCAAGCTTTTTATGAAAGTGTATATGGCACGGTTTGCTCGCACCGGCGCAACACTAGTTGCGAGCGGCGTGCCTTTGCTGCAGATGCTCGACATCACATCGCGCGCAGTCAACAACGTGCATATTGAGCGCACCATCAAGGCTGCAGCCGAGAAGGTCAAGGGCGGTAAAAGCCTCGCTGACAGCATAGAAAACAACCCAAACTTTTTACCCCTTGTACCTAACATGATTCGCATCGGTGAGCAATCTGGCGCTATCGAGCAGATGATGGGCAAAGTAGCTGACTACTACGAAAAAGAGGTCGATACTGAAGTAGAAAATATATCCTCCATAATCGAACCGGTTATGATGATCATGCTCGGCATCGTGGCCTTTACTATTGTGGCGGCCGTATTGTTGCCCATTTACGGACTTGCGGGCAACAATAACCTCGCAGGGTAGCAAAACAGTTGCTTTTTTCGCAGGAGAGCCGTATATTTTAAACATAAGTACTAACTAATAAGTAGAGCAAAGGGGCACTTGCACTATGCACAAATTACTCAAAAAAGATAAAAAAGGCTTCACTATCATCGAAGTCCTCATCGTACTGGCTATCGCTGGGCT
>CAYMUP010000002.1:0-8309 GCA_964393815.1 uncultured Candidatus Saccharibacteria bacterium | reverse complement strand
TGTCGTACTGGCAGTGGCCGTTTGATTTTGCCGGTGGTCACTGGCTACTTTTTGCGCTTTGGTGCGTGTTTCTCGTGTTTTTTATGGCGCTGGCTGTGTATGACATACGGTGGTATGAACTGCCAGATAGGGTAGTCTGGCCACTGGTTGGACTCGCAGCGGTATTTGTTACTGTTCAAGCTATATTTTTCAAAGACCTGCACGTCATTTGGGGTGCTGCATTTGCGGCGGCAATCATTTTTGGGTTGTTTTGGGTACTTTTTCAAATTTCGCAAGGGGCGTGGATTGGCGGCGGTGACGTCAAGCTAGCGCTTGTACTCGGCCTGCTAGCCAGTTCGCCGCTTAACGCCTTGCTCCTTATCTTCCTTGCATCATTAATTGGTACGCTCGTGACCTTGCCGCCGCTCCTTATATCTAAGTGCGGCGTTAAGACGCTCGTGCCTTTTGGACCTTTCCTCATAGCGGCGACTATTCTGGTAGTTTTATGGGGTGACAAAGTTTTTTCAACCTGGCTCGACAAACTACTTATTGCCTAAAAAGCTTGTGCTATACTTGAGAGTATGAAAAGGGGTGGCTCTGTGAGCTTAAGTGAGGGTAAAGCTGGCTTTACCATAGTCGAAACGCTGATTGTTTTGGCGGTGACGAGCGCGCTCCTCGTAAGCGCTATGATAGCGATGGGTGGTAGGCAGGCCAAAACTGAGTTCTCTGTTGGCTCTAGGCAGCTAAGACAGAGCTTCCAATCTGAAATAAACAAGATCGGCAGCGGTTACTATGCAAGTCAGGGAAATTTCACCTGTAGCGCAATCAGTGGCACGCCTATTATCAATCCTGGAGTAGGAATTGAACAGGGCACTAACGGCAGCTGCGTGCTGCTTGGTACCGCACTTGTTATCGGCGGAGGTGAGGCGGACCAGTACACAACCTATAGTATTGCGGGAGCAAGAGAGAATCCAACATTTGGCACCTCAGGGAAAAAGGTTGTCGAGCAAACCAAAGAGGTAGTTAGGCTCCCCCGAGGCTTTACTTTTGTGTCTGCTCGGCTCGCTCGCGCAGACGGTACGGGCGATATAACCTGGCCAGCGAGTACAGAGGGGGTCTTTACTATCACCTACGATTTAAGTCTTTTGGGTACTGATGCGGTGTCGGTGCAGCCGCTAGTGCTACACAGTTTTGGTGATTTTCTAGCTGGCCCGGTAGATGCTGTAAATGGCCAGGCTCCCATACAGGTAAAAAAGGCAGATCTTTGTTTTGTAGGTAGTACGAGCCAGTCTGTGCTGGTTACCATTGGTGGGGAGGGCGGAACCTCACTCACGTCACAGATATTTAGTACGGAGAACTGCACATGATGAGTATAAAAAGGTACTTGTCGCTAAGGAACATGGGGCAGCGGGGCGATACTATTGTTGAGGTTTTGATAGCCGTGGGGATTGCCTCACTGGTTTTAACTTCTGCATTTGCAATCACCAACCGAAATAGTAAGGCCGCGCAGGACATACAAGAACACAGCATGGCCCAAAAATTACTTGAGACACAAACCGAACGCTTGCGAGCTGCTTCTGCGGCCAATACGTTAACAACTCCTTTTCCAGAGTTTTGTTTCAATGAAATGGCGATTGTAGCCGCTAGCAACCCTGTCTGCACGATAAGTACAGGCGGAGGCGCTGAATATCGTCAGAGCATTCGCCTAAAAGCCGGTAAAACCGATACTTACGAACTTTCAGTTACCTGGCAAACTCTCGGTGGTCAGACCGCCACAGAAACAAACTATTATAAAGTTGTGGTGGAACCGACATGATTACATCAAGAGCCAGTAATAGCGAAGATTTGGCAAGAGATAGCCACGGATTTACCGTCGTGGAGCTGATGATTGCTACGATGGTGTTTTCGGTAATCTTTCTTTTGCTTACATTTGGCGTCATACGTTTTAGTGCGGCGTACTACAAAGGGGTTAACTCGGCTGCCGTGCAGGACACCGCACGCAACATCACTGATGTAATCTCACGATCAATACAGTTTGGTAGCGCTAGTTTTGAGGTAGGAGCATTACCCACAGGTAGTGACCCGGGGTATTTTTGCGCCGGCGGCTTTATCTATAGGTACAAGCTCGGTACGGTATATGGAGAGCCAAACAATACAACAGGACTGGCGATGCGCGAGCTCCCTGCTAGTGGAGGATGTGACGCCGCTAATGGCGTTTGGGACACCTTAGGCGACACGACTCAGCTGCTTCCCCAAAAAATGCGTCTCGTTTATCTCGAAGTCTCCACGATTAGCGTTGAAGGATTTGTAACGGTGAGTGTCGGCGTGGCAAGTGGCGATCTCGATCTACTCTGCAATGGTCCTACCTGTGGCCTAACAAACGATGGTCAGGTTACCGATGCGGGTAGCGAACTCCACTGTAAGAGTGGTGCAGGAACAGAGTTTTGTGCAGTATCTAAGCTAAAAACAACGGTTCAGAAACGGATTTAATTTTTGTGATCAAGCACACGGAAGGTACAATAAAGAAAGCATAACGTCGATATGATGAGAGCAAGAGTTACACGAAAAGCCGAGCGCACGAACCAAGGAGGCATGGTTTCTTTTTTGGTAGTACTCATCATGATGATGGTCATCACCCTAATCGTCATGGGCTTTGTGCAGGTGACCAATCAAAACCGGCGTGAAGCGCTTGATCGCCAGCTAAGCAATCAGGCTTTTTACGCTGCTGAATCAGGCATAAATAGCGTCCTCTCGGTTATAAAGCAAAAACAACACGATGGAGAGTCAATACCAACCCAACAGAACTGTGGGGGTGGGGCATATCCTCAGGTAGACTTTTCCGGTGGAGTCAAAACGACATGCTTACTTGTTGATCCCCGAAGTGACAGCATAGAGATTTCAGAGGTAAATGCTTCGGTTCCAAAGGTTATCCCCATTCAGGCAGTTGGAGCAGACGGGACGCCTGCGTTTATTCGTACTCTCACCTTTGAGTGGACATCCGAGCAAGATACAACACTGAGCTGTACGGGTGTAGGTCTTTATCCACCTTCTGCGGATGACTGCCCACCACTCTTACGAGTTGACCTTACTCGCGGTACTGGAGGAACGGCAGAGGCTCTCAATAGCCAGACAAACAGTGTTTTCTTACAGCCAGCGGCTGTAGCGCCTGCCATGCCACTGACGATTGGTTTAAATGGTCAAACACTGAGTTCAGGAGCAGAGTGTACTGTGTCTGATGGTAAATCGGTGTGTAAACGTACTATCAGCTTTGCCCCATCTGACGTTAGTACAGTGTACGCGAGAGTACTTACTATTTATAGAACAGCCCTCTCACTAAAGGTCACTGGCACACTCATCGACGATACGACGGCGTACTTTATTGGTCAGGTAAAGATAGATGCGACCGGCAAAGCACAAGATGTTTTACGCCGAATTCAGGTTCGCGTTAACCCAGATTCGACATCCAAACTAACAATGCCAACTTCAGCTATTTTTTCTGACGGGTCAGTTTGTAAGCGGTTTATAACTGGGGTCGATGGTACGTACGCCAATATGGCAAACGAATGTGAAGACGTGCCCTCCGAAGACATACCAGATGCTGGGCTTGGAGGTTGTGGATCGGCGTGCCTGCCTACGGGGGGTGGGGGCCCTGCCGTTGGAGACCGTATCTTTTACAATCGTAGATATTCGAACACCTCAAACAATGCCTCATCAAGCGTAACAGGCTGTACGTGGAGCTGGGGAGACAAAACCTCTGATGTTAATAAATGGTGCTTGTTCGGGGACATAACCGAATCTCACGCTTTTCCTAAAACCTACCCGGGTACAACTGTGAAATGCTATATCGTTACCATAAAGCTCACGATCACTACTTCAGGAGGGGTAAAATCTGCCCTGATGGACCAAAAAATTCCGTACGGCCCAGATGCAAATGCCTTCTGCGGTGGTGTGTACAAGCGCATGCCGTAGGTTGGTTGTTTAGAGATCTATTTATGATGGAATTTTTCGTGGACGGCTTTTAGGTGTGGGTCGGTGACGTGCGTGTAAATCTGTGTGGTTGATATGTTGCTATGACCGAGCATGGCCTGCACAGATCGCAGATCGGCACCATTCATAAGTAGGTTCGTAGCAAAGGAGTGGCGAAGCGTGTGTGGGCTGACATGCTTGGTGATGCCAGCTAACAGTGCGTAGTTTGCAACCAGCCGCTGGACGCTCCGTGCAGTCAGCCGGTGATAGTTACCGCTGCGGTCTACCGTTTTACGGCCACCGTAGCGGATAAAAAGCGGCTTGGTGGTATCGGCACGCATGTCTAAGTACTTTCCAACCCATTCGGCCGCATCGGGGCTTATAAAAATAGGGCGATCCTTTTGGCCCTTACCGCGTACCATAAACTCTCGTCTTTTTAAGTTTATGTGTTCGCGGTCGAGGCCAACTAACTCCGATACACGCAGGCCCGAACTAAAAAGTAGCTCTAAAATTGCTCGGTCGCGTAGCCCAGCCTCTGAGCTTATGTCAGGCTGATCAAACATACGGGTTAGTTCATCCTCGTTCAGGAATGTTACTTGAGGGCGCACGGTGCGAGCAAGCTCTATTTTGTCGGGCGCCATGCATCCCATACCACGTTTGTTGCAAAATTTGAGAAAGCTGCGCAAGGCAATCAGGTGGTAGTTGAGTGTCGTTTTTTGTAGCTCATCGTTTACATTTGTTCCTAGGCGGTTGAGCCATAGGCGCCACTTGCGCACCAACTCTTGGTCTATATCGGCAACAGTGATGTCGCCGCCGTAATCTGCTAGACGAGTCAGGTAATGATCGTAGTTAGCAATAGTCCTCTGGGAGCGGTTCTGCTCAATCTCTAGATACTCTAAAAAATCTGTCTTGGCTTTACTAAACTTCATGCATAACCAGTATACTACAGCTTCAAGCGTGACAACTCCTTAGGACATCTGTTAGAATGGCTACTAGAAATACGAAAGGAACCAAATGGAACGAACACTAGTTGTTTTTAAACCAGACGCAGTGATGCGAGGGATTGTTGGAGAGGTAATGACTCGTTTTGAGCGCGCCGGCTTCAAGATTATCGGCATGAAAATGCTCAATCCGGACTACCAGCACTACTTTGACCACTACGAAGGAATAGGCACCCTCAAAACCCGCAAAGGGGATGAGATTTTTGAAACCCAGCTCAGTACTATGCTCCAAGGCCCTGTCATTGCGATGGTACTAGAGGGAGTTGAAGCGGTCGAATTTGTCCGTAAAATGGTTGGTGACACTCAGCCCAAAACTGCGGCGCCTGGTACGATACGTGGAGATTATGCACACGTGACATACGGGCAAGCCTCGGCTGCGGGCGTTGGCGTGTCGAATATTGTTCATGCGTCTGCCACGACTGAAGAGGCAGAAAAAGAGATTGACCACTGGTTTGCGGAAAGCGAACTGCAATCATACCAGATGGTTCACGAGCTGTTTACTCAGCCCAAAAAGAAATAGTCGTTCTTTTGTAGCCATGGGCTTATACACCCTAAGCCCATCATAAGTCCCGGTAGTTCAACGGATAGAATAACTCCGTCCTAAGGAGCAGATATTGGTTCGATTCCAGTCCGGGATACCATAGTCAACTAGATGATACTTGGGGAAGGTCTATGCAGGAACAGATAAGAATTCTGCTCGAACATGCGGCGAAGATTGCAAAAACTTCGTTTGGCAATGTAAAAAGCTCGGTTAAGCCAGGGGATAATAACCAGGTATTAACAGAGGCTGACCTGGCGATAGGTCGATATTTGGTCGGCAAAGTTAAAGAACTATTTCCTGACGACAATGTTATTGATGAAGAAACAGGCGTAGTAGACAACCACTCAAACCGCACCTGGGTTATCGACCCCATAGATGGTACGAGTAATTTTGCTGCTGGATTACCGCAGTTTGGTATTATGATTGGTCTGCTTGAAGGTAGCCGTCCCGTCGCTGGTGGCATAGCGCTACCTATGTATGGCCGTATCTATACGGCGGAGCGTGCCAAAGGCGCTTTTTGCGGCGATGAGCGGCTACTTGTTAGCCAGGAAGCAAGATTAAGTAATTCACTTGTCGCATATGGCATAGATGGTCACAAAGAAAGCCCCGCCTATACTCATGCAGAGACAAAAGTAATGGCAGATATTATTTTGGAGATTCGTAACCTTAGAACAAGCAATAGCGCCTACGATTTTGCGATGGTAGCAGAGGGGAAGTACGGCGCAGTCTTAAACCGGACGTCCAAGATTTGGGACAATGTGGCGCCCCAAGTGATAATAGAAGAAGCGGGAGGTAGGTACACTGCTTTTGATGGCACAAACATTAACTACACGAACCCCCTCTCAAGGGTAGATGAGAATTTTACTGTGTGTGCAGGAGCTCCAGCGCTCCATACTCAATTACAGAAGATTATTCACCGTAGTTAAATCTGATACAATTAAGCATATGGCTAAAAAACCAAAAATAACCGAAGGTGGAAAACCGAGATACTTTGACGACCAGTTTGATGACGAAGAAGTTCTCTATGTGTTTCGCAAACACCCCATTGTTATGCGCAAGGGGCTTATTTGGAGCTCAATTGGGTTGCTCGTGGGGCCGCTGTACACGCTCATTATGACGTATGTGCACCCAGATAATCCTCCGAGCATGGGGTTTTTCTACCTCAGCTTTTTGGTGAGCCTCCTCATTTCAGCTCTACTGATGTTTCCATCGTGGATGAGCTGGCATTTTAGCGTGTTTATTTTGACTAACCAGCGGTTTATACAGATCACGCAGGACGGTTTTTTTAACCGCACTGTTGCCGATGTGCCTCTTAGGCTTGTCCAGTCCATCAACTACGAAATAAAAGGCCTCGAGCAGACACTGCTCGGATTTGGTACAATTATCATGCAAACATTCATAGGTGACACGCGTCTGCACCACATACACCATCCGGCTAAGGTGCAACGTCATATAGTCGAGCACATGCGTGAGCTTGGTATCACCCCTGAGGTTAATATAAATCGGAGAATGGTAGAGGGCGAGCATGAACAAGCGCACTAATTTACTAAAAGACAAAGCAGGCAGAGTAAAGCTACCAAAACCCAAGGTGGTTCTGCCACCCGTGCCTGAGCGCTTTCGTAAGCAGTCACTAGAGAAAAAAACTGAAGCTAGCTTGCAAAACGTGCCCCGTATTACGAACGAAACAGTTGCCGAGCACCGCGAAACAGTCCTAAAGGGTGCTCGTAAGTACAAGTACCCACTCGAGCACTCCAAACACATGATCGTCAAGATAACCTCTGGCGTTCTCGGGGTAGCTTTGGTTACTTTTTTGGTCTACACGCTGCTTAGCCTCTATAAATTCCAGTCCACGGGTGAGTTTACTTACCGCATAACGCAGGTTGCGCCCTTCCCAGTCGCCAAGGTAGGCGGTAAATTTGTCTCGTACGAGAGCTACCTTTTTGAACTGCGTCGCTACATGCACTATTACGAAACTCAGCAAAAAGTCGATTTTACGAGTGAACGAGGCAAGGGTCAGCTTGAGGCGTACAAACCTCAGGCGCTTCAAAAGGTTATAGATGAGCTGTATGTCAAAAAAATTGCTAAGGAAAACGATGTCACGGTGAGTAGTAGTGAGGTCGATACGGCTGTGCGTGCGTTGCGTATTCAAAACCAGCTTGGAGAAGATGACCGCGAGCTAGCGGCAGTTACACAAAAGTTCTTCAATTGGTCACTCGGCGACCTGAAGCGTCGGGTTAAGCAAGAGTTACTAGCTCAAAAAGTTGCCGCCAAGCTTGATAAAGAGTCACATGATAAAGCTGCAGATATTCTTAAACAAATTCGTGGCGGGGGAGACTTTGCCGCGCTCGCTACGCAGTACTCTGACGATGCTGGTACTAAAGCAAACGGAGGACAATACGCCGACACGGCAATTACGGTGAGTTCTACCTCAGTCCACCCGACTATAGTGAGCCAGCTGCAGCGGATGAAGACCGGGGATGTCTCTGACGTGCTTACGACGCCAACCTCTTTTGAGATCGTAAAATTACTTGGTGATGAGGGAGGTAAGTACAAGGCGGCTCATATTGAGATCAAATTTAAGCCAGTCACAGATTTTACGGCTCCACTTGAGAAAAAGCAGCCAGCACAACGCTTTATCACGGTTCAAAAACTCCCTGTCACTCCAACCCCGTAGGCAACCGCGCTAAAGAAGTTGCTTTTTTTCGCTCAGCTTGTTACACTTACCCCTGTTAGATTTTATCTCGCCCATGCGAGATGTAGCTGATGAGCGCTCGTAGTGAAGAGGCCTATCACGCCTCCCTGTCACGGAGGAGATCGCCGGT
>CAYMUP010000001.1:0-62799 GCA_964393815.1 uncultured Candidatus Saccharibacteria bacterium | reverse complement strand
GTGATGTTTAGTTCTTTGAGCTGGGCGGGGTCGACGGTGGAGGGTGAGTTCATCATGACGTCTTGGCCGCTACCATTTTTAGGGAAGGCTACGATTTCACGTATGTTGTCTTCGCCCATTAGCACCATAAATATCCTGTCAAGACCAAAGGCACAGCCGGCGTGTGGTGGCGCACCGTATTTGAAAGCATTTAGCATGGCGCCAAACTTTTCTTCGACATACTCAGGCGTAAAGCCAAGCACACCAAACACTTTGTAGAGCACCTCTGGGTTATGGTTGCGCACACCGCCACTACAAATCTCATAGCCGTTTGCCACCATATCGTACTGGTCGGCAACAATCGTCAGTTTGTCTTCGGTGTGGTCTAGCTCTTCTAGTGTAGCCTTTGGCATGCTAAATGGGTTGTGGCCAAAGTCTAGTTTGCCGGTTTTTTCGTCTCGTTCATAAAACGGAAAATCTACGATCCAGGCCAGTGCAACTTTACTAGGATCTTTCAGCTCAAAGTGGCTTGCAAACTCGTTCCTGAGCCGACCAAGTACTTTGTTTACCACTGAGCGAGTGTCCGCGCCAAAGAAAACTGCATCGCCGTCTTCTGCCCCTACTCTTGCCTTTATTTCACTCAGCTCCGTTTCGCTCATAAATTTAGCGATCGGCGACTGCACAGAGCCTTCTTTGTAGGTGAGGTAGGCTAGGCCGCCCGCGCCTTCGCTCTTGGCAATCTCGGTGAAGCTGTCGATCTGGCTACGGCTTAAACTGGCGCCATTTTTGACGCAAATTGCCTTGACCGCCCCACCTCCCTCAACAGCATTCTTAAACACGCCGAAAGCTGAATCTTTAAACACGTCCGAAAGCTCGACAAGTTCCATGCCAAACCGAAGGTCTGGCTTGTCGGAGCCATATTTCTCCATCGCTTCGTTGTAGGGGATCCGGGGGACTTCGTCACTGACTAGTTGCAGCCCAGCAAAGTCAGTCACCAGCGACTTTATGAGTGGTTCCATGGTACTGCGCACTTCTTCACCGTCCTCAACAAAGCTCATTTCGAGATCAAGCTGGTAAAACTCACCGTAGAGCCTGTCTGCCCTAGGGTCTTCGTCGCGAAAACACGCTGCCATCTGGTAGTAGCGAGGTACGCCGCCTACCATCAAAAGCTGCTTGAACTGCTGCGGTGCCTGAGGTAGCGCGTAAAACTTACCCTCGTGCACACGCGAGGGAATGAGGAAATCACGAGCCCCTTCTGGGCTACTGTTAGCCAAAATTGGTGTTGCTACCTCTGTAAAATCGCGCTCTTCAAGATAACGGCGCATGTACTTGTAATACTCTGAGCGCTTTTTTAGCATCTGTTGCATTTTGGGGCGACGAAGATCAAGATAGCGATATCTTAGGCGCAGCTCTTCGTTGGCCTGTGCCTCCGCAAACGGCTGTATAGGGAGGGGTTCACTGCGGTTCAGGACGACCAGGTTCTCTACTACCAGTTCCACACCGCCCGTGGGAATCCGATCGTTTTTTAGTGCGGCATCCCGCTCCTGAAGCTTGCCGGTTACCTTTATGACGTATTCGTCACGTAGCTCTTCAGCCTGATTAAATGCGTCTTGAGCGTCGGGATGAAATACCAGTTGGAGTAGCCCCGTGTGATCACGTATATCCACAAAGATTAACCCACCATGGTCTCGGCGCGAATGCACCCAGCCCATTACCGTCAGTGTTTCGCCAGTTTTTGAAATTGTTTCTTGTGCAAGTGTTCGCATGGTCTGTCCTTTAAATAACGAGTTTTAGTCTAGTTAGTTGGGTTCGTTTCGGGTCGAGTGCGCAGCAAGTGCCACCGGTCAGCTAGCTGCCGACCCGTGGATTTATATTTGACCAAAACCCGTATTTCATCTTTAACATTTTACCATCTTCCTAGCACCTCCTCAAATACACAACAAAAAGTGTAAGGACTTATCATATTTGTTATATTTCTCCGATTGGTGAGAGAGGATTATTTCACTTGGGATTGGCTATTTATCAGGGGTGGGTTTCACTTCGTTTGGTTTTGACATACTATTTTCATGCGCAATGTGCTCTTTGCGAGCGGCCGAAGCAGCGACAGCTCGTAGGTCTTCGTATTCGTCAAATTCATCGACAATAGGTTTCCCAATCACCTGCTCGAGAATATCCTCGATCGTGATAATGCCAACGTACTCCTCAAGCTCATTGACGACGACAAACAGATGCTGTTTTGTCTTTAAGAACACCTGCAGCGTCTGTCTGAGTGAATACTCCTCGTGCACATACCGAACCTGCGTACGCATTCGCTCATGAACCGGGCGCGAGTCCATATGAGCGGTGACGTCGTGTAAATACAGCACGCCGACAACCTCCTCGTCTTTCCCCTGGTACACGGGGAAACGGCTATGCCCTGTTTTGTGCAGTTCACTCACCAGAATTGGCGCAACCGTATCATTCGCCTGCACAGCACTAACGACACGCTTGGGGGTCATCACTTCTGAAACCAGCTTGTCACCAAAACTAAGCGCGTGCGACACCAGATCAATATCGACAGGACTAATGGAGCTATCTTTTTGCCTTTTTAGTCTGTCAAACAGCTGCTGTAGATCTGACTTAGTATAGACTCCGGTGTGTAAGTTCACAGGTTGAAAACGACTAAAAATGCGGCCAACGCGGGAGAACAATGGGTCAAAGCGTTCGGTGATTCTTGCAAAAAATGGGGCGGTGGCGGTTGCAACTTTGAGCGACACAGAAGATGATCTTGCGCTGAGCACCCAGGCACACAGACCACATACCACAGTAAAGATTAGTCCCGCCGCCCACTGCGGCGTAGCCTCTTCTAGAAAATAGAGGCAGCCATAAAGACTAGCGACACCGAGACCAATTAGTAGCGTCTTTACACTCAGTCCATAGGCAGCTACGCGGTAAAGAGCAGCCGCGACCTCATCCCCTTGCCTAGCCCTTCGCTTTAGCTCGAGCGTGGGAACATGGTGGTACTCTCTGTAAACCGCCGCAAGTAGCACCGCCGTACAGCCAAGACCAAGTCCAAATGTAAATGTAAGCATAACTTAATACTACGAGTTTCCAAGCGTTTTTAAAAGTGACGCTCGGCGTGCTAACATAGGTGTACATAAAGAGGGAGTTTTAGACGTAATTATGGATAAGCGATTTTGGGCTGTTATCGGTGTTATCATTGTGGCATTTTTAGGCCTTGTATTTGTGAATAACAACAAAAAGACGGCAGTCGCTACGCCGACGAACCACGTTGTAGGCAAGCTTGATAGCAAGGTGACGCTTGTTGAATATGGTGATTATCAGTGTCCGGCGTGTGAGAGTTTTGCTCCAGTCACCGCGCAGGTCCGCGAAAAGTACAAAGACCGGGTTAAGTTCCAATTCCGCAACCTGCCGCTGGCCCAAATTCACCAAAACGCCTATGCGGCTGCCCGTGCTGCCGAAGCCGCCGATAAGCAAGGAAAATTCTGGGAAATGCACGACCTTCTTTACGCTGCTTCAAACTGGCAGGCTTGGACTCAGGCGACAAACGCCAACAGCTATTTTGATCAATATGCGAAGCAGCTAAACCTCAACGTCGCGACCTTCCAGAAAGACTTTAAAAGTGAAAAAATAAATGACGCCATCAAGGCCGACATCACTGAATTTGATAAAAGTGGGGAGCAAAAGGCCACGCCAGCATTTTTCTTGAACGGTAAAAAAGTAGATTCAAGCAAGCTCCTAGACGCTCAAGGTCAACCCAGCCTCGATGCCTTCAGCAAGCTTTTAGATGAGGCACTAAAGAAGTAGTCTTAGCACCATATTTTCATGAAAAGAGGGGTATAAAACCCCTCTTTTTTAGTAGTGGATGAACTGCTGCCAGCCCGGTCGTCTCACGCGCACGTGAACCGCCGACGGCCTGTCAAACACTGTTGTAACTGGGATAGACATAGCGTCCTACCTCTTATCACCTCTGAAAACACAGAGTTTTTATTTTTGTTGAAATATTTTTGTCTCTACCGTCGCACTCGCACTGCAACCGTAAGTACCTCTAGTGTACCAACTGATAGTAGCCATTAGCAATAAACATATGTTGTAACTTTGTCTGTATTTATGAGGGGTTTTTGAGATAGAGCCATTCTCGTCGAACGTAGTTATACACACTTTTTAATAGTCCGGGAGGGCTTGCGTTGTCGTACACAGACTTCCGAATTAGCGATGATCGTATCCCTGGTCTAGCTACGGAGACTACCTTGGCTTTCGCCCCTTCAGGCAAGTTTGCCGTTAGGGCTACGCCGTCTGACCCTTCTCGTAGGCCCACGATGAGTTCGCTAGAGCGAAGAAGCTCCTCAACACTATCCCAGCTTGAAATATGAGTGGCTACATCTGACCCAATCAAAAAGCACAGCTTAGCCTCTGGAAACTTTTGCCGCAGCCTTGGCAGAGTTCTGGCGACAGAAAAATATGGCTCCGGCAGGTCATCGATAAGCTTGAGCCCGACATGTGGTCGAAGCGCCCGCTCTAGCATGGCTGTACGGTGGCCAAAATGCTCAACGTGAGGCTTGTAGCGCGGCAACCTCTCTGGCAAAAAATAAATGGCCTCAAGATCAGCTTTCTCAAGCGCCTGGAGTGCAAACGCAACATGCCCGGCGTGCACGGGGTCAAACGTGCCGCTATATATTCCAATCCGACGCTCTTTCACCTGGGATGTATTTTTAACTTCGGTGACTTTCACTTCGTTTGCTTTTCCCTACACATCTTGTGGCAAACCTTCGCAGCATTTAGTGACGCTCTTGCAGCTCGGACAGGCAAAGTGCCCATGTACCGGCTCTAGAGGATAGTGTCCGCACACTTCACAAAACAGCTCCGGCGCCTGTTCTTTTACCATCTCGGCATATGGGTCAAACTCATCAATCATGGCTTTATTTTACACTCCTCGCATTAGCCACAACCAACCGAACCCTTTTTGCAGCCTTTCACTCGACATTCTTTCAGCAACTCGCCTTTTTTGCGGGTATTTGTATGCCCCTCTGCGCACTTGAAAGTTAACGGGCCTAAACCATCACCCCCATCGTCACTACGTGCTGTGTCAATCTTGTTCCCGTAGCCAAGCTGATTCAGCTCGTATTCTAACCCACCCTCAGCTGCTTTTATTGTACCGCCACAACCACTATATTGTTTGCCTTCCGCACGGGCACGGGCACCCATAAGCCGAAGTTCGACCTCAAGGTTATGACCTGGCTGTAAAGCCCCGTACGCGATCCCAGAGTATGAAAACGCTGTTTGAAGCTGTGGTGATACCTGGGGTTTTAAGTGGTGAGCTGCATCATATCGAGCGGAAAGTGCAGCAATAATATTGTATTTATCATAATTAGCCAAGTTACCTGAAAGTTCCGCAAGTACCCACCTATCTACCAAATCAGTCTGTGAGCAAGCAAAGAGATAGGTGTCTTGAGACATGTCACGCCGACCAGCATGAAACTGACCCCCGTATCTTTCGGCAAGCGATCGATCATACACCCCCATAAGCTTATCGATCAAAAATTTCTGCTCATCGGTAGTAAGGTCTTTGTGGATTCGCTGACCGAGCAACTCGCCTGGAGCTGCTCTTTCACCCATCGCTTCGTAGATCGCTTCAAGTCCGAGACGATCAGATCTGTCGAGGCTCTGAGAAAGCATATGCATCTGATTGTCCTGCCAATAAATAACACGTAGCATCGTCTGTTGCCTTTCAACGTTATAGCCACCGACATCTCTCGTGCGCCCCATTAACTCGGCAGGAAAATCAGAAACGACAACCATCGTATTGGGCAATGTTCCCTCGGCCATTGACAACATCTCACTATATTCCCCAAGTTCAATTTTTCGACGTCTTTTCTCGAAAGCCAAAATCGGGTCTTCGTTTGCAATACTTTCAGCCTCTTTCAACGACGCCTTGAACACGTTACCCATAGACGACCCCTCAGATGAGCGCAATTCATGGCCATCATACTGGTACGTAAACGGAGTGCGCATTGAGCCATTGAGCGCTTCGGCAAACCAGGTTGTCGTGTCGTTATAAACACTCAAGTATCGATCAATCTCACTACTGATAGTGTGTGGATTTTTCGCCAATCGCTCGGGCGTATAGACCATAAAAATACCCTCGTAACTCCGAGGGCAGCGACAAGAGACTATGTCTATATGTTGACATACTTCGCTTCTGCTCGGAAGACTTTACGCTGTTTCGGACTTCCGTTTTTCGCGGTTACCGTTGCGGCACAGTTCGGGACTTACACCCGATTCCAGCTTACAATTTGTTAACTTTTTAGAGACGTGTTTAGAGTCTATCATGCTAGCCGACACACTAGATATAGTATTTTTGACCGCATTCTCCATGTCCAGAGTAGGTACCTGCCCTATTAAGAATAATGTAGTATGCTAGCTTCATGTCCAAAACAGCTCATTTTTTTATATTTGATGTAGACGGCGTTATAACAAATCCTCACAATAGTGCTTTTAGCCCTGCAGTGGTGGCGATCATACGTTCACTCCTCGCAGAGGGGAATCTGGTTGGTATTAATACTGGTAGATCTTACGCCTGGCTGCAAGAGCATCTTCTAGGCCACCTTTTAGAAGGCATGGATCAGGCTGGCCAGTCACACCTAGCAATTGCTTGCCAGAAAGGTGGAGAACTCATTACCTGGTCACATGGCAGCACCATACCGGCTCAGAGCCCGTTTGCTTTAACCCCAGCCCAATACAATCTGGCAAAACAAATTTTTTTTGATCATGACCATGAGTTTAAAACAATGTTTTGGGACACTAGCAAAACGACGATGGCAACCATTGAAAAAAGACCCGATGTACCGCTCGCCAAATATCATCAAGAGCAAAAGGTACTTGCTGACATTCTTGTAGAAGCTTTTGCGGCGAGCAATGAGAAAGTGAAGGTTGACTGTACGACCATTTCTACTGATATAGAGTCTGTCGCCGCTGGTAAATATGCAGGGTCGAGATTACTTCATGAATGGTCCGCTACTAAGCCAATGATTGTTACAGGTCGAACTTGCTTTGGCGACAGCGCGAGCGACTACGCCATGGCTCAGTTTTTTTCCGAGCAAGCTATACCGGTCACTTTCGTTTTCGTAGGAAAGGAGAGCGAGGAGTTGCCGCAACACGACCAGGTAACCATTATTCGGCCCGGAAAAATTTATGAAGATGGCACCTTAGCTTTTCTTAGAGACCTGCAATAGTTCGGCTATTTTAGGTGGAGGGAGTTCAATATATCGTAGAGGTTTGTGTAATTGGGGTTGATACTATAGTCAGTGTAGACAATGAAAAGTTTGTGCTCGCCTACCGTGGGTCCGGTGAGCTTCACATAGTTCATGCCATCCGCAGAGATAGCGCCCACTAATGGCCGCTGCGGATTGCCCACGTCACAGAGAAAATCGATATTTTGCCACTTGGCAGGTGCTAGACCCGTGCGACCATCTTTTTTACTGAGTTCAGTGTAGTTAACGCAGTTTTCCGACACAGAGTCATGGTCGAGGGTATCAGCCCGAGCCGATACGGTTAGGGCTTTGTTGATACCAAGCGCCGCAGGAATAACATCAACATATAAACGAAGTGCCTGCTGGTCTTTGGGGTCGCTCACAAACACGAATTGCGGTGCTGGGACCATAGAGGCGTCTGGCTTAGACTCTTTCCAACCCTCTGGTAGTTCCAGCTTGAAAAGCGGCTTGTCGATGGAGACAGTTTTTGCTGTGGCAGCATCGTATTTTTTTATGATAGTTTGGTCATTTGTAATATTTTGCTGGGGGGTAATATGGAGATTAGACAGAAAGTAAAAAAGTGCAATAAAAAAGATCAGCACAGCGATAATGATCACTCGGCGCCTGGCGCGTCGATAGCGGTGGGTCCGACGATCAAGATGGTAGCGATCATTCACTTGACTTACCCTGCCCTTTCAGTGCTTGGTAACGCTCCGCAAAGCTCTGTGCGCCCGCTTCTAGCCCGAGTACACGGAGAGCGGCCAACATAATCTCAATGGGGCGCAAGTCTTCTTCGGTGGCGACTGCCTGACCTTCTGCCTCGCTAAACAAGTGTTCGACCTTCTCGATGAGCCATTTCTCCTCTGATGGTTTCACTTCGTTTGTCTTTAGCTTGGGCTCTGAAGTAAATTCAGCCGAAGGAGTCACCACCTCAAGCGAGCGAGCGCTATGCTCACGTTTGCGTAAATGACCACGTGAAATAAGATTACCGACGTGCAATGCCACAGTCGCTACCGAGGTGTACTCGAGGCCACTCATGATCTCACGGTAGCTCGGGCTATAGCCGTTTTCAGCTATAAACTGCTCGATGTAGGCTAAGAGCTCTTTTTGCTTTTTGGTCGGCCTAAGTGTCTTCTCGGACGCGGCCGGTGTCTGATCCATACCCTACAGTATACATAAGCGTTACTCTGCAAACAAAACCCGAACTAGCGAGTAGGTGGCCCTTTTTTGAGCATTGCGCTCACGTAGGCGCGCATAGACTTTTGGAATTGTTCACGCGAATAGCGTTTGGCATATGCCCGCACGGCTGCGCTACTGTACGCGTTAGGTTTGAAACGGCGAAGGGTGGTCGCGAGCGACGCGGCTGTTTGGTGGGTAAAAAACTCGCCCGTTACCCCTGGACGGATGTAATCGAGCGCACCACCAGCTTTGTAGGCAATGACGGGCGTACCAGACGCCATTGCCTCGACCGCACTAATACCAAAGTCGTCGAGACCCGGGAATATAAAGCCCCCAGCCCGGGCAAATTCCTCTTCAAGTACCTTGTCAGAGACACGACCTAGAAATGTCACCGATTTGCCAGCAAGCCCACGCAGGCGCTTGTGATCTGGGCCATCTCCAATGACTGTCAGGGGTATGCCGAGCTTACTACACGTGACAACTGCCAGGTCAAAACGTTTGTATGGTGTCTGGCGACCAGAAATGAGTAGCCCCGAGCGTTTTCTGCTGCGGTTTTCGGGCTTCGCAAAGCGCTCCATGTACACCGGCGGGAAAATGACGGTGCTGTCACGTTTGTAATACTTGCGAATCTCTTTTTGGATGTGGGTTGAATTTGCAATCATGTAGTCAGGTCGCTGAGCCGCGCGGTAGTCCCAAGCACGCAGTGGTTTTACGAGCAGCCACAGGCCGGCCCGAGCGAGCGGGTTTACGATGCCAAGACCTGGTCGCTTCATGTACTCGTTGTAGCGACTCCAATAATAGTGTGTAGGCGCGTGGCAATAGTTGATATGCAGAACGCCAGGTGGAACTTTGATGCCCTTCGCCTCGGCACCAGAGCTACTAATAACCAAGTCGTAGTCATCAAATTTGAGATGTGTGTACCAAAGTATGCGGAGAAAACCGAGAAACTTGTAGGCTTTACGCAGTGGCCACCACTGTAGATAGCCGGTACGAACTTTGCCGTGAAGCCTTTTGCGCCACTCGGGAGTCGCGAATGTGGCGTAGATGGGTGCGTCTGGGAATATTTCGTGCAGCTGCTCTACCACGAGCTCTGCCCCACCGCCGTAAAGCCAGTCGTGCACAATGGCTACTCGCAGTTTACGAGCATTCATGACTTAGCGGGCTCCCGTGCGGAATAAAACGATGCGGATTGTCTTAAGCAGTATCACCAGGTCAAGCCAGAGACTCCAGTTCTGCACATAGTACAAGTCCAACTTGCGACGCTCTTCAAAACTGATGTCTCTACGGCCAGACACCACCGCGAGGCCGGTCAGACCCGATTTGACGCTCAAAATGAGATGGCTTTTGCTATATTGCTGCAGCTCCTGAGCAATCAGTGCCCTCGGCCCTACAAGGCTAATATCGCCGCGTACTACGTTCCAGAGCTGCGGCAGCTCATCTAGACTGCTCGCACGTAAGAAACGGCCGAGGGGCGTGATCCGTGGGTCATGCGACAAAGAATCACCATTAGCGCGGTACTCTTTCGCAAGCTCTGGCTTGCCCATCATCTTAAAGGCTTCTTCTGGGGTCGTGCCATCATAAGCGGCGTATTGGGTGCGGAATTTGTAGACTTTGAAGGGAGTATTGAAGCGTGTGAGTCTCTTTTGTGCAAAGAACACCGAGCCATGTCCAAACAATTTCTGGAGGAGGATGATGATAAGTAGCAGCGGCGAGGCGACAAGCAGCCCCAGCGAACCAAGCCCAATATCCATGAGTCGCTTGATGATACGTCCTGGGCCAAATAATGCGGTGTGGTGCACATGAATAACGGGGACTGAGTTACGAAAAAGTTCCACGTCTAAGTTGCCCACAAACATCTCGCTATTACCGGGCACGAAGCGATAGCTGACGTGGTTTTCCTGGGCGTAATTCAATATTTCGCCGTTGCGCTCCTCGTTTGCATACAGTTCAGTTTGAACGATACCATGCAAGTCCTCAGGTGTCGCTCGGAGGAAGTTGGCAAAATTAGCATATTCCGGCACCCCGTCAGGCAGTTTTTTGCGGTAACCAATGACGCCTAGCACTTTGTAGCCAGAGTCACGGTGTGAAAGCGAGTCGATAAGCTCTTTAGTCATAGCCGTGTTGCCCACCAGCACAACACGCGTCAAGCCCACGCCGTAGCGAAAAAGGCTTGTCCGTACGGCGCGGGCGATGTTACGGAACAAAACAAGTAACCCAAAAGCTATCAGAAGGCCGTAAATGGGCACCAGTTTTGCTGGAAACAGCTGATCGAGACTCATATAATCCCATGAGATCAGGAAAAGCAGCCCCACAAATGAACCCACGAGCAGCCGCGCTATCTCAGAGAAGCGACGCTCATAGATAGTTGTGTTGTAGAGGCCAAGCATAGCAAAGATGATAATCCAAAAAGGGAGTAACGCTAGCAATATAACCATGTAGTCTACACCAACCACCGGATGAGCGACGGCCACTGGCGAGGCCGCGCGGATGATGAATGCTGCCGCAAACCCAGCGATGAGCGCTGCGATATCGCCGAGCACTAGAAAGACGTTATACGTGAGTGATGCGTCATTCTTCATTTATACTAGTGATTGTAGCACTTAACGACTATGAAAAGCACAAGCGAAGCAACCAGCACAAAAGTAGCCAACTATTTGATCGCCGCCATCTTGATGATAGCGCCCTTCCATGGTTTTTTGACGGTGTGGGGCGCCAGTCTTGTTGGACACTACACGCTACTCCGCGCGTGGAGCGCAGTTTTACTCCTTATACTAGCTGGTTGTGCAGTTGTATGGTCCCTGCGCAGTAAAGCGACTCGACAGTGGTTAGTGCGCGACCGTTTAGTGAGGATGGTTGTGCTCTTTGCTCTTCTCACGGTGCTTTGGACGGTCGTTCCGTTGCTAACTGGTAAAGTTTCGCTCGGTGCAGCCTGCCTTGGCATATTCCAGGATCTACGTTTTTGGCTATTCTTCCTTTTAGTTTCACTTGTGGCTCGTCGTAGTAACTGGCTTTTGCAGCATTGGCAGCAGATTGTACTGGGGCCAGCCCTGGTGGTCGCCGCTTTTGCCGTTTTGCAGCTCACCGTCCTACCCGACGACTTTTTGAAGCACTTTGGCTACTCGGCTGCAACGATTGAGTCCTACGAAACGATCAACAATGACGACGCTTACCCACGGTTTGCTTCGACGCTAAGGGGGGCAAACCCGCTCGGTGCATACCTAGTGGTCATCACAGGACTGTTAGCGGCTTTTTACGCTCGGCGTTGGCGTGGTGCGTACTGGGAAATACTGGCTGCGCTGACGGCCGGGGCGCTGCTTGCAAGCTTCTCTCGGAGTGCGTGGATTGGCGCTGCAGTGGCAGTTTTTGTGGTCATTATCACCCGCTCGATGAGAGCTAAAAAAACAAAACAACTTTGGCTTGCTTCACTTGGGATACTGTTTTTAACAGGGTTAACTTTTACCGCATTTCATTCTAACCCTCATGTACAAAACGCTCTTTTTCACACCAGCGATAATTCTAAAGTCGAGGTGAGTTCTAATGATCAGCGTAGCTCTGCGCTCAGCACGGCTGCACTTGACGTTCTTGACCACCCACTAGGCGGAGGGGTTGGCAGCGCCGGTCCAGCCAGTGTTCATAACACCCATGGAGAAACAAAGCTTGCTGAAAACTATATCCTACAGATAGGTCAGGAGATGGGGTGGGTGGGGCTAATTTTATTTGTAAGTCTCCTCGTGATGGTCTGGCGCAGGCTGTGGCAACGTAGGAACAACCCTCTGGCACTTGCCTGCCTCGCTGCGCTACTCGGACTCGCTGTCGTTAATTTGCTCTCTCATGCGTGGGCGGATGATACGCTGGCGTACGTCTTTTGGGGGCTGACTGCCATTGCCCTAAGTAGTGCTAAGGAAAAGCAGTCACATGAAGATTAGGTCGGCTCCCCTGCTCCAGTTTTTGTATTTTAACATCGGTGGAGTGGTATTTTTTATCAGCGGCTACTTGATCTTTGCCCTGCTCTACGGGCTACTGCACTGGCACTGGCTGCTTGCCAAAGGTATCGCCGATCTTGTTGGCTGGGGACTGAACTATCTTGTCCAGCATTACCTGGCTTTTGCGAGCACAGCTCGGATAGCCGGCCACAAAAAGGTCTTAAAACGCTATGTACCGTTTAGCCTGCTCAATGTACTTATCGACTACGCCATAGTTGGAGGCTTGAAATGGCTCGGCGTGTCACCGTTTGTGGGGCTTTGGGTTTCCTCACTCTTTTTCACTGTTTGGAAGTGGCTGTGGTACAAGCACTGGGTCTTTCGTCCTACCACAGCAAAAGACTGATTTCACCTGGGATTGATAATTAACTTCGGTGACTTTCACCTCATTTGAGGTTGGACGTTGGAAAATAGATGTTAGACCTTCATTGCTGCGGGGTTAGTGGCACTCTGGAAACTGCCCGGTCCAACTGTTGTGATACAGCACAACAAAGGCGAAAATGCGTACTACGCTAGTGTTTCCCAAGTTGTGCTGGTTCACAACAGTTGCCGAGCAGTAGGAAGTGTGCCGAGACACTAACACCCCATGAAACAGGTTTCATGGGGACCCCGGGTTTTGCCTTCTTTTTCTTCGGCAGAAAAAGAAGGTCGTACGTCAGCCGGAACGGCTGGTGTACGAAATGGGTTTTTTTGGTCTGGTTTTTGGATTCCAACCAAGCTAAAAGATGGTGAAGAAACAAGAAACGTCCTATGGCTCTTACACTCTATGTTTCGACTCTAGTCTGCTAGCGTTTTTGGGCGCGAATGATGGTCCACGGCAAGGGTGTGCGCTGATCGCTAACCGGACCAAAGTGTTTACCAATAAAACGCTTTAGCGTGTAGGTACTCCAGTGGTTTAGATGACCTGGAGTGTTTCCAAGGCTTTTCCAATATTTGCCACGTGCAAAATTGAGAGTGCACCATAAAAATTCACGTGGAACGCCCAGTATCAGCACCCCGCCTGGCCGCAGCACCCGGTGAATTTCAGCCAGCGCTTTATCTGGATAGTCGAGGTGCTCGAGCACTTCCAGCAGAAAAACAACGTCGAGTGAATTATCTTTGTAGCTGAGCTCGTAGGCACTCTCTTGTACGATAGGTACCTTGGGGTTGCGCTCTGCTGCTCGTGGGATCATTTCGGCCACGTACTCCGACGCACTCAAGCTAACATTACCTGGCAACATTGCCCGTAGCCGCTCGGTCGAAAAACCCTCACCGCAGCCAATTTCAACGGCTTTTAGCCTAGCTCCCTTTTCAAAGTGAGCCCCCTTGTAGAGTGACTTGACAGCCTTAAAGTAGTTGTCCAGCAGCTTACCGCCCACTTTTCCAGTGCCTTCTTCGGTGTATTTGCCAGCAAAATCTTCTTGCTCCGGCGTGGCGCGAAGCTCTTTAGTATCGATGGTTTCTTTAGTCATAACACCTAGTGTAACACCGAGGGGCTATAAAAACTTATCGAGATCTCGCTCGGTGAGCAGCTTTTGCAAATCTTTGATTTTATCAATTTCATCAGCTGGGATGATGAGCAGCGCGTCATCACTATCGACGATAATCATGTCTTTAAGACCTGCTACGGCGATTAGCTTGTTGCTGTTACGCGATTTCACCAAGGTACCAGTGGTGTCAACGGCCACGACAGAGGCGTCAAAGTCATTTTCTTTGTCGTCAGCACTAAACTCACGGACAGATTCCCAGGTACCGACGTCTGTGTTGCGGAACGGCAAAAGTAGTACGATTGCTTCTCCCGAGTCCATAAGGTGACGCGTAACGTCTTCTGTGGGGCCCTTTTCCATCGTTTCGTAGATTTCGCGAATGGCTTGTTGCTCACCAGGTTTATCCATAACGTCTTTGATGCGCATGAGGGCGTCATACCAATCGGGGCGGTATTGTTTATAGGCATCAATAACTTTAGCTGGGTACCAACATAGGTGGTTCCAGTGTGTAACAACACGGAAATTCTCTACAAGCTCGCGTGTCTCACGGACAGTGCCTTTACGGTAGTGGAACTTGGCTAGCTCGTAGGCCTCAACGCCATTACTTTTAACCCTGGCGCCGAGCTCTAGGTAGTCAGCACCCATATTTGGTTCTGTTGCCTTAACCCCCCCAGTGATGTACTTACCAGTCTCGGTGACGATTTTTTCTGCCGCTTTAATCATGTCGATGAATTTTTCGGCTGGCTCGCGCACCATGTCGGCCTGCACGTAGAACACTGGCTCGTCAGGGAACAACATTGATAACTTGAGGAAAGCTAGGCCTTCACCAGGACCACGGTCAAGCGCAATATCTGGCTCGACAATGTAGTTTTTGAGCGGGATTTGCGGCGATTGCTCTGAGATGTACTTGATAAATTTATGCTTGGTTGAGATAAAGACATCTTCTGCCGGGTAAGCAGTTAGGATTGTCTCGATAGCCTCTTGGTATGGTGATTTTTCACCGATGATCGGCTGGAATTGCTTGGGTTTGTCTTGGCGGCTGTATGGCCAAAGCTTGGTTCCTTGTCCGCCTGCTACTACAAGTATCTTCATGTACCCTCCTCAAGTTGCATATGTAGCATATACTATAAAGGTAGTTTGTGGGTACTGGTTTATCTTAAGGAGGTTTTATGGCAGACATTAGTGGTATCTTTAAATCATACGATATACGTGGAAAAGTCGGGAGCGAGCTGTCAATGACGGTTGCCCGGGATGTCGGGCGAGCACTCGCTGACTTTTTGCCTACTGACGGTGTCGTGGCTGTCGGTCGAGACATGCGCCCAGATTCCGCTGAGCTTGCGCAAAATGTTATCGACGGACTGACGGCGCAAGGACGCGATGTTATCGACATCGGTGAAGTTACCAGCGACATGATTTACTTTGCAGTTGGCAGCCTAGAGCTTGCTGGCGGAGCTATGGTAACTGCCAGTCATAACCCGGGTGCCGATAACGGCATCAAGCTTTGCCGTGAAGAAGCTCGGCCGATTGGCATGGGAACCGGGCTAGAAGATATCCGGGATGCGGTACTCGATGGTCGTTTCAAAGACGCAGCGAAGCAAAAAGGTCAAATTACCAAAAAAGACCTCGCCGAAGATTGGGTACAGCACGTGCTAAGTTTTGTCGATGCGAGTAAAGTTAAGCCGCTTCATATTGCCGTCGACGCGGGAAACGGCATGGCGGGCAAGATCTTCCCCGAGATTGAGCCGTATGTGCCCTGGGAAGTTGAAGAAATGTATTTTGAGCTCGACGGTACCTTCCCTAACCATGAAGCAAATCCCTTAAAGTTTGAAACTCTCGCAGATTTGGTCGCCAAGATTAAAGAAATGAGGTTAGACGGCGGCATCGCCTTTGACGGCGACGGGGACCGCGCATTTTTGATCGACGAAACCGGCACGGTACTAACGGGCGGTGTCATGAGCGCTATGATGGCCGACTATTTCCTCGGCGTTCACCCGAGCGCCAAGATCGTATACGATGTGCGCAACAGCCGCAGCGTACCAAAAGTAGTCGCAAGCGGCGGTGGTACGGCCGTTAAAACTCGTGTGGGACACGCACACATCAAACAAACCATGCGTGAACACGACGCGGTGTTTGGCGGTGAAGCCAGCGGCCATTTCTACTTCCGAGACAACTGGTATGCCGATTCTGGGCTCATCGGAGCCGTCATCGGGCTCTACGCCGCAGGCTTAAGCGGTCTAAAGCTATCTGAGCTGCGCGAAAAATACACTCATTTTGCGGCCATTCCCGAAATAAACTTCGTGGTTGAAGACAAAGAGGCTGCCATACAACGTCTAAGCGAAGCCTACGCCGAGTACGAGCAATCTGATATGGATGGCCTAACCGTGGAGCTCGGCGAAGACACTTGGTTCAATGTGCGCCCCAGCAACACCGAACCAGTCATGCGCCTGAACGCCGAGTCAGATACCCAGGCTCGCCTCGATGAACTCGTCGAGAAGGTACAGGAGCTCATTCATGGCTAAGGCGGGAGAACGAACGTATTTTAAGGAAATCGGTGATGACGGTATGGCGTTTACGCTCAACAAACCGTTTTCGGACGCCGCCAATATAGGTTCGCTGCTGCACGATATTGCCGCCGTATTTACTCTATTGCCGCCTGCCCCGGCCCGCATCCTTGACCTCGGGTGCGGCAGCGGTTGGACAAGTGCGTTTTATGCCCGCGCTGGCTATGAGGTGGTTGGGGTCGATATTGCGCCAGAAGCGATTGATGCCGCTCAGAAAGAGTTCGCTTCGCTCAAAACTTTATCGTTTAAAACCGGCGACTATGATGAGCTGCTGTACGAAAATGAATTTGATGCCGTAATATTTTTTGATTCACTGCACCACGCCGAAGACGAAAACATTGCCCTGGCGGCTGCCTACCGCGCTCTAAAACCAGGCGGACGACTCGTGGCCTGCGAACCGGGCGTCGGACACAGCAAAACCCCGAAATCAATTGAAGCTATGGAACATTATGGAGTAAACGAACGCGATATGCCACCAAAATATTTGCGCCCTCGTTTGAGCGCCGCCGGTTTTACCGGCCTGCAGACCTACGCCTACCCAGCCATAGCGCACCGAGCGCTGTATGTCACACGCGATGCGACATCGCTGGTCGGACGGGTACGCAACTGGACACTCGCACGCGCCCTAACGACCGGGCTTTTGGCGACTCTACTAAAAAGAAATCACGGCATTGTACTCGGGTATAAAAACAAGGAGGAACGAGCATGAATGTACTTATAACCGGTGGGGCGGGATACATTGGGTCACACACCGCCGTAGAGCTGCTGGAAGCGGGCCATGACGTAGTAGTCGTAGATAACTTGTCAAACAGTTCGGAAGAATCACTCGCGCGGGTCAAGGAGATTACAGGAAAAGAGCTGGTGTTTTACCAACAAGACGTCTGTGATCGTGAGGGGATGGAGCAGATTTTTGCTGAACATCCAGTCGACGCCGTTATACATTTTGCCGGTCTGAAGGCTGTCGGCGAGTCGGTACAAAAACCGGTCGAGTACTACCGAAACAACCTGGACTCTACGCTCAGCCTCGTCGAAGCTATGCGCACCGCCGGAGTCAAAAAACTGATTTTCTCCAGTTCGGCTACGGTGTACGGCACCCCCTCTGAACTGCCGTTGACCGAAGAAAGCCAGACCGGAGTAGGTATCACCAACCCCTACGGCTGGACGAAATATATGATCGAGCAGATGCTGCGCGACACAGCCCACGCCGACCCAACCTGGGAAGTTACCCTGCTCCGCTACTTCAACCCGGTCGGTGCACACCCGAGCGGCCGCATCGGTGAGGACCCCAATGGCCTCCCCAACAACCTCATGCCCTACGTCTCACAAGTGGCCGTTGGCAAGCTGGAAAAAGTCGGCGTGTTTGGTGACGACTACGATACAGTGGACGGTACGGGCGTACGCGACTACATACACGTCGTCGACCTCGCCAAAGGGCACCTGGCAGCCATGGAGCACATGCACGCGGGCTGCGAGGTGTATAACCTTGGTACCGGCGAGGGTGTGTCAGTACTACAAGCCATCGCAGCATTTTCGGCAGCCTGCGGCCACGAAGTGCCATACGAAATCAAACCACGCCGCCCTGGCGACATTGCAACCTGCTACGCTAGCGCCGACAAAGCTGCCCGCGAGCTTAGCTGGCACACCGAAAAAAGCTTCGCCGAAAGCTGCGCCGACGCCTGGCGCTGGCAATCCGCCAATCCCGAGGGATACGGCTCATAAGCCTATCTGTGACACCACGTTTTATATTTTGTGACGAGGCAGCCTCCTAACTAGCTTGCTTTTGGATCAATAAGCGGGTATACTACTTATGTATATTATCTCGCAATGAAAATACATACATGACAAAAGTCTCTCATCGTAAAAATTGGAAGAAAACTCTTGGCATAATCGTAGCTATTCTCGTGCTCGGTACGCTAGTTTTGTTAGCGCTCGAAAAAACCAAGACAACTGACCTTCTAAAGATGCCTGGCAAACAAAACCCTTCCGGATCGACAAAAGAAAAAGCTGCCGAACAAAAACAAGCAGAGACACAGGCCAAGCAAAGTTTTCTCGACAAATCCAGCCAAGCGCAAACAACCGAATCAGCTACTCAGACGCAAGCAGCTGTCACGCCCTCCGGATCTCTGGAGCTTAGCGCTTCACAAAGCGATCAATCTGTTACCGTACTGACAAAAATGCAAAATGTCGCTGGTGGTACGTGTAAACTTACTGTTTCAAACGGTGCCAAAACAACTTCCCAGACTGCACCAATCATCTACCAGCCGGAGTTTTCGTCATGCGCTGGTTTCAGTGTCCCCATAAGTGCGGTTGGCGCTGGCGCGTGGTCTATCAACGTCGAAGCGACGCCAACTAACGGTTCCACTATGCAAAAAACAATTACGCTGGAGGTTAAGTAGAAATGAAAAAGATTCTATACACCTTATCTGTTGGCGTGCTGGTTTCTTCAAGCTTTTTCACGGTTTTAACCCCCACAGCCAACGCAGTTACAGCCTCAGATTGGAAAGCAGGACGCATAATTGATGACGGTATATTTACAGATGCCAATAGTATGAGCACGCAGGAGATACAGAACTTTCTGAACTCTCAAAACCCAGCCTGCGATAACAACGGCACAAAGAGCGTTGGCTACTACTACAATGCCAGTACCGGCCAGGTACGTTTTAGCTGGTTTAGTGGCGGCACATGGGTTACGACCTCGCGTGCTACTTTTGCAAACCGTTACAATACCTATAACCAGACTTCCGACGCCAATCTACCATTCACCTGCCTAAAAGAGTACTATGAGGTGCCCAAAACAACTCCCGGCCCCGGCTTGCCTGCAAGCAACGCCAATGGCGCGCCTATCCCCGCCGGCGCGGTCAGTGCCGCCCAGCTGATTTCCGACGCCGCTAAGGCCTACAACATCAGCCCGAAAGTACTACTCGTCAAACTGCACACCGAGTCGGCTGGTCCGCTCACGACCGATGACTGGCCATTTCGCAACCAGTACTTATACGCTATGGGCGCACACTGCCCAGACAGCGGCCCAGGTGGTAGCGCCAACTGTGATAGCAACTACGCAGGCTTTTCTATCCAGATGCGCGAAGCGGCCGCTCTACTACGCTGGTATCTTGACAACATGACTCAGAGTTGGTGGCAATACAAGCGCCCCTATCAGACCAACAATATTCTGTGGAATGTCGCACCTAGCGGTTGTGGAGGCGGAAATGTTTATCTGGAATCAAAAGCATCTGCCGCCTTATACACCTACACCCCCTATCAACCGAATCAGGCCGCATTAAACAACATGTACGGCACCGGCGACAACTGTAGTGCATACGGCAACCGCAACTTCTGGCGCGTCTACAGCGACTGGTTCGGATCCACTGTTCGGAGCTTGATAACAACAGCTGGAGAAGGAGTTTATCAGATGGAGAGTGGCCTAAAACGACCCTTTCCGAATGAGATAACTTTCTTGAGCTATAAGAATAAATGGTCAAGTGTCCTTACTATTTCCAAATCCGAGTTTGATCGCTTGCCACGTGGTGCGACGATTGAGTACAACACCCACTTTAGAGATGGGATACTTGTCAAGTCCCCCAAAGGCGGCATATACATTGTGGAGAATGGTTTTAAACGACCATTCCGGAATGAAGGCACTTACCTTAGCTATGGGTATAGCTGGGTGGATGCTCTTTCGATAAGTGATCTTGAAATCTCACTTATACCAGAAGGCTCGCCTCTTGAGTACAACCCGCACCTTAGAGATGATCTACTACTAATGTCTAGGTTAGGCGGTATCTACCGCGTTGAAAACGGATATAAACGTCCCTTTCCGAATGAACTGGTTTTCATAAGCAACCATTATTCATGGGGGGGTATTGCCTCTATAAGCGAAGCCGAGTTGTCCATAATCCCCGATGGTGTACCTATGGAATATAATGTTCATTATAGAGATGGAATATTAGTCAGATCACCAGCGGGTGGAATATTCGTGATTGATTCAGGCACCAAAAGACCCTTCCCCAACGAAGAGACATATTTTAGCTACTCGTATAAATTCACGGACGCATTGTTAGTTTCGAACACAGAACTCAATCTCATTCCCAGTGGCATGCCTATGCCTATGAAAACACCTAACTAGTGAGACTGAATAACTTTCTTTATTAGCTTTTGTGTTGTTATGCGTATGCCTTCATTCTTTAGATTCTGACTAATCCTCCAGAGTATTCTCCTCGATGCAGACAACTCGGACATATTTATGGGCATGGATAGTTTTAGCGGGATAAGTATGTCGTTATCCCCTATTATACGCGAGTATAGTAATGGTATAGCCTCACGAACATACTTCTTATCGTCCACATTAAAGTGGCTGCTTTTAATGCGAAAAAGAGGCATTCTTTTCAATGCATGTACATCAACTTCCTTAAGGAAAATATCGTAGAGTTTATTTTTGTCATGCAAATCATAATATTTGAATAGGATGCGCAGCATCTCCGAAGCTGCGTGAAAGTGCCCGCTCTCTTTATACGCTTTGTAGTCACTGATGAATATGTCGATATTGCTTTCTCTTTCCGCAAAGTACCCTCTATAATCGCTGAAGGGGATTTCTTTTAACAATTTACTGCGTAATTCATCTCCCGCCCTCACGCATAGTTCACTCTTGGCCAAGCTGTCTTGATTGGCATGTACCCTGTAGAGAACAAGTTCTTTTTCAAGTAACACAAATCGATATCCATGCTTATCGCCCAACCTATGCCACATGTCGTAGTCTTGGGTAAAAGGTAGGCTTGTATTAAAGCCCCCGCTTTCAACAAGCGCTTGGCGGGGTATTAGTAACGAGCAGCCATTCAGACCAACTCTCGCAGATGTTGCAAGAAATATACTAAGATGCTTGAATATTTGGCTATCCATCTTCATCGGTTTTTTTATGCCATTTTGGTACAGCATTCTTGCATTGCAGGCTACGATGTTATGACTACCCCCCAGCGACTCGACCAACTCTATTTGGTCGGCAATTTTTGACCTCTCATATAGATCATCGTGCGACAACCATGAGAAATATTCGCCTTCCATCTTCTTTATACCAAAGTTCAGTGCGGAAGCGACGCCCTCATTGGGTTTCCTAAAATATCTGATTTTATCGCCATAAGATAGTGCCTTTTTTTCAGTTGCACCTGAGTCGGTAGAGCCGTCATCGATAACCAGTACCTCGATGTTGTTGTATGTTTGAGCAAGCGCACTGTCGATAGCCTGCGCCAGATAGTTCGTCCCGTTGAATACCGGGATCACGATAGAAACTTTTGGCTTATCTTTTAGCATACAGCTTTTTTCGTATTAGCTTCATTGAGCGAGTTAGTATCTTGCGTAAAGTCTTGGTATATCCTTCAAACTCAACATTAGCCCTTAACCGCTTAGGTGCGCCTAATATCTTTGACATCAGGAGCTTTATTCCTGTGGGATCGTCTTGCAGAGAGGCATTCTTAATAGCCTGCATTAATATATCATTAGCTTCCCCGGCTAGGACTTTGATGAGCTTGTCCGTGTCGGGTGATTTATACGCCAGACTAGAAGCCAATACTCTTTGCGCTTCCTTCTCTTCTGTATTCAAAAGCGTATTGATTAAAACACGCCATTTGTACCCAATGTGATGGGCTTCAAATCTCCGCGCATTTTTTAGGGCTGCATCACTCAACCTACTTCTTAGCTCGTCATCTTCTAGAATTCTCGAGACCCCTATAGCCATACTATTAATGTCGTCCTGTTCTACGATAAGCCCATTTTCTTTATCAACTACAATATCCTCGATACCAGGCATATAGTTACAAACCGATGGGACACCGAAACAAGCCGCCTCATTGACTACCATGCCGAAACCTTCGCTCACGGATGTGATCAAGAGTACTCTTGCCTGTTTGAAGTAGTGTTCGACATTGCTTACCTCTCCTGCAAAAGTAATCTTCTCTAAAGGAATAGCAAGGCTCTCAATCATGCTCTTTATTGTGCGACCGGTTCGATCAATGGGTGTTTCATACTCATACTTGCCGACGAGCACTAGCGAAGCATCAGGTACCGTCTGTAGAACTTTTGAAAAGCACTCTAGCGCCCGATCAATACGTTTTATCGGGTCGTTGAATCTTCCCACACAAATGATCTGTTTTCTGTGATTTTTTTGCAGTGGCTTTTGGACAACCGGGAACTTATTGGGGTTACCAATTACATAGTTCCTCTCAGCATACAAACCACAGAGTGCAGCACTAAAATTGGTTGGCCAAACAATAGCATCACAGTTTTTAAACGCCTCCAACCTAGTTAAAGCCGCATCATAGTGAGTTTTGCTTTTGTATGGGTAGAAATAATACTCATGATTTGATGCGATTGTCTTTATTTTTGTCCCTACACATAGGTTATATAGGTTCTGTTGTTTGCCAAAAAGATTCATGTAGCCAATGACAGCATCGACATCCAGCAACAGTGCATAAGCCAGTATTAGAGAGTCGAAATGCCTTTTAAATAACTCTACATCGATCTTAATGTTGGTTATGTAACTTGGAATCCCTATTTGGCTCTGTCTGTCATCATAGGGGGTTATAAGCATTACTTCATACTCGTCCTTTAGCTCTTCAAACAAGACCGACATGACCCGTTCCATCCCACCGGTCAACCATTGTGCCGAGCTAAATAAGATCTTTTTTCTATGTGATGGTTCTGTGATCTTACTCGCAATCACTTTTGCGGAAGTCGCAAACTGATCTTCAGTTAGCCCTGAGAAATCTTGAACTAGCATTCTTTCTGCTAACCTCACATCTCCAGCAGCTAGCAAGCCTCTGATCACTTTTTCCATTAGAAATGCGCAGACCCTCGGATACCCATCAGTAAGCATTTCTTTGTAGTAGTCAACAACATTTATCCCGCACTCGAAGAAATATGCTGACACTTCTTCGGGGGTTAGGTCGGCAATTATCTCAGAACGAGAAAAGTCATCGTGTGTCTTGGCCTTTGGATTGTGGGAGTAGTCATCACTTAAACGATATGCGATTTTTTGGTTATTCTTTTTTGAAACTCTAAAAGTGATACCTCCGGCAATCATTGATCCAAGTAACTTGTAGTCGCGCACAGGCGAGGATACTTCGCTAAACCCGTACTTCTTCAAGTACGATATCGGAAGCAGCATAGCCATCGTGTTGACTTCAACACCTTGGGCAAATGCGAGTAGCGGCCCGGGGTGCATTTCTAGGGCATGGGGTGCATGGTGTACCTTCCTCTGTTTTGTATTTTGGTTCACTATCGTCCACCCAGAAGCGATAGCCGTATTATCGTCAATCAGCAGAGATATATCGTCATCGATCTTATCTTCGAGGTATCTGTCGTTTACTGTTAGCCAAGAGAAGTATTTGCCGGTCGCATTTTTTACCGCTACATTAAGTGCGGTCGCTTCGTTCACACCGTTTGTCCTATAGTAGTTTACTTTCGAGTTGGGGCGTTCGCGCTTTATCTGTTCAACAACAGTATTATTAAGATAGCTATCGTAAACAATTGTTACCTCTATATTACCATACGTTTGAGAAAGAACGCTATCCAATGAATCCCTCAGGGTGTTCTCGGCTTTACTAAGGGCGATGATCGCAACAGTTACTTTTGGTTTCATGTTTTATCTTCTCGCTTAATTGTGCCCTTAGCGAGTCTCGCTCCTACTCGATATAGTCTTCTGGGCACTCCACGCACCCGACGGCCTCTCGACCGCACCGTTTTGCGGAGGGTTCTTTGTTCATCAGTATCAACTCGAGATAGAGAATGGCTAATAGCCAGCTGCCTGTGCAGTTCTTCCTGAGAAGCGCTCATATCGATCTTATAAAAATAGTTGCTCAGCTCGGCAATCTCACCACTAAACTGCTTGTAGTAATCATCCGTGAGAAGATAAGTCAGTATATTTTGTATTCCTTTTACCAGTTTGGTGCTATCTTGCGAATGAGTGTCCTGGTCCACGTTCACCACCGTTAGCGGGCTATCGACATAAAGGAATTCGTGTCTTTTTGCAATCTCTAGCCAAAAACACGTATCCTCACCTATCCTAAGGCTCTCGTTAAAGAAAAAGTTATTCTTTGTTAATATTTCCTTTTTGACAATTACCGTAGGTGTCGCGATTGAGCAACCTCTCACTATTTGAGGAACAACGATGCCAGATAGGCTAGGGTCTCCCACAACTTCTTCTCCGGCTCCTTTGCGCCTGACATAAGGCGTATAGCTTATATGCGGGTTATGTAGCCCCATTTTGTGAAGCTGCAGGGATAACTTATCTTTGCGGAACTCGTCATCAGAATCCAAAAAAGCAACATAGTCGCCTGTTGAGCGCTTTATGCCTACGTTCCTTGCCGCAGCCGGCCCTGCATTCTTAGGAAGAGTAATTAGTTTGATATTATGATGACTGTCTGCTAACCGCTTTATCACCCGAGTATCAACCGTGGAGCAATCATCTACTAGGACTATTTCTACATTCTTGTATGTTTGTTGCTGCACTGATTTAATGGCGCGTACCGTCTTTTCAAGCCGGTTAAAGAACGGAATGACTACTGAAACAAGCGGCTCGAACTTTTGTTTATTGACGCGCCGCTCGAGATTTTGCAACTCATTTCTACAAAATTGAAGCGTACCAGTATATGGTGTCGACTCCAGGAACTTAGCCATTTCTAAATAAAAGTTGTACAGGGTGCCTTCGTACTGTATTTTAGTCTTCTGTGGCAGCTTTTTAATCATATCAATCCACAGCGCATCCCCCTCTTCAACGACCCTAGGGGAAATCTGTGTGTCTTGATCTGAGTGGATACGAGTGACCGATATCACATCCTGCATATGTACAAAGTCATATTTGCCTTCTATTTTGCGCCAATAGTCATAGTCTTGGGTTACCCGTAAATCAGGGTTAAGCCATCCTGCCTCGTTCAAGATTGCCTTAGGTATCAACACGGTAATACCATTTACACAGCCCCTTAGCATGGAATACCGCGGCTTCCTAACCAGCATTTCGTGATTGTGGACGACCGGCGTAACCACACCATCTTTCAGGAGCGAGTAGTTTGCGTAAAGAAAGACTTTCTTAAATTGGATACCTCGAAGGAACCTAATCTGTTTCTCAACCTTATCCGGATAGTACAAATCATCGTGGCTCAGCCAGGAGAAGTATTCACCTTTCATCTTTTCGATGCCTAAGTTAAGAGCAGTGGCTACTCCGCCATTCTCTTTGCTGTAGTAGCGTATTTTTTTGCCGTAGGATTTAGCTATCTTTTCAGTAGCGCCATTGTCAGTGGAGCCGTCATTTACTACGATAATTTCAATGTTTTTATAGGTTTGTGCAAGGGCGCTGTCTATAGCTTCCTTGAGATAGTTGGAGCCGTTGTAGACGGGGATTACTATTGAGACTTTGGGGTCAGTCATGCGATACAATCCTTTTCTTGGCAGCCTTGACAGTACTTACCAACCCTTTATGGTGAACCATGCGAGCCGCTCGATATGGCAGGCTTTTCTTGACATTTTTTGGTATCCGGGAGAGATACCGCGCAGTTCTGGAATCCAATTGCTGTTTAGTAGCAGGTGTCGTTTCCCCTTCCTTGTTTTCACCGAGTAGCAAATAGTTAGCCAAAAACTTCAGGTAGCCTTGCTGAGCCTTATCAAACCTGTTCGCTTCATCAGGTTTTACATACCTGTCAGCTATATACGCCACCGCCCTACATGCCCAGTAGAACATATGCTCACCATTTTGAGTCATACTTTTTTCTTGCACCCTATACGTTGCCATGTCCTCGTTGAGCATAGCAAACTTGGCGCCCCTGTTTGCAATATCAACCCACATGATCCAATCCTCCAAAGCTTTTATGTCCGGCACGAATGGCGCGTCAGAGTTAAACACTTCCTTTCTGAACATTGCACAGTGTATTGGGATGCTTAATCCCCTCTGCCATCGATATATGAAGTCATCTACTGGATTGCTGCTTATAGCCAGCCCGTGAAAAGGTGGTTTGTACTCGTTTTCCTTTTCAAAATAATACTGATAGCTGGTATATACAACTTTCGTTACTGGGGCTGCTCGGAAAACTTTTACCTGGGCTTCAAACTTTTCGGGGCTAATATAGTCATCCGCATCCAAGAGTTGAATTAGACCCCCCTTTGCAGCCGATACTCCATAGTTTCTAGCTAGCGTCAGTCCTTGGTTGTTTGTCGTATACACCCTTGTCTTAGGCTTGTGATAGTCGCTTAGTAATTTGTTTGTGTATTCATCAGTTGAGCCATCGTTAATTATTATAATCTCGTAATTCTTGTAGGTCTGTTTAAGTATTGATTCGACTGCGTCATCAACGTATTTGCCTTGGTTGTAGCAGGGTATTATCACTGAAATTAGGGGGTCTTTGTCAACTACTTTATGTGCTAACTTTGCATAAAGCTTGTGTGCTTTTTCTTTGGCGAATTCCGCCGCCTCTTTGTAGGGCGACTTACGCAAATGGAAGTACATGTTCAGGTAGAAAACATATTCTGACCCCTCAAGCCTTTTCTTGGTTTGCACACTCAAATCTTCCATCATGCCAATCCAAAGCGGATTGCCCTCCACGAGTATTCGGGGGTGGTTGACAGAATCCTGACCCGCATGTTCTCTGGTCTTCGACAGGATCTCATCCATATGCACAAATTCATACTTACGGATAATGCGCCTCCACAGTTCATAGTCTTGCGTGCATCTAAGATCCGGATCAAACGGATTTTCGCCCTCGAAAGCATCTTTCGGTATCAACAATGTAATACCATTAACACAGCCCCTCAATAAAGCGTATTCGGGCTTAATTGTCAGCATATAATGATCGTGTTCTATAAACGCGAGATGCCGGGAATTCTTGTCTATTACTTCGTAGTTAGAATATAAAACAATATGCTTTAGTTTGTTGTCATTTAGAAACCTAATCTGTTTCTCAACCTTATCCGGATAGTACAAATCATCGTGGCTCAGCCAGGAGAAGTATTCACCTTTCATCTTTTCGATGCCTAAGTTAAGAGCAGTGGCTACTCCGCCATTCTCTTTGCTGTAGTAGCGTATTTTTTTGCCGTAGGATTTAGCTATCTTTTCAGTAGCGCCATTGTCAGTGGAGCCGTCATTTACTACGATAATTTCAATGTTTTTATAGGTTTGTGCAAGGGCGCTGTCTATAGCTTCCTTGAGATAGTTGGAGCCGTTGTAGACGGGGATTACTATTGAGACTTTGGGGTTATTTTTCATGTCCACTGCCGGTCATTTTATTTTTTATATTGGCTATGCTTTCGACATATTTCCATTTCTTGCTTGCGTAGACCTTTCCAAGCTCGTTCGAAATATAGTGATTTTCTTTTTTAAGCTCTTCAATTTCTTTTTTTAGCGCTTCTTTTTCTCCTGCTAGACCCTCGGCTATACGCACTGCTCTTATCCTTTTCGCCGAAGGACTGACGTCATCAAATATTTTTCGATATGTTGCGTGTTTCACGCCGGGTTTATTTTTAAGCCTCAGGACCAGTAGGCATTCTTGAAGGTTTTCTGGGGTAGGATAGAATTTTTCTATATCAAAACTCGATAAACCTGCCCTGTCTAGGTCGTACAGAAACTTTATCAACTGATAGTTCGAAAAGGGCCAAAAATGAGTGTCGTCAGGCAGCACACCACTTTTTGCGCTTTCGTAGGCGGCGACTGCATCACGAAACTCATTACGCGGTATTTTACTGTTCTGATCTTGATCCCCCCAGTAATAGGACGCTTCATTTTCATTGACAACATTATAAACAAAGTCAAAAACACGCTTGCTTGAAGCACCACTATTGATGTGTGCATCGTATGCATCTATAAAAGAGGAGCCATTCCTAAAATGATCAAAACAATACTCTGCATCCGGATAGACAATTATTAGTCGACCGCCCTTTTTTAGTGTATGAGTTATATCTCCAAAGAAATCAATTATATCTGGCATATGTTCGATAACATGCGACAGTACAACAACATCAAACTTCTCGACGTTTTTAAAGGTATTTTTGTAGCTATCTTTAATAACATAGTCAATTTCAACAACTTTATTAATATCCACAGTAAGGCCAGTGGATTTGAGATAGTCATTCGATGTGTAAAGTTTCTTTATGTCTTCCGTGCTTCGAATATCTGCATAGTAAACATTCGGATGTGTTTTTTTAGTCACCGTCGGCCTAATAAGCGGACCAAACTCCAATATTCTATCCTGAGACTTGATATACTTTTTTTTTGCATATTGTCTAAAATCCATAGCTACTACAACCCCTTCTTCCAAACCGTCCGGTTAATATAACCTGTGTAGCTTAGTATTATTCGGACGACTTTTTGGGAGACTTGTTCAGCATCATAGTCTTTTACTACCGACATTTTTGCCGATGTAACTACCTTGATTGAATCGAGCACAGTGTCTTTTTCTAGCCCAGTCATTATGAGCGTACCTTCATCCATACCTTCCGGGCGTTCGTGTGCTTGGCGTACTGTGACGGCAGGAAACCCGAGAAGAGAGGATTCTTCGGTTATAGTACCGCTGTCCGAGATTACACAGAAAGCATTCTGCTGCAGCGCGATGTAGTCGGCGAAGCCAAGTGGCTTCATGAGGCGTACCAAGTCGTGCAGCTTAATCCCCTTTGTATCTAGTAACTTCTGTGTGCGAGGATGTACAGAAAAAATGACGGGCATTTTGTATGTTTCGCAGATGGCGTTTATGGACTCTACCAAGTCATTGAAGTTCTTTTCGCTATCCACATTCTCTTCGCGGTGCGTACTCAAAACAAAATATTTCTTTGGCTCGAGACTCAAACTTTCAAGTACTTTACTTTCGGCGATAGACTGTTGGTTTTTCGCAAGCACTTCTTTCATACTAGAGCCAACTTTTATGACCGTCTCTGCCGGGATGCCTTCCGCAACAAGATAGCGTCGCGCGTGTTCGGTGAGCGTCATATTTATGTCGCTTAGATGATCTACGACTTTTCGGTTGAGCTCTTCGGGAACGCGCTGGTCAAAGCATCGGTTGCCGGCTTCCATGTGAAACACGGGGATTTTGTTCCTCTTTGCAGAAATAACAGCGAGGCACGAGTTCGTGTCGCCATATAGCAGGACGGCATCGGGCTTATGTTCTTTAAACAACGCATCTGATTTGATGATTACATTGCCAACTGTCTCTGCGGCCGTTGCTCCGGCAGCTTCCATGAAAATATCGGGCTTCCGTATGCCCATACCATCAAAGAATATCTCGTTCAGCTCATAATCGTAATTCTGACCAGTGTGTACCAGCACATGCTCAGTATATTTGTCGAGTTCAGGAATTACGCAAGCAAGTTTGATTATTTCTGGCCGCGTACCGACGATTGTCATAACTTTCATTTGCGCACCCTCTGACTCTCGCTATATAGCGCTTCGTGTTTTGTAACCCAAGCCGCCATCTCTTCGACCATCTGCTCGTAGCTCGGCACTTCAAAATCAAAGTCAGTCGTCCTAATCAGACTCTTGTCACTAACGTAATCACTTTTTCTCTTTATTTCGATCGCTTTATTAAAGCTGTTCTTAATTAAGGTCAGCAGATTGTGCTTATCGATTTTTTCGTTATTCACCACGTGTCTTAGCCCGGTCAGATCGTGTTGGATTGCCTTCTCAATACACTTCGCCAACTCTACGGTGGTTACGCCCGTCCACACCACCTTATCAAAGCCATTTGTTTCACCTTCCTGATTCATAAACCATTGGAAAAGCCCAATACCATAGCTGTTTTTATCTGGTCCTATTATGGATGTCCGTAGTGTCACATTTTTATCATTATTTACTTCACCCAACGACTTTGATTGGCCATAGAAAGATGTTGCATCCTTAAAACTATCCTCAGTATATTCACCCTTTTCCCCATCGAACACACAGTCTGTGGAAATATGAACGAACTTTATTCCTTTTGCCCTACAAAGTTCATCAGCGTAGTGGGGTAAGTAGCTATTGGCCATTACTGCTAGCGGATGGTCATCTTCTGCTACCTTATTTAAAACGCCAATACAATTTACAACTGCATCAGGAGCAAAATCATCGAGTATGGGCTTGAGTTCGGATACATTTTGCATCACGTCAAACACATAGTCCGCGCCGTCCGTCCTTGAGGTTCCACTGACTTCATAGCCTTTTTCTTTAAAATGTAGTTGCACCACATGCCCCAACATTCCTTCAGCGCCTAATACCAGTGCCTTCACGCTTCAATCTCTCCCATTTTTTTCAAAAGCTCAATCGTACCTTCGACATCTAAGCGATCTGTAATGTCTGAGCTGTAGGATCCATACTCCACAACTTCACCGCTGCCGTCCGGGTAGAACTGGTTATAGTTCATGTCACGATTATCCATGGGAATCCTGTAAAATTCCCCCATGTCTTCTGCTTTGGACATTTCTTCGGTAGTGACCAATACTTCGTGAGCCTTTTCGCCATGCCGCGTTCCAATAACCACGGTATCGACATCTGATTTCTTGTATTTTTTGATGGCTTTTGCCAATGTCTCTATGGTTGCCGCAGGAGCCTTTTGTACGAACAGATCCCCTTGATCTCCATGCTGAAAAGCAAAAACCACCAAGTCTACTGCATCCGCAAGCGTCATCATAAATCGCGTCATGTTTGGATCGGTCAAGGTTAGAGGTTTCTTTTCCTTTATCAACTTATAGAATAGAGGTATTACCGAACCTCTTGACCCCATAACATTTCCGTACCTCGTGAGACAGATCTTAGTTTCCGCATCAGTGCCGAGCTGTCGTGCTTTGGCTACGATGATTTTTTCCATCATTGCCTTACTTGTGCCCATGGCATTTATGGGGTAGGCAGCTTTATCGGTACTCAAACAGATTATCTTTTTAACGCCGTGATTTATGGCGGATGTTAACACATTGTCCGTACCGATGACATTGGTTTTAACAGCTTCAAGTGGAAAGAATTCACAAGAGGGAACCTGCTTCAGGGCGGCCGCATGAAAAACGTAGTCAACTCCTTTCATGACAATATCTACGCTCCCTGGATCTCGTACATCACCAATATAAAACTTGAGTTTTAGGTTGTTATACTTCTTCCGCATATCATCCTGTTTTTTCTCATCTCGCGAAAAAACCCGAATCTCTTTAATGTCGGTGTCCAAAAAACCTTTAAGAACCTCATTACCAAACGAACCTGTACCCCCCGTAATAAGTAGAACTTTCCCCTCGAACATCTCCCCTCCTTACAGTACCTATCAGCTATTATTATACCTATTTCCGCTACTTTTGCTTGTAACTATATTGTAGCCTCACTAATCCACCAACATAAGTGTGGCCATCATCAATCACCCTAAAAGAGAGTGCGTTGTCTTCTTTCTCAATTACCGCGCCATTCTTATCTATTATTGCAGCGACAAGCTTATACCTTCCGGGACCTAAATCAAGTTTTACTGTAAACTCAAAGCTCGCAGCACCCAACTTGAGGTTACTTGTATTTGTCCCAAACACATATTCGCCTTCATTCTTTTCGATAGCCACACCAACAATATGATTATCCGGGTCGTAGCGCCCATTCCACGCTATGCCAACTCTCATTTCCTCAGACGGAAGATAGGTTTTCTTTACTGGTTGCTTTATAACAAAATGGGACCTCGTTGCTATATCGGCAGCTTTAATTGCTTTCTCCTGGATATCTTCTTTCTTGACGTTCATGTCTGAGTACATCTCTGCGATACTTTCTACGGTGCCTACCCGAGCTATCTTCCCTTTATCTATGAGCATCGCTCTCGTACAGAGGTTCCGAACAGTACCCATATCGTGCGTAACAAGAACGACCGTCTGCTTCACCTCTCTGTATTCCTCAAATACCCTCAAACATTTCTGTTGAAACGCTTCGTCGCCGACAGCAAGGACTTCATCGAAAATGAGTATGTCATTCTTAGCCTTTATAGCGATCGAGAAAGCAAGACGAACTTGCATACCGGAAGAATAGTTCTTTAACTTTTTATCCATATGTTCTTCCAGCTCGGCAAAAGTAACTATTTCGTCATACATCTTGTCTACTTCTTTTCGTGAGTACCCAAGTAGCGAGGCGCTGAGATACACATTGTCTCTTCCGCTGAGCTCAGCGTTAAACCCCACCCCCAGCTCAATGAATGGCGTGAGATTGCCGTTTATCTCAACTGCGCCTTTATCGGGAACGTACACACCAGCCAGAATCTTGAGAAGAGTACTCTTGCCACTACCATTGCGGCCGACTATCCCGAAGAATTCGCCTTTCTTTATTTCGAAATCGAGTCCGTCCAGCACCTTTTGCCTACGCACCCCGCTCTTCTTGCCGGCATTGACAAACAGCTGCTTAATAGAGTTATGCTTATTCTCCGCCAACACAAACGACTTGTGTAAATTATGTGCTTTTATGGCTATGTTTTCATTCATTTAGATATTCTCCGCAAAAAGTCTTGCTTCCTTCTTAAAGAAACTGCGGGACAAGAGCACTAGCGCGATCACAATAATGACAGGCACGATAGCGAACCAGAATGGGGCTATATGCCATATTGTAATAGTTTCCTGCGTCACAAAAACATACCTTGCGTCCTGGATTGTCTGCGCCATTGGGTTAATGAGTAGGTATTGTCTGTATACTTCGGGCACCATCGCAAGCGGGTATAGAATTGGCGTAGCATAAAATGCCCCCTGCAACCCCACCTCCCAGACGTACATAATGTCACGGAATCTTACATACAGAGCCGAAAGAAAGAACGCCACCGCGGTAGAAAAAATAAACAACTCAGCAAACAACACCAATAACAGTGGCCAGCGCCAAGTTAATTCTACGCCAGCAATAAGTGCAAAGACGACGACGACTACTAGGTTGATACCCAGATTGATAAGCGCAGACGCTGAAGTACTAACAACTGTTAGGTAGCGAGGAATAGCTATCTTGCGAATTAAGTCTCCTTTCCCAACAACTGCACTCATACCTATAATCGTTGTCTCCGTAAAGAAATTCCACATAACAATTCCGAGAAGTAGGTATACGGGATAATGAGGGACGCCCTTCCCAAGCTTAAACACGTATGTGAAGACTACGTACAGTATTAGAAACATTAGCAATGGCCGTAATACCGACCAGAGGTACCCTAACGCGGAACTCTGATAGCGCACCTTGAAGTCCGCACTTACCATCTCCCGCAATATTGAACGGTTTTTTTCTGAAAAATACCTCATATGCTCACTGATTATATCATTATTTTACTTCGGTCTGCTCTGCAATAATTCGTCCTATCCGAAATCATAGTTATTGGGCGCTAAAAACTGAGCTGGTTGGGTGTGGTTTGCCAATGATGGCTAAAGAATACTAAAATACTAGTGTGAAAAGAGTAGCGCTTATTAGGAACTCATACTCGTACGATGTGGGCGGAGCAGAGATATTTCCGATAAATTTAGCAAAGATATTGCACAAGCTAGGATACGTTCCCTACGTACTGTCCTCAAACATGCGAACGCTTGAGATGGCAGAAGCTGCTAAGCTTCGCTATATACATTCGCCATGGTGGTCGTTACAAAATTTAAGCGGTAAAAGGATTGTGCTTTTCCCGGCTTATCTAGTATGGTTGTTGGTAGTTGCAGCTTGGTACGTAGTTTACTTTTACAATAATCGTATAGATATCGTTCACCCTCAGGGCAGAGACGATTTCGTCGCCGCCACTTTGGCCGCCAAATTACTCCGAAAGAAGGTCATCTGGACCGATCACGCAGACCTAAAGTATATATATGCAAACCATAGAAAGTGGTACAAAAATCCAGTTGGCAAGCTGGTATTTGCTACGAGTAAACTTGCGAAACAGGTGTCAATTGAGAGTCATAGCGAGAAACGTCTTATTGAAGAGTCGTTAGGGAAGAAGCTTCCGAAGAACTATTCCGTAATACACATTGGTGTTGTTGATTCATACACATCAGTTACGCGAAACACGGAAGAAGTCGTTATAGTTTCCACGTCTCGACTCGTTAAAGATAAGGGCATAGCTGAACTTATTGAAGCCATGAAATTGATTAAACGAGATGATGTTGTGTTGAAAATTTGCGGTGACGGCCCGGACGCCGAAATATTCAAGTCGTCGGCGAAAGGTATGGGCAATATTAGTTTTTTGGGACACGTACGTGATGTGGTCAGTGTGTTAGAAGAAGCAGATGTCTTTGTACACCCAACGTACCACGAAGGGTTTGGCCTTTCTCTTGTTGAGGCGGAGATGTGTAGCCTGCCAATTGTGGCGTCGAATGTAGACAGCATTCCTGAAATCGTAGAAGACGGCGTAAGCGGCGTGTTAGTGGAGGTAGGTAACCACATTGAGCTCGCAAAGGGCATCGCCCTACTAATTGATGACTCCGAGTTAAGACATAGGATGGGTAAGGCCGGTCGGCGAATTTTTCTTGAAAAGTTCCAGTTTGACAAGATAGTACGAGAAAGGTTTGTGCCGCTCTATGAGAACAACTGAGTCACCTGCACGCATCAAGATTATTTTTGATGCTGTACCACTGGCAAATACGAGTCTAACTGGCGTTGGGAGAACGACCAAAGGTCTCGTGGAAGCACTTGCATGCGCCTACCCTGATGAGCTTGAGCTCGTCGGCCACTATTTTAGCTTCCTAGGCAAGAATGACCAGCTCAATCTCCCTACTGCCCCCAATATCCGCTATCGTCGCAGCAGGCTAGTGCCAGGCAAAGTCTACAATATGCTACGTCGCCTGCGTGTGCCCGTTCCCTACGAGTTGCTCGTAAAAGAACGGGGCGATTTCCACCTTTTCCCTGGGTTTCTTGGCTGGCCGAGTGTGTTCCGCACGCCCAGCACCACCTTTTTTCACGACATCACCTACATCACCAATCCTGAGTATGTGAGCGGCCCTAACTGCTACGATTTGACCAACCTTATGCCGGGGGTGGTGAAACGTGCTAGCTTTGTGCTGACAAACTCCGAGTCGTCTAAACGCGGGATTATAGATGCCTACGGGACTCCAGCCAGCAAAATTCTGGTCGAGCACATTCCGACGGTTGATACAGTAGAGATCTCGCAGGCCGAAGCCGATAAGCGCGTAAGTAAGCTTGGTATCACAGGCCCATACCTGCTCTTTTTTGGCACGCTCGAACCACGCAAAAACCTCGTCGGACTTATGCAGGCGTACGAACAGCTCCCGGACGATATCCGACAGCGATATACACTGGTGATCACCGGCAAAAAGGGTTGGAACGACGAGGAAATCCTCGTCACGCTCGAGCGGCTCCGACGATCGGGCGCACACGTAATGCAGACCGGCTACGTCAGCGATGAAGACCGCGCGGCGCTTTTCATGAACACCGCCCTCTACCTTATGCCCTCACATTATGAGGGCTTCGGCATGCAACTGCTCGAAGGCATGACCTATGGTTGCCCAATGCTCGTCAGTGACATACCGGTTCTGCGTGAAGTCGCAAAGGACGCAGCACAATACTGCGCTACCGACCCCGATAGCATCGCCGAGGCTATTTCGAGCTTGCTACGCGATGATGCTGCTCAAAAGCGCCTTATTGCGGCAGGTAAACAACGCTTGAAGGCCTTTTCGTGGGATACGGTCGCTCATGATGTCTACGGCAAAATAAAGGAAGCTACGCAGGCATGAGCCACATTGTGATTGATGCAAGAGAGTCGGGGACGACCAGCGGCCGGTATGTCGATAAGATGATCGAACACATGCACCGGATTGGTACCGACCACCGCGTTACGCTGCTGGCTAAGTCTAAGCGGCTCGAGTACTTACGCGGTATTGCACCGACTTTTGAGGTTGTAGAGACGCCGTATGAAGAGTTTAGTCTTGGCGAGCAGCTTGGTTTCAAGCGGCAAATAGAGATGCTTAAACCGGATCTAGTACATTTCCCCATGGTGCAACAACCGGCGTTTTATCGTGGCCGCGTCGTCACGACCATGCAAGACCTTACCACCGTAAGGTTTCGCAATCCTGCCAAGAACGTGGCAGTCTTTTGGGTAAAACAGCAGGTGTACAAATGGCTCAACAAGCGTGTCGCACACAAGAGCGCCCACATCATCGCCATCTCGGAGTTCGTCAAAAAAGATGTAGCAAGCTACTGCCATATACCGCTCGACAAAATAACCGTCACGCTCGAGTCATCAGACGAAATGCCACCCGGCAGCGCACCGTACGAGCCCGTGCACGAGAAACCTTTCATAATGTATGTCGGCAGGCCGACCCCGCACAAAAACCTGCGCCGCCTTATAGACGCATTTGTGTTACTACAAAAAACCAACCCAGAGGTGCGGCTGGTGCTTGCCGGCAAAAAAGATGCCAATTATGTGCTGCATGAGGCTTATGTAAAGAAGCAGGACATCAAGAACGTCATTTTCACTGACTTTATACCCGACGACCAACTCCGTTGGCTGTTTGAAAACTGCCGCGCTTATATATTCCCCAGTCTCAGTGAAGGCTTTGGACTGCCGGGACTCGAAGCCATGCGCCACGGCGCTCCAGTCGTTGCCAGCACCGCCACCAGCATACCCGAGGTACTAGGTGACGCCGCCGAGTACTTTGACCCCTACGACGTCCAAGATATGGCCAATAAAATTGACCTCGTCATAAACGACGAAACAAAACGAAGCAAAATGATTGAAGCAGGCAAGCACCAAGCCGCAAAATACTCTTGGCGGCGCATGGCCCAGCAAACCCTAGACGTCTACAGCCAAGCCCTAAAAAGCTGATTAGCTAACGCGTGCATACCCGGACCGTCAGGTCGGGGTTGAACCGAACGCTACCTATAAATGCCACTAGCATTTGTAGGGTACGGGCGCAACTACGACCGCAGGTCGGAGTTGCGGGGCAAGAAAATCACCGACCGTCAGGTGATGGGAGATTCATTTCACCTGGGATATGTTATTGACAGAGGTGAGTTTCACCTCATTTTAAGATTTACGGACTGGGAAATACTCTGCCATTGCATCACCGCTGCACGAGATGTTCATGATAGCACTGTTTTTTTCTGGCTCAAACGGCAAACCCGGAAGTGACAAGCGATTATTGCTTTGGATTTCATTGTCGTCGTTATAATACAAATACCTGTCACACTGGAGTGAAGTGCTTGGTGTTTTAAACAGCTCGCCCCTCAAAGCTGAGTAGTTTTTATTGGTACCGTCTTGTGTAACCTTATAATTTGTTGATAGTTTTTTTATTGTGTCTGTTTCAGAGTTGAAGATATCAATCGCCTTTTGCTCATCCACGAAGTTCCACTGCAAGAAATACTCCGCCCAGCATGTCCTGCCGACTGGACCCCATTTAGCGTGGCCGTAGTCGCAGAACTGGACAGCTTGGTGTTTTGTTGGCTTGGTTTCTTTTGCGACGAGTTCACCGAGTTTACTTACCTCTGCTTTTGCGGTCATAAACTCTTTGCGCTGCTGGCTCATGTCGTAATAGTGTTTTGCCAGAAACCCACCGATGCCGATTACAGCTAAAATCGCTACAACCGGCAAAAGTAAGTGTGCACTAAAACCATGTTGAGATTTTTTAAGCATTAGCTACATAGTAACACTAGCGCACGTCTTTTGCACGGCTGCGCCTGCGGACAAGCAGTAGTACACTACCGCAAAGCGCCGTAAGCAGTAGGGTAACCCGTACTTTTTTGCTGCTCTCTGGCTTGGTTGTCGTAGCTACCCGCTTGTTTAGATGCGAGCTGGGCTGTTTAGACTCGGCGGCCAGCACGGCAGATTGCGCTGTCGGTTGTGAAATCTCCTCGGTAAAGATGTCGGCAATACCGATTGGGGATTGTTGTACTGTGCTAGTGGCTGCTACAGCCTGTAGCAGTGGAGCAGAAGGGTTACTAACGGAAGTGGTGATTGTGGTTGCAGATGCATTTTGACCCTGAGTCGGTGGCTCGTTAGGCTCCTCTGGTGTTTGTTGAGGTGGGGTTTCTGGCGCTGGCGGCGACGGAGGAGCTGACGGGACGTAACGAAGCAGGCTGCCACTCGATGTTTCTTCGTTGCTTGGCGCATCAAATAAATTGACGTCTACAGGCTCACTGTTCTGCGGCGCAATCAAGTCGGGGTCGCTCGCAATTTCACTCTCAAAAAGTTGCGCATCACAGGCGTCGTCTACGCTGTCGCCGTCTGTGTCTACGCCGCTCGCAGGTACGATTTTGCATGGACTCTGGTTGTTTGGCACGCCGTCTCCGTCATAGTCGGTCTCGCTCTCTGCCACATAGACTACTTCGGCGACGTCTAGCAGCTCGCCGTCTTCGCCCGTGCCGTACACGTGCAATATATGAAAACCGGTTGGTACCGATTGGGGTATAGTCAGCTCGATAGTACTATTCCCTGCGCCTTGCGTGCCTTCATAGAGCGTAACTGGGTCCGAGTGCAGCACCACCATGGTGTGAGTGAACGCCTTAAAAGACACCTTAGTAGCGTCAAAGATGTATTTGCCACCCCGTTTTAGGGCAGACGGTGTACTCGACACGCCCTTCCATATGATGCGGTTGTAGTTTGCGGTCGAGGGTTTGCGGCCGGCGAGCAGCGGATCGCTATCTAAAATCTTAGGTGCGCCGAGTTTTGTAGAGTATGGCATGGCGGCTGTGAAGTTGCCTGTGCGACTAACGGCATTTGCGCCGAGCAGCTTGTGCCCGAGCGCATTGGGGTGGAAGCTCTCGTTGCCGACAAGGTGCACAAACCAAAAACCGCCCTCCTGTCCGTATGTTAGCCCGTTTACCGCCTGTAGATTGTTTGGCCCAACTTCGCAGAGTCGATTGCCGTACAAGGCTCGCTCGTTATTGACATAAAAGACCCCTGCATCTGAGGCGGCACTACTGATAACCTTGTTTAGAAATTTTACAAGGTCAGAGCTGAACTGCACTTCATCTGCGTCAAGGTGCACGTTGGCACCGCAGTCGCCACCGGGCTTGGCGATCTCTGGGTAGCCCATGACGTAGACGCGGCCCTTGCTCTCTCTTTTTACGGTCTCATAGGTCAACTTGAGGTCAGCATATTTGCTGGCGATATCCATCATCAGTTCTTTGCGCTCTTTGTAGTACGGGTAGCAGCTGCCCTCCTGTGTGTTTGAAACACACCCTGTCACGATATTTGCAAAGTTGATGTCATTGCCACCTACCGAAAGGAGTACGGCGCGCGGGTGAAGATCTTTAGCGAAGTTTACTTGACCCTGATAACCAGGTATGAAGTTACTTTTAACGATTTCCTGGAAGTTGTTAGCCCGCATATCCCAACGCAGGTTTGGCCTGACGCGCGATTGGCCGAGATAACTGCTCTTATCAAAAGTAACGTCATACATCACCGCCCCAGAGCACGCCACCGAAGCTGCCCACGGGTAGTAGCGATAGCCTTGCTGGTAAGGGTACGACGACCATGAGTTGTGGCATTTGTTGCCCCGAGTGTCGGTAGGCGATCGGTAATTAAATGCTCCCTCGCCAGAGATGTACGAGTCGCCCATACCGAGTAGGCTCATCGGCGGTGCGGCTTCAGTGCCTACTGTCACCGCGTACCGCGCGGCCTTAAAGGCGGTGGAGCTGGTCCGAGCGTAGACCGCATCGAACGTGAGCGAGTTGCTAGCCATAAACCGCAGATGGTACGGATACTCGGCTCCCACCGCGCTCGTCTTGGCCGCCTGACTACCACTAGCACTCCTGAATGTATCGCTCCACACATCGCGAAACTCGCAGGCATTACTCTTGTCCCGCTGGCCAAGCAGCAGATATTTATACTGGTCAAGACAGGTGGTCGTGTCGTAGACCCGCAAAGTTGGCACTGGTTGCGTCGGCGTACCGAGATTTACATTGACCGCTATATATTTACCGTCGTTGCTAACTGCAAGATTCGCACCGGCGAAGTCAGAGCCAGGCACATTCATGACGGATTCGACGCTGACGGCTCGACCCGTAAATGTCTGCGTGTCATACAGCATAAATCCGCCCGCCGTTAGTCCTACGACCATCCAGTTGCCGTTTTCCGAGAAAGCCAGAGATTTGGCGTTTACTTTTACCGTTTGACCGTCTGAACCAAGTAACGAAACGGGTGAAACCGGGCGGTAATCGTACCACTTTTTGGTAGCCAGCCCAGGCGTGGACTGTTCGTGGTAAACAAGTTTGCTTGCGTCATAGGTGCTAACCTGCATCACCCAGCCACCCGAGCTTGGCGAATAGTAGGTTAAAACTTTTTCGGGGTGGCCAGGGATGCTTGGCCCCATAAACCCATAAAAATAGTCGAGAGAGTAGGCGCCCTTGGGGCCATCAAGCAGCACTTGGTTTGCCACCTTACCGACAGGCGTCTGCACGATACACCAACCGTTTGCAATCCCAGACTGTGGTTGGCGACCCTGACAACTATACCCAAGCGTCTCAATCGGCACGTTATCTGGCAGATCAGACACCCGTAGGGTACTGACCTCTGATGACTGAAGCCAGTCGGGCCGCATAGGCGCAGAAACAGTCTCAGCCCGCACAAACTCGAGAGTACCGAATAAAACCGCAAAACCAGCTAGCATTCCCACCCGAAACATCTTCGACGCACACATGAAGTCTACTCCTTCGTTTCGATTGAAGAAATTTTCTCATGTTTTTGTAATATGGTCAACTATTTTTCTGTAAGAAATTTCGCTATTTCTTCACTGACGCGGTCGGCATCATGACGGATAAGCGTGCGCTGGATGGCCTTATCTGCGGCATCTTGCACGTGTAGTGTGGGGGAAATTAGCGGCGCACCTACCGCCTTACACCCAATTTCAGTAAAACGATCGGGCGTAATAAGCACTGGATGATCACCCTCTGCGGCATATCTTTCGATGAGGTGCTGTTCAAGAGGCGCATTGTTATACAGCACCACATCAATCGTACCCTCACCAACATACTCCTCAATAGTCTTCACATGATCTACGACATGCCATGATTCCGCCCGACCTTTACGTTCGATGAGATTCGACACACACACTACCTGCGCCGACGTCTCCTGCAGTGCTTCTTTCATGCCGTTTACCGAAAATATGGGCAAAAGAGAATAATACAAACCGCCAGGTGCGATAACCACAATGTCGGCTTTACGAATTGCACGGTTTGCTTTGGGGTTTAGGGTTGTGACTGGCTCTAGGCGAACCCGAGGTGCCTCCGACTCTACGACGTGATTTCGAATGTTAAACTGGCCTACAACTTCTTTGCCTCCATCGTCCATAACTAGTTTATGGTCACCAAGCACCACTGGCACAACGTGCCCACGGATGCGCAAAATGCGGCTCGCTACCTCAACGGCCTTTTCGAAGCTCCCATGTTGCAGCTCTAGGCCAGATAAGATGATGTTGCCTAGCGACTGACCGCTCAAGCGACCACCATCAAAACGGTAGTCAAAAAGTTCTCGGATCTCTGGCCTTTCACTGAGCGCAACGAGACACTGTCTGGCGTCGCCGGGAGGCAAAACCCCAAGTTCATCGCGGAGCACGCCAGTGGAACCGCCATCGTCACACATATTAACGATGGCAGTAATCTTGGGTGACAAACCCTTCAGCGACTGGAGGAGCGTAAAACTACCGGTGCCGCCACCAAGCACAACAATACGCTTAGTCTGCAAGGCCTACTCCTCTGGTAGCTTAAGCACAATGTGTCGCTCTCGGCCTTCGCCGACAGAGTCGCTCACAAGTCCAGCATCAGCCGCCACGCGGTGTATGGTACGCCGGTCGGCCGGATTCATAGACTTTACTTCGTACGGCTCGCCTGTTTCTTTGACTTTTTTGATCCATTCCTCGGCTTGCTCGGCTACTCGGTCGGCATGGTGCTTTTTGTAGTCAGCAATGTCGACGTTGACACGGTTTTTAGCGTAGCCTTGGCTTTTGAGCGCGCTACTGACAAGAAACTGCAGCGAACGCATAGTATCGCCCCGCTGGCCGATCAAAAAACCGTTGAGATGTGTCGAGGGCACATTGAGCTCCACAACTTCGCCGTCTTCACTAGTGGCATACACATCAGTATTGAGACCAAAAAACGAGAGGAGGTCCTCAAGATACTTTTTGCCGTATAAAATTGCATCGTCTATAGAATCGTTCATCGTCATCTCCTCCTTCTTTTTTTAGAGCGGGCTTTAGTGGTAGTTTGGGTGTTTGAGATAATTTCTGCTTCAGGTATATCGCCGTAGGTGATTTTGCTGCCACTCTTGGTGCGAATCACGTCTGTTTCTTCTGTAGGCAAAGAGACGGTGGGACGTTTTGGAGTTGACTTTGAGTTAGAGCGAGCGGTAGTGCGTCGAGGCTTTTCGACGCTTTCCATAAGATCATCTGTCTCCTCGCCAAGCGCAATTTTTTGCTGCACATACGCGACCAGTCCACCTACTAACCAGTAGAGACTGAGAGCTGCCGCTAGGTTGATAGTAAAAACAAACACCATTAGGGGGATGATGTACTGCATATTTTTACCGACAGCCGCACTCACTTCTGATTGGTCAGCTTGCTTGCCGTCACCCGCATCTTTCAAAATATCTCGCAGCTTACGGCTATCTTTGTCGGTTGGCATCAGTTGACGGCTAGTTAAGAACTGAATAGCAGCACTGCCTACGACTAACAGAAATGCCGGCAAGTAAAAGCCTTTGGGTCCGATCGCCGGCCGCGCTAGGTCAACAACACCAAGCAGGGAGTTATCAAAAAGATGAATGTTTTTATCGAGATGTTTTAGCCACGACAAGTCCTGCAAAAAAGGGTAGGCCATATCAACAATTTGCTTATGGTCTTTGATGACCTTCATCAGCCCGGCGTAGAGCCCAAAGAGGATGATCATCTGCACGATAAGCGTCGGTATAGAGCCGAACGGATTGACGCCACGCTCTTTGTAGAGCTCCATCATCATCATGGATTCTTTTTGGCGGTCTCCGGCGGCTTCTTTTTTGATGCGTTTTAGCTCTGGCTGGAGCGCACGGGTTACTTTAGCCTGACGAAGCTGTTTTTTGACCAGTGGCCACATCAAAAGACGGATAATTACCGTAAAAATGATAAGCGCTAAGCCAAAATTATGCCCAGGTATGAGGGCATAGATGGTAACGAGTAGGTTAAATATGGGTAAAACGACAAAATTATGAAACATAAACTAAACCTCGAACTCCACTATAGCACGCTGAGCGCTATCTGTAAGCTGTAAGTTCGCACGTTCAAAGAGTTTTACAACAGTTTTTTGTAGGTCGGCCGCTGGCATCGTGGCGAGGCGCAGGTCAAAGACACTAATTATGAGGTCGTCGCGGTTCGTTTCGCTCAAGCGAAGCCGAGCAATTTCATACAGCCTTCGGCGAATGCGATTACGGACCACCGCAGACTTATGAACCTTTTTACTTACCACTACCGCTAAGCGGTACGAAGCACTTTGATTTTTGAGTACTCGCAGCTGCAACGACTGGCCGCGCACTACGGTACCGCGCCGATATGCGGCGCTGAGACTATTTCTACCTTGAAAACGATGTCTTGAGGTAACCATACTCGCTTACGAAGCTACCTTTCTCTCTGAAGATACGCTATAAGACTTTAGTGCGAAAGACGGACGCGGCCTTTGTTTCGGCGGCGCTTTAGCACCAAGCGACCGGCACGGCTAGCCATTCGCTTCATAAAACCATGCTCACGTGAGCGATGGCGTTTTTTAGGCTGATAGGTTCGTTTTGGCATAAAAAATCTCTCTTGAACTCTCTTTTTTACATTAGTATTACAAAGATTTGCTACTACTGGTAGTATACCACATCGGCGGGTTTAGCTCACCTCCGTACCCTTCCCTGTCGTAGCGTTAGAGTCAACTATAGCAACTTTTCCACCTTTTGCCAAGTCTTTTCCACAAGTATAACAGGGGTCGTTAACTCCTGTGGATAACTCACCTCTTATCTGTAATCTTTCTCACAGACAATAGTTGTATAAATTATTGTGGAAAACAACCCCCACTGTGCCGTATAGTTATACACAGTAATCGAACATGGGTGGAATGGGGATAGTTTAAACATATGCAGACCGAACGCCTGTGGCAAACCGTATTAGGAGAAGTCGAGATTGGCCTATCAAGAGCCAGCTACCTAACGTGGTTTAAAAACTCCCAGCTTGTTAGTGTTGACGGCGACAACGTGGTCATTGGTGCGCCAAACATATTTATAAAGCAACAGCTTGAAGGCAAATATAATGACCTTATTAGTAAGACGCTGCAAAAAAATGGCCTAACCTCGCCTAAAATCAGCTATAAAATTTTGCCCGCTCAACCCCAAACCAAAGCACCAGAGATTCCGGTTGAAGTTTTAGCGCCCCAGCCTCGTCCTGTTCACGCCCCCACCGCCACAACCCCACCTCCCATTCCCTCAACCTCCCCCCTCAGCCACACCTACCGACAAGGTATAAATGAACGCTATACTTTTGACACTTTCATTGTCGGCGCTGCCAACGAACTCGCCTATGCCGCCTGTCAAGCTATTGCCGCGGAACCAGGCACGAAATACAACCCCCTCTTTCTTTACGGCGGCGCTGGAATAGGCAAAACACATCTCATACAGGCTGTCGGTAATGCTGTACTCGCTAGCAAACCCGGTGCCCGTGTCGTATACGTTACGAGCGAGCAGTTTGTACAAGAGTTTGTCGACGCCCTGCGCTTCAAGAAAAACACCGCCTTTGCCGACCACTACCGAAGCGCCGACGTACTCATCGTAGACGACGTGCAGTTCCTCGCCGGCAAAGAAAAGATCCAGGAAGAGTTTTTTCACACCTTTAACGCTCTCCACCAGGCCAATCACCAGATTATCCTTAGTAGCGATAAACCCCCCGGCGAAATCCCCACCCTCGAGAACCGCCTCAAGAGCCGTTTTGTTTGGGGGATGAGTATCGACATGCAAAACCCCGACTATGAAACCCGGTGCGCTATTTTGCAGTCAAAGGCCGAATCACGAGGAGTGCAGTTGCCGACCGACGTCGTTGAGTATCTGGCGGTCAACATCCAAACCAACATTCGTGAACTCGAAGGCGCGCTCAACCAGCTTCTCGCCTTTTGTGAAATGCGTGCGCTCGAACCAAACCTAGCCATCGCTACGGGTCTACTGGGCGCTGGCCACTCAAGACCAAAGCACTTAAGCGCCAAACAGATAATCGAGCGCTGCGCCAAACACTACCTAGTCAGCCTCGAGGACATCGTTGGTCCTAAGCGCGACAAAGATATTGTCGTACCGAGACAAGTTGCCATGTACCTGCTGCGGAGCGAGCTGCACCTTAGTTTTCCCAAAATTGCCCATGAACTCGGCCGCAAAGATCACACTACTGCCATGCATTCCGTCGAAAAAATCGAACATGAGATGCAACTTAACCCCGAGCTTCGCAGCGCCATTCAGGACATCAAGGAGCGACTATATGCCTAGGCGCTGCCCCCGGACCAGCCGCTGTGGAGTGCCTGAGGACAAAGTGGTGCATAAAGCACCCTCTACGGCAAAGATTTTCCGCAAGTCCTTCTATACCCTCATAAAAAATGTGTACAAACTATCTGGTTCTGCACACATTTTTCACCGTCCGTTCCACGGCTTTTCCACGCTCTTTTTTGGTCAACTAACAGTGGTGTTCCCTGGCTTTTCCACTCTTTCCACACCCACTATAAATACCCCTACATTACGTACAAGAAACATTATTAATACAAGGAGCTGTGTATGAAACTAAAGGTCACTCAAGAAAACCTAGCAAGAGCCCTTTCTATGGTGGCTAGGGTTGCAAATTCGCGGGGTACCCTGCCTGTTCTCGGCAACGTGCTACTCAAAATTTCCGATAATCGGCTGAGCCTCACGGCGACCAACCTAGACATTGCTATCAAAAGCTACCTGGGTGCCCAGGTGCAATCCGAAGGATCGATCACCATCCCTGCCCGCTTGTTTCAAGATTTTATTAGTGGGTTGCCGAGTGGCGTGATCGAACTAGAACAAGATGAGCAGCGACTCAAGATCAACACCGACAGTTATAAATCAGTTATAAATGGTATGAGTGCCGAGGAATTCCCGGTGGTACCGGGCGTAGAAAAGGGTGTGTCGTGGAGCATCGCCGGACCGGTGCTAAAGCAGGCGTTGCAGCAAGTGATTTTTGCGGCCTCAAATGATGACAGCCGACCAGTGTTGACTGGTGTGCTCCTCCACACGGTTGACGGTAAACTCTACGCCGCTGCAACCGACAGCTACCGCCTGGCCGAAAAAGAGCTTATGGAGCTCGATAAAGAAGTAAGGGTGCTGGTGCCGGCGACTGCCTTACACGACGTGCTGCGTATTATCAATGATTTTACTGGCGAAGTGCAGATTACCCACGACGACCAGCAGATCCAATTTGAGGCTAGTGAGGTCGAGTTAGTAGCACGGTTGATCGACGGCAACTATCCCGACTATCGTAAACTTATCCCCCGAAGCTTCACGACTCAGGCGACGATGTCGCGCAGTGAGCTCGCGAGTATTGTAAAGGTTACAAACTTGTTTGCGCGTGAAAGTGCCGGCAGCGTGGTGGTGAGTGTTGATGAAGCCAGCGAGAGTATATGGGTGCGCGCCGTGGCTTCACAGTTGGGGGAAAACAACGCCACCGCCAAAGTCGAAGCAGTCGGTAGTGGCTCCATAACGCTTAACTCCCGATTTGTGATTGACGCGCTCCAGGTGATCGAGGGTGCAAAAGTGCAAGTTGGCTTCAACGGCAAGCTTGAGGCGGTGCTGCTTTCTAGTCCCGACGACACCAGCTACCTACACATCATCATGCCCCTCAAATCATAGGCGGAGGCCCAAAGAATCGGGGTTCTAAAGTCGACTAATCGCTAATTACTAATATCGAATGTCTAAACAACAAAGAATGGAAAACATGCAGCTAGGTAGCCTGGGACGGTTGCGTTTTGGCTTTTCCCATACTATCTTCTACTTCGCCTTAGGCGAAAACCCTTCGACTCACTATGTTCGCCTAGAGACGACCATAAGCCGAGATTATTTAGAGATTTAGAACATTGAAACTTTGTTTAGGTATTCGGCATTCGATATTCGATATTTTGAAACCAAGTGAAACCCGCCTCTGTTGAAACGGGCGTCCCAAGTGAAGTTACCTTTTTAGCCTATAAACCAATCACTAAAAACTATACACTTATAACATATGATTAGTGACATTCGTCTGCAACATTTTCGGTCGTACGAAGACGTTACATTTGAGTTTGGTAGCGGCGTCAACATAGTGGTCGGACCAAATGGCAGCGGTAAAACAAATCTCCTCGAAGCCTTGCTCGTCATCGCCCGCGGCAGTTCGTACCGAGTGGCAGACGCCGAGCTGGTTCGCCACGGCGCCGAGTGGCTACGACTAGACGCCCACACAACCGACGAAAGTCTGCGAACGGTAAAAATAGTAGTAAACCCTGCGTCTGAAAAAACGTTTGAAATTGGCGGTCACAACTACAAGCGTCTCCCGGAAAGACAGCAGCTACCTGTGGTGCTTTTTGAACCGAATCATCTACAGTTACTTCACGGATCACCCGAGCAACGTCGTAGCTACCTAGACGAAATACTTGAGCAGACTTCACCAGGGTTTAAAGGCTTTCGTCGTAACTACAAACGGGTGCTTGCCCAGCGGAACTCTTTGTTGAAACGGGCCAAAGCGCCGTCCGAGCATGAGCTTTTCCCTTGGGACCTGCGACTTAGTGAGCTTGGTGCGGTGATTGCGCGGGAGCGTGCTGAGTTGGTGGGGGCGGTCAACGAGCAGTTGAACGAGCTGTACGGCGAACTCTCGAAAGATAAAAGCAAAAAAGTCGTCGTGCAATACCAGCCTTATTTCCCGGTCGACAACTACAGCAGCGCCCTCTTGCAGGCGCTGAGCGCCCATCGGACGCTCGACGTAGCGCGCGGGTTTACGGGACGTGGGCCCCACCGAGAAGACTTTGCGATGTTTTTTGGCGACAATCCTGTTTCGCTGGTGGCATCACGTGGCGAAACCCGCACGCTTATACTCGCCCTCAAGGTTTTTGAGCTAGAGTATGTGCGGGGTAGGGCCAGTACGACTCCCCTTCTACTACTCGACGACGTTTTTAGTGAGCTCGACGGTTCTCGTCGCCAAGCCCTGACGACGTACCTGAACCGCTATCAGACCTTTCTAACCACCACTGACGCCGACGTCGTCATCCACCACTTCATGGACAAGGCCACCATCCTCCCCCTGGGCTAGGGCTTACTCCGCAGCGTTCCGCACGCGGTAGACAGACGTGTCTATACCTGAGTCTTTTATTATGGTGGTTATTTTGCTATTTACTTCTTTGAGCTTTTGGGCGCTTTTCACAAACATATCCACCTCTCCATAGTTTGGGATGATAAATAGATCATTGCCCACTGCGTTGACACCTGCCACCTCAGAGTGATTAAGGAGTTTTAGCACTTGTTTATCGATAAGGTCTTTGGCTGGAGTGTTTTGGTCTATAGCTAGTGCAACCTTTTCTAGCTTGGGAGTGATAAGGCATAGTAGATAGCCGGTTGATGTCGCCTGCGTACCACAGCTCTTGTATTGTCCAAAAGAGTACTCGTAGTGACCAGATTGAGCGGACGGATCATAGGTGAAAACACCGATATCGTCTATAAAACGTGGACCATTCGGGGTCGACACGATCTCTTTCACATTTGGTATAAAACCAGTTTGGTGTATGGTTTTGTTTGTGGTGAATATGCGTAGACCATAGAAATCGACAGCGCAAATATATCCTTCACCACACGCGCTCGCCTGCCTGTAGCCACCACTTACCTTGAAGCTTGTCATCCCCGAATCATCTAATACGACGAGTGTTGAATTTGCATTTGCAAGCGAGTCTTCCTCTAGGGCGTCTGTTCTCGAAACGTCACTATAAAGGGCGACTATCACGCCGCTATTGCTACGAACATCGGACAGCGTCATACCCTCTGAATTTTTGGTTGAGAGGTCTAAGGCGTTCACTTCACCGGAGACTGCATCAACACGCCAGGCGGCTTCGCTGTCAAGCGAGTAGACCATAATCTCGCTGGCGGACAGGGGGGTTAGTTGCAATGTCGAGACATTTCTACCTACATTTAAGCTAATGTTGCGTAGTGTGCTCAGTGACCGATCAACGATTTTCAGGCCATAGGCTGCGCCTTCGTCGGTGCTGTTTTCTGTTAATAGAGCCACAGTGTTTCTGTCCAGTGGCGCAACTGCAAGAACGGTGTCGTACAGTGTTGAGTTGCTGATAGAAGTTGTGCTGGGCGGTAAGTTGCCCCGGGCAGGGAGCTGCTGTTCGATGTTTGTACCATAATCGCCGCAACCAATCGAGTAAAACACGTCTCCTACCCCGAACATACAAGGACTTGGGTTGTACGCGGCGTAGCGCCTAGAGGACTCGTCACTGAGTTTGACTTTGACGCTGCTTCGTCTCAGGAAGGTTTTGGTTTCAATGCTAGTTAGGCCGCTTTTGTTCCCCGAGATCACCGCAACTGCGTATTCACCTTTGTTGACAAGTAGCGTTTTTTTACCGGACTTTGATTGATAGGTTTTGGTTTCTCCGGCGGAGTTTGTAACTTTGATGGTTGTTGTACTAGAGCTATTGCCAATTGCCTCAATAGAAAGCACTGAATGGTTATAGACCCAAATAACCAACAATCCTACTAGTAGCAGTAGCAACAAAACGAATAGCCTTTTTGAAGTTATGATTTGTTTTCCATTGCTTTGCATGGCTAGTAACTACACCCTGTCGATGGTAGTGAACTAACCTTAGGAAGTGTGCTGGCGTTGTCACCAAGGGCTTTTAGTAGTGGCTGCGGACATACATCTTTGCCGTTAACCCTGATCCCTAAGTGGAGGTGTGGCCCGGTAGAGCGGCCAGTGTTGTCAGAGTTCATTAGCATTTGGCCTGCTTTGACCATGTCGCCCACCTTTGGGTTTGAGCCTGCGCCGCCGTCGCTTCCATGGCAGTACAAATACTGAACGTTGTTTTCTCCCATCACGATCACACCATTGCCGCAGGCTCCACCAGCTGGCGCGGAGATGACCTTCCCCGCTGCCACTGCATAGATCTTAGAATTGCTCGGGACGGGTATGTCTGCTGAAGGATAATCATGGTGGGGTTTTGTGAACCAATCTGGATTGCTCGCGTAAAATTTTTGATCTACAGGGAGTGAAAAACCATCGCGCGAGGTGTTTTCGCCCGTACCACCGCTGTCACAGGCCCCAACGGCGACGGCAGTAGCGGTAGTGGTTTGGCCGGAGCCATAAGCTGCTAGGGCCGTTTTAGCGTTGGCGATACGTTGTGGCAACGAGCCGACTTTATCATAAGGCCGCTCATAGTCATTTTGAAACGATGTAGTAGCCTCCTCGATCGTCGTGGTAGCCATCAGAAGCTTGCCTGCCCTTGCCTCTGGGATCGAGGTTTTACCCTCTAGTTGTTGCCAGATGAAATCAATCTGCGTACCGAGATTGTTGGCTTCTGCTACGGTGTGCATCGGGTTTTGCCCCTGTGGATGTTTGGCTAGAATAAACTTTGTGCCTGGCGTAAACTGGACAATTCCCCACCCTCCGTTTAGTCCTCTAGAGATATAATCTTCCGCGGTGGTAATTTTGTCTGCTGCCGTGCCCTCGAGTCGCTGAGGCAATATGCCAGACTCGGCAACCATATTGCCCACGACCCCTGCAGCTTGAAAATCCTTGAGTCCCTTGGAGACTAAAAAGTCGAAAACCGCCTTGCCGTTTTGGGCCGAGTTGCCATTTGGCAGGCTGGTGCTTGACCCGCTACAGTTGGCGGCCGGAGCTGCGTCGTAGTAGTAGATTTGCTGTCGGATAAGTCTCTGTTGATCGGGTGGCAGTACTGCATATGCGGTATGTGGTAGGGCGCTAACCACCACTACTACAACCGCAACAGATACGAGTCCGGGAAATCGTTTCCTCATGTTCTCATTGACCCATCTCCGCCGCAGCGGTTGCCGGATTTTGTCGGGTCTGGGTCCCAGTGCCAAGATTCTTTAGTGTACTGCCTGATGCCCTGCGCGGCTGCGTTGTTGTTGAGCCAGGTCCATATTTTGCTACTTGGGTCGATCGCTCTGAGCGTGCAGCTTGACGAGTTGCTTCCCATGATACCTGTGCCTGCTATGTCAATCGCAAGACCCATTTGGTGGTTGCTTGTTCCTGGCTTGGCGACATTTACTCCGTCACATGGACAAAGCGCCTCCTGTTGGGCATAGGTACGGAAACCACTGACGGCTGCTAGCGTAATACCGTCTGCTTTTGCTTTGTTGAAAAGCGCTAGCCAGTTTGCGGCTATGCGCACATTTACCACGACATTGCCATTGTCACCAGGAACATGCGACCCACCGGTGTTTTTCATGCCAGGTATACCACAAACTCTGATCTTGACCATATTGCCGCCCGTCCAGCCCTCTTGGACGCCATTAGCACCCAAATCTTCGGTGCCAGCTGGGCAATTCATACTCGAGGAGTCTTTGAGCAGATCATCTTGGTTAAACGTTGCTGGTGTTTGCTCTGTAGCGCTTGAGGCGACTGTGCCGACGCCCACGCGGTCGCAGCTATCACCCGTGTCTTCTTTGGTAGCGTTCGCACAAAGGTATCCGTCGGCGTCGTGGACGTAGCCGATCCAGGTACTAATAGCCTGGACATCGGCCGACCAGTCGTCACAGTGCCCCTCTTGAAACTCGGCAGATGCCGGGTTGACGTCTCGATCTTTTTTCACATCCCATACACCGTTCTCTTTTGATATTTTATTTCCCCAGCAGACAGAAGCATGTTCTATCAGATCACCGCCTTTTGAACTATCAAGCAGGTCAGCTACGTGGTCGCCAAGTTCATACGGGTCTCCCATCCCCGGCTGATCGAGTGTACCCGCCGGCATACCGTAGTAAGGTATTAGTGGCGCTACGGGTGCAGCCTTAACCCTTTTACTGCTAAATATATTGGCAAGACCAGCATAAGCTAATCGGGGTGTATCTGAGAGCGTGCGCTTTGCTGAGGCAACCTGCTCACTGGCTGTAACCGGTGCCTGATCGATAACCTGACCTGCTAGCGATTTAGAGTCTCTTGTGTTGAAAACGCGCGCAATAAAGCTTTTTTGTTGAAAATCATATAACTGATTATCAAATACCTCTTGCTGGAGTAGAGCCGTTTGCTGGTTGTTTAGACGAACCCCACCAGACGCACGTCCATTGATGTTTGCAAATTCGATGGCTCCTAGTGCGTCGAAGTTACCCCCTACTGGACCTTGGTGGGCAATAAATTCCTGCGGCTCGTCGACGAGAAAATGCTCAACAGATTTCATTACAAGGGAAATTGCTGCTATGCCAGTGGCGGCGCCTACAGCTACACTACCTGCTTTGATTGCCCAACCGCCTGGTCCGGAGAGTATCAAACTAATACCAACAACCCCACCAATCAGCAGGCCAACGCCACTGCATATACTGTCTGCTTGAAGTTTTTCGTCAAGAACTTTTGTTATTGCTGAGGCGCTATTGTCAGGGTCGAAAGCTTTAGCGGTAGCTTCATCTACTGGTGTGCCACCCGACTTACCCTCAAGATTATGAATTCCCTGGGCGTGGAAAGGTGTCTTGCCGTCCTTGTCGGTCCAGTTTGCGAGTGTTGCAGATATCATAGCATCATTAAAGTCATCAGCGGCCTCAACCTGTGACCCCATAGCCATGGCGTCTGCTGCTGATGCTACCCCAGGCTCTACAAAGTTGGCTCGGTTTGCTTCGGGAATTTTCTCTGCGGCTTCACGAATGACACACAACACTGTTTGCCCACCAAGGATTGCTCCCCCAACCCCAGCTTTTGCCGAGAATTTACCCCTTACTTCTGCAAATTTAGCCTTTGCTGCTGCTGAGCGAGCCGACTTGGCCTTCAGCCGTTCTTCTTCCCAAGCCTTAAACTTCTTATAGGTATTAGTTTCAAGTAATGCGTTCCCTAGGTTTTTCTTCTGATTTTCCCAAGGATGCAACCACCTTGGCGGTAATTTTAGGTATTTACCAATAATACGTGCATTTAAAGCAGTGATTACCCTCCCCTCTCCTAGTGTTTTGACCTGACCTTTGAAGAAGCTTCGCTGAACCTTGATTGGCAGTCTAGAGACGTCAACTTTCAAGAGCACACCACCTCGTTTTGGCAGCTCTATTTGATCTGGCGAGACCTTTAGCGCATCGGCAAGCTTGGCTCTAGCACCAGAGTCAGAAAGTGACTTGTAGTCAGGATGCTTGGAGATGTCTATTGTGATACCTTTTACTCGGCCAAGATCACTAAAGTCATAGGTAAGACCGATTTTGGCCATGCGCGCGTTGATCGTCTTAACCATTTTGTATTCCACAGCGTTTACTCTAGTTCGAGCCACGACATTTTGTCCTGCGCCGCCTTTGCCCACTGAGCGCTGTGCCCACAGGAAGTGCCCAAGCCGTTGGTTGCTAGCGTTTTCGCTAATCTTAATCGGGTTTTGTAGGATATTAGCGTAATGGACTATCTGTAGGAGCGGTGCAGACATAAAAGCAAAAAAAGTTCCGGCACCGAGCACGAGTGCCCCGGTTCCAAAGATAGAAACTGTCTTTGGCGATCTTAAAAAGCGGTTTCGCATGCGCGAAGCAGCCGAACCAGATTTCTTGCCTCCCCCAGTGTAACCTTCTCCCACTGTGTCATCGGGGGTTTCTTCTTTGTCTTTCAGGGTTTCAGCGTCATCTGACTTTAGTGGTTTTTTTGTTTCCGTTGCTTCGTCTGGGGAGTGATTGAACTGGTTGTTGAGAGAATCGACTTCTCGCTGACGGGCAATATCTGAGCCAGAGGTTTCGGCGCTCGGCGCATGAAACGCTTTCTCTAGTTCGTCGAGATTAGTGTCTTTGTCGTCGTATACGGCATTAGCCATGGTGATCCTACCCTCTTGCTAAGAGAGGTTATTGGTACTCCCGGGGTACAGTTGGTTGCTAAGGTCGATGGTGCCTTGGGGTTGGCTCATGGTGCCTTGTTGCATGGCTTGGACCTGGACCGGGTTGGTAGTGATGAGGCCAGTTTCGGTAGGGCTGGCGACGACTTGAATGTGTACGTGGTTTTGCCCGGCAAAGAAAAGTCCCTGCCCGACGGGGAATTGGCCGAGCCGCTTCTTTTCCTCGCTGGTCAGCTTAAAGACCTCACTGAGCACGTCGACAGCACTGGCCGACTGTTTGAGCAGTATTTGCATGCTGGCATTGGCGACGATGGCGCGGCCCATACGAGAGCCCATAAAGTCCTCGACGTCTTGAGTGATCGTGGTGATGCCCAGGTTGTATTTACGTGCCCGTTTGGCTAAGGAGAAGAGGAAGTTGGCGCTGTCTTCGTATTTCATAAGCTGCCACGCCTCGTCGACGATGAGTATACGGCGTTTCTGGTCGCTCTTGGTCTTATTCCAGATGTAATTGAGCACAATATACATGGCGACCGGACGTAGTTCGTCCTCGAGGTCGCGGATGTTAAACACCACCATCGGGTTGTCGATGTTTATGTTGCTCTGCTGGCTAAAAATGCCGGCGAACGTCCCGCTGGTGTACTTGCGCAACCGTTGCGCGAGCTGTGGCCCTGTGCCGCCCATGTGTAGCAGTGTGTCATACAGATCGGAGATGGTTGGGGGAGTGGCGGTGTGGGTTAGCGGGTCGTTGGTGATGCCGGCCTTGGCGTAGGTGTCTATGAGAGCGGCGTCGAGGTCGGCCTCTTCACTCGGGGCAAGTGCGGGTAGTGCCACCGCCGTGTTACCCATCATCTGCGACTGGGCACCGCCCATCATGAGGCGAAGAAGCCCGTGCAAAGTGATTAGGTTGGACCGCAGTGCATTGTCTGCTTCATCGGTATCGACGACTTTTGGTAGATCAAATGGGTTGATGCGTGTGGCTGAGTTGAGGCTTAGTCTCACGTACGCGCCTGCCACAGCGTCGCACATACGCTCGTACTCGTTCTCTGGGTCAACGATGAAGATTTCGGTGCCAAACATGAGACTGCGGAGCGCTTCCAGTTTCACTGTAAAGCTTTTGCCGGCGCCAGACTTAGCAAAGACTACGGAGTTACCGTTTTCGAGGCTAAAGCGGTCAAAGATGACGAGGCCAGAGTTGTGCATGTTTATGCCGTACAAAATGCCGTTGTCCTGTGTGAGGTCGGCGCTCGTGAAAGGAAAACTGGTGCTAATGGCACCTGTCGACATGTTGCGGCGAATCTGTAGCTGGTCTACGAGCTGCGGCACAACACTATTGAGCCCCTGCTCTTGCTGGCTGGTGGCCGGCTTGCTGTAGACGAGCTGTTGGCCGAGCATGCTTTCGACCTTGTGACTGATGAACTCCAGCTCCTCCAGGCTGCCACCATAGATGGTGAAATACAGCCCAAAGCGGAAGAATCGCTCTTCGCCAACCTGCAGTTTGTCTCGCATTTCTTCGGCGTCCAAAATCTGGGCCTGTTTTGCCGGGTCACGTACACGACCTTTTTCGGCGTCTATCTGCAGACCCGCCTCGAGTTGGGTAACTTTTTTGCGTAGGTTTTCGAGCACAACCTGGCTCTCCACCGGGTACACGTAGATGGCAAGATCCATCACTTCGTCGAGGTTAATGAGCCCACTTAGCCAACCAGTGTAAATCTGTCTTGGGTAGCCAAAGACGTAGTAGGTGCGAGCAAATCGTGTGCCGATTTGAAAGTATGTGCCAGAAAACTCGATGCTACTCGGCGCGATAAAGTCGCGGAGCGCCGTAATGCCCTTCCGAAAGGCATCGGCAACCTCTGCCTGCTCTCTTGCCTGTTGAGCCTGGGCAAGCGCTACGGGGTCAATCTTTTGTTTCTTGCCAAAAGCCATTATTGTAGTTCCCTCTGCAGGTGTGGCTGCTCTGCTACTCCCTGCCCCTTGGTGATTACGTCAGCACTGAGATCGTTGAAGTTTTTGAGCTGCTGCCGGGTTGCGGTGTCTGGGTTATAGGTGTCGTAATAGAGCTCGATGAGCTCCTGGGTGTCAAGCGGCAAACCCTGTATGCTGCACTGTTGTAAACCTCCAAGCACAGCCTGGACGCGGTTACGCAGCTCTGATTTGGCATTTTCTAGATCATTTTCATTGATAACGACGTGGTCTTCTTTTTTGCTAAACATGTCCACTAGCCCAGTGATGAAGTTTTTGTCCTTGGTGAGCAGCTTGCTGGGGTCGACGGCCGGCTCAAAAGGTATCACCACGTAAAACTTCTTGTCCATGATGTTGGTCTGCATGCTCAACTGGTCTATGTAGCCGACATAGTCGTCCATGAGGAGTGCCAGTAGCATGTTGTCATGTTCGGTGCGGATTTTATCGAGCTTCTCGATATAAGGCTGCAAGTCGACGCGCTGGGAGCGGACAAAAATCTGCACTGGGAAATACAGCGAGTTTAAAAACCCCTGGTAAGCGTACTCCACTGCTTCCTGTTCCTGCGGACTCATCAGGTCAAAGTTGATGCTTTTTACCATCACGACCGCCCGAAAAGTGCCATCGTTCATTATCACAATACCATCGCGTATTTCGGCAATCTGCAGCGTATTTTGAGTACTGTTTGGGTTTGATTTTTTGACGCCTGCGCTGCTAGCCGGTTGTGCACTAACAGTGGGCTGTTGCCCATAGCCTCTCGCTCCGACTGGTTGTCCTTGTTGTTGGTTTGGATTCATTGTACCCTCATTGCCCACCGCGGTTTCGTGCTTTTAAAAGCGCTTACCTCAGCGGTATCACGACCTCGCCATCATCATTATCTTTGATTTCTTTTTGAGCACGGCGGCTCAGTGTTGCGACGTCCTGATCATCTCTACTTGCCAGGTTCATTATAGCAACTTGGCGGTCTGTAGTCACTTGTGCTTTTCCGGCCTCTTCTGCTTCTTTTGCTCGGTGTGCAGCAGCAGCGGCTTCTGCGGCTTGACGTGCGGCCTCTGCTTGAGCTTGCTTGGCTTCTTCGGCAATCTGCTCAGGGGTTTTGATAGTCTTTAAGTGGCTTGTAGTGGCGTCTGCTTGATCATCTTCTGTCCTACGTTCGGCAAGCAATGCCGCTTCCTCGTCGGTTGGCGTGGCGGCACTCGGTATGGCTATTGGGGTTGGATCAGTCAGGGGGAAGTTTGTGGTCTGGGCGTCGTCCGTGGCGTCAGAATGACTCTGGGCGGGCGGAACCGTAGTCGGTTGGCTTAGAAACCAGTAGTCTGGGGCCGGCTGCCCGGCCACAGAAGGGTTGGGACTAGTTGTCTGGGCAGGCTGGCTCATCTGGGTGATCAGTGCCTGACGTTTGGTTGACTCAGATTGCTCGATCATGGCGTCAAACTGGTGTGCAATTGGGCTCGCGGCATCATCGAGTATGTCGTCGGAAGCGGTCACATCAATACTCTGCACCTCTTGAGGCAGAGTGGTGGCGACGTCAACCAAACGATCTGAAGCGGCATAGGCCGGCGCCATCGCTCCGACGTTGACATTGACATTTTTTATCGCCCAACCCCGACTATCGATGGTGTTTGCGAGTGCGCCCAGTCGGCTACGTACCTCTGATTGGCTCAGACCATCGGTCAGCACGCGCTCAATCTTTTTTGGCACGGTTATAGACACCAGGTCTTTGGCGCCCGTCTGATCCCATATACGCTTGTGCGGTTTTATAAAGAAACGCAGTTTCGCAAGCAACCAAAGCTCTGTCGGTTGGTCTTTGCCCCAAGGGAAAGCCAAGAATCCGGCAAAAATGATAATTGGCGCGGTCAAGATTAACACATAGGGAATACCCTTCATTACCGCAACGAATGACAACCACCCGAGCAGCCCTGCAATGGCGAGGTAAATAAACTGCCTTAAGCTGAACGGCCCAAAGAGCTTATCGTCCGCTTCGATATCTTGAATAACCTTGTACGTCCCCATACTGCTTATAGTATACCTTATTGACCGGCTACCGATGGGATTTTCTTACCGCAGACTGTAGTCAGTACGTGCAAGCTAAATCCTCAGACTTTTTCTATAAGACAGACTTTTAGGCCGTAGTGCCCTAGCCCTAAGTGCTTAGAAGGTCTTGCTTTGTCTGCTCGTGGTCTCGAATGGCATTCTGGCCAATTTGCCCTGAGTAATGTTGGGCGATCAGATCTACAAAGCTATTAAGAAGACTAGCAGGTACTCGAGTGTTGCCAGCTACTTCTAAAATGGCTTTCTCGGCTTCAGCACGAATAACTGTTTTCCTGACATCGCGAGCGGCTTCTGGGGTCATACCGCTTCCACGAATTGCCTCCATGTAGGCGTCGTGGGCGCGGCAAATGGTAACTTCGACTTGATCTTGCGTAAACAAGCTTTCCTTAACAGCTTTTAGAGAAAGTTGGTTAGCGTCATTAACCTCAATTTTCTCTCCACCGCCACCATCAGACCTAGCAACTGTAACCCTTTCTTTGGCCCACTCGGCAACTTCTGGGCTAATTCTAACAGTTTGTCGGCTCGCTGGGGTTGCTTCGGTTATAGCTGGGCTTGGGGCTGAATGACTCCTTTTTGCAATTCCGATTTGCCTCTTAATTTCTTTGTCTGCCCTGTCCTTTAAGCGTTTATTGTGCTCGTAAATACTATCTTTACCAATTGTCCGCGCCACAGACTTCGCGGCTTTTACTGCCGCACTGTCAGCACTATTTGGGGTTGTTAAATCTTTGAGACGAGCCCCCATAGCTGCACTTCTGTTTCTTGATTGCTGAACTTTTCTATTTCCAAAAGCTACTTTTGACCAGGTGATTTCTCCACTGCCTTGGCCAAAGGGTTTCCCCTCCGCCCTAGCTTTTGCTTTAGCGTCTCTACGAGCGTCTTTACTAGCTTTGTAAAAGGCTTTTTTGTTCTGCCGAAGGGATGTCGGTGGTGTATGGCCACTTACTGCAAAGGTAAGATTCTCAGGGCCCACAGTCTTTCCTGGATGCTTGTCCCTACCCCATCTTCTCGGTTTACTTTCAGTTATATCATTTGCGCCAAGGGCAATCACACCTTCTGCTTGCAGTTGCTCAAATGCAGCGGTTACTTTGTAGCCATGATCCGGATCCTTAGCGGTAGCGCCGGGGAAAACAGAATTGTAATGACCTTCAAATGTATCTAGACTTATCTCTGGGTTTTGCAAAACTATTTTCCCTAGGCATTTGTATGCAGTTTCATTTAGCTCAACTGAGCGGAGGTGATCGGTAGATAGCTGCTGTATCTCTGCTACGACTGGTGCTGCTTCGTGCGAGTTCATGTTTATACATTAGCACAATGAAACACAAAAGTCAATAAGCTGTTATGAAATTACGAATTGGTTAAACTAACCGCGGTGTTGCGAACGTTGATTTGGGGTTGTCGATAGACCAGTATTTGGGTTTGTGGCAGGTACCTGTGTGTGAACGGCTGGAGGGGCATAATTTCCCTTTGGTTCGTCCGCAAGAACGCCGGTGAGTCGAGCTAGCTCAAATACACGTTCATTGGTGTGAGCGGCACCTTGACCAGAAACAACGCGTTGGCCAGTAGCGTCGGGCCTTGGCCCCTGTTCTTTGCCATCTGGTCCCATTGACATTCCTGCATCGTGCATAAAGGTTTCTGCGATCCCAGCGATCTTTTCTTGCCTGTCATAGGCTTGTTGAATTTCTTCTACACTTGCTGATCGAGTAGACCCATCAGCGTTTTGGAATTGCCCAGATTGAATAATCCGGCCGGCATCCTCGTAAGACTGCTTCAAACGCTCGATAGTGCGGGAGTGCATTTGTGATAGCGGGTAGCTTCCCTTCTTTTCATATACTTCATCGACCAGGCTCTGGTAACCACCTGAACCAAGCTCACCCGTTTCCCAGTTAGTTTTCTTAAACTCAATGTGTTGATTTTGGTTCTCGAAGGCAGCGCCGATCCAGGCTCCGCCAGCTTGAGTATCTGTCATGCCCCAGCCACCTGCCCCTGTCGCCAGCTGAGCGTATCTGCTGTTGATGCCGTCGACCTCTTGTTCGCTATTTGCTTTACGCATTTCGTATGACAGTGCGGCCTGTTGTGCATTGGTGTCGCTGCCCCATCGTTTGTGAGCTCTGTCGACTGCAGCTTCATCAACCCATGCACCCCCGAGTGACTTAAACTGACGAGTCCCGTCTTCGCCAACACGGTAAAGAGCACTAGCGGCAGTCTGACCTGCTGCGTAGTGATAACCGCCTATCACGTTTTGTCCACGAACTACCTTCCCCTGATCTAAGGCAGCAACTTTGTTGACAGTGAGACCGCGAGGCTCGTCGTCCATACCGGTTGCGATCTGGTCGTTTAGTTCTTTCGACCCTGCAGCTTGAAATGCAGAGACACGTGCCTCTAAGTTACCCTGGTAGCCATCCATAGCACTAGCTCCAGCGCCGTACAGGACTTTTCCTATGCGGCCAGAACGGCTGGCGCGGGCTTTCATGGCACGCTGCAGAGACGCTTGGCGTTCGGTAGTGGCTCGGTTAATGCGGTTGCCGCGGTGTTGCATGCGCTTGCCCATCTGATTACCACGGAATTTTTTCATACGGTCAAAGGCGCCGCGACCCCTGTCATTGGCAAGGCCAAAGATGGTGCTCATCAGGCCGCCAGCCATCTTGAAGGCGTATGGCAGCATAAAGTACGGCGCAAAATACAGCATGATGGCCAAAATGTTCATGGCGCCACTGCTGCCGTTGCTACCGATAATCGCTGAGGCGGCACGCCCTGCCCCGATGAAAAGCATGATGATGGGGTACATAAAAAGCGCGGTCATGAATGTATTTTTCCAAAAGGCCCAAACTTTTTGTGTACCAGGCAGTACATAACAAGCAATGGCGAAAGGTGCCAGTATGACGCACATAAGTATCATTACCTGGCGCACGGCAAGCACAATCATGCCTACAAACATCGAAAGCACGGCTGTACCGATGAGTGAGAGCCCGCCCAGTACGCCCATTGCCCAGACGGTGCCCACGACGGCAGCCCCACCAAAGAAGACGGATATTATTCCAGATCCTGTGCCAACACCATCCGTCGAAGACCCACCAAAACCACTAATGTCATCGAGTACTGAGCCCATGCCTAACCCTAAATCGTTAAAGAGTATGACCATAAGTTTCATAAGTGGCCAGGCGAGCGCGACCCCGAGTAGCGCCACAATAAGCCTAGGCAAAAGTTTTTTGATTGTGTAGGCGTCAAATAGTTCGAAACCTAGTGCTTGAGAGATGATCATAGTTAGGCCAGCTATAATAATTATGCCTATGGCGATAGCGCGAAAACTGTTTGAAACATTCTTTATGTTGTCATTAAAGATGTTTGAAACCGAAACGTACAGGAACTGCTGTATGTAGTCGTGTAGTGTTTCAGTTGCCTTTCTGAGCAGTCCAAATACGGCGCAGCCGAGCCAGCGCATTTCGGCATCACTCGGGAGTGGACAGTCGTCGGAGTCATCGGTCTGAGTTGAAGTCGAAGTTTGATATGAGTTGGCAAGAGCATCTAACTCTGCTTTTACAGATTGAAACCCGGTCATAAACGTGTCTGCAGAGGTTCCTGTGGCGGCAGAAAGACAGTTTGCTAGACCCTGCTCACCCTTTGTGGCAACATCGTCAGGGTTGGCTCCAGATCCAAGGCCGGTGCCTCCCCCAAATGCCTTTGCGTAACAGGTCGCAAAAGCAGACTTTACACCGTCTGAGCAGCGAATGTAACCAGGTGAGGTTGAAGGCTCGCCACAAGCTGCCTTTAATGCGGCCTCAAGGTAGAGTTCTTTTTTCTTTTCGCCGAACTCTTTTATTTGTTGCTCAGCTGCAGCTTTTGATGCATCTCGAAGCTTTGGTGCCATATCCATGCAAGTATCTTGTTTGCGGAAATCTGAGCCGTAATCAACAACACGTACAAGGTTGTTTGTATCGTACTTGTATACTGTAGTGCCAAGACTCATAACTCCTGCATTGGCCTGCGCAAAATAGACAACTGTTGTATCGTGGCGCAGGTTTATTGCATCTTCAATTGCGGCGTCGTTTGGCTCATTCACTTGTTCCACTTCGCACTCTGCTTGTAAGCCAGCCAGATACAACACTGTCTTCATGGCAGGTGTGGCAGTAGTCGGTAAACTTTTTCTTCTGACAACAGTCTGGAAGTTGTGTGTCTGGTCCTCTTTGCTTCCACTAAACTTACATGCTGTAGTGGTACAGCTATAGCCCATGTCCTTAAAGAAATCTATATAATGGTTTGAATCATAGCCAAATTGGGCGAGCGCAGTCGTTATGAGGTTCCCACACTCTCTCTCACCATCCCCTGAATCAATTAAGTAACCAACATTGACATTAAACCCTTTCATCCAGTTCTCGGGCTTTTGTCCTAGCTGCACTTTATCTTCGTCTCTGTGGAGCCCATCATTTTCGATACAATATTTGACCGCAGTAGTGTAGGCGTATTTCGTGGCATTTGTGCGCGCTTCGTCCATTGTCTCAGCGTTTA